>JANWJU010000145.1 GCA_025451775.1 Terriglobales bacterium
AGCCGCTGCAAGCGCAGAAGCGCGTTCGCCTCGAATTCCTCCCGCGTCATCATTTCTGATGATACCAGTGGAGGCCCGTGCCCGGCGGCTATTGCCGGGTGAGTTGCAACGGGCGCTCCAGCTTCACCGTCAATTGGCTGCCGGGGTTCAGTTCCAGGTGCCGGTGGCGGACCAGCCAGATGCCGGCCGCAACCGCTGCCCCCACGCCCGCACCCACTGCCGCCCCCTGCGCGCCCGCTAGCAGCGCGCCTCCAACCATGCCGCCGCCGATGCCCGCTTCGGCGTGGTGCACGTCCGTGGCCATCATGCCCCGCGGCTCTTGCAACTCGCCTTCCGAGTTCACGCGCGCCGGGTTATGCGCATCGCCCTGCACCACGACCGCGCTGATGACGTAGCGCTGGCCCCCGGGCATGGTGAGCAGGTCGGGCTTCAACATCAACGCGGACTCCGACGCCGCCGGCCGTGAGTCCTTCACCCGCACGACGTGGCCTTCGAGGATGGCCCCGCTGGGAATGACCTCCTGGCCCTGGTAGAAGACCGAGGTCATGACGCGCGCCGCGAACCCATCGCCGTAGGTGTTGAAGCGCGTGTTGAGGTGGGTCTCAAGCTGCAGCCGGATGGGGGTATTGACGGGGACGATCGTCGCCGCGGCCGCTACGGGCGCCGCCACGAGAGTCGATGGCGTCGCCGGGTTGGCGGCGATGTCCGTGACGGTGGGGGCAGGTGCGGTCTGGGCCAAGGCCAAGCCCACGGCCGAAAGGGCACAGGCGGCGATGAGGGCATTGCGTTTCATGCCGAGTCCTCCTGCGTTCCAGCATAGCTGCGCTGGCGGCTGGCGCAGCCGGGATATTGTTCAGGTCTCGCACTGGTAAACACCCGTGGCGAGCCACTCGCGATGACAAAACCCACGTCCGGGTTGCCCCAGATGCCGTCGCAACGCTATTCTGTTAATTCGCCGTTGCCCTGGATCTCAAAGGAGTCGTTGCGTGTCCACGATTGACGTGCCGCTGAAGGCTTTGAAATCGCCGCCGCCACCGCAGCGCCCGTTCGGACGAACCGAACGGCCGGATCTGTGGTGGGTGCAGCCGCTACTGGTTTTTCTCGGCCTGGGCGCGTTCGTCGTGTACTCGACGTGGGCGGCGTTCCAGGGCGACTTTTACCGCTTTGGGCCCTACCTGTCGCCGATGTACTCGCCGGTGCTGCTGACCACGCGGCCGGGGTGGTGGCCGGCCTTCCTGCCTTTCTCGGCGGCGCTGTTGATTCTGTGGGCGCCAGGCGGATTCCGTGTCACCTGCTACTACTACCGCGGCGCCTACTACAAGGCGTTTTGGGCCGACCCGGCCACGTGCGCGGTGGGCGAGCCCCGCAAAAGCTACTGGGGCGAGCGCAAATGGCCGCTGCTGCTGCAGAACAGCCACCGCTACTTTCTGTATTTGGCGCTGCTGTTCCTGGTGCTTTTGGCGCATGACGCCTGGAACTCGATGTGGTTCATGGTCAACGGCGTCAAGCAGTTCCAGATTCACCTGGGCACGATCATCATGATCGTCGATCCCATTCTGCTGGGCGGCTACACCCTGGGCTGCCACTCGCTGCGCCATCTGGTGGGCGGACGCCGGGACGTCAAGGGCGGGGCGCGGAAGAAGACCTACGACTGTGTCACCTGTTTGAACGGAGTCCACATGAGGTGGGCGTGGTTCAGCTTGTTTTGGGTGATGTTCACCGATATCTACGTGCGCCTGGGCGCCATGGGGATCTGGACCCACGATTGGAGATTGTTTTAAATGCCCGGATATGAGACGCACGAGTACGACGTTCTGATCGTGGGGGCCGGCGGCGCCGGGTTGCGGGCCGCCATCGAGGCCGCCGCAGCGGGCGTCCGGGTGGGCGTGATCAGCAAATCGCTGCTGGGCAAAGCGCACACCGTGATGGCCGAAGGCGGCATGGCCGCGGCTCTGGGCCATGTGGACGACCGCGACAACTGGCGTGTGCACTTCGCCGACACCATGCGCGGCGGCTACTATCTGAACAATTGGCGCATGGCCGAGTTGCACGCCAAGGAAGCGCCGGACCGCGTCCGTGAGCTTGAACAATGGGGCGCGATCTTCGACCGTACGCCCGATGGCCGCATCCTGCAGCGCAACTTCGGCGGTCACCGCTACCCCCGCCTGGCGCACGTGGGCGACCGCACCGGGCTGGAGATCATCCGCACGCTGCAGGATCACGCCGTGCAGCAATCCATCACCTTCCACATGGAAACCACGCTGCTGACGCTGCTGAACTCCGGCGGCCGCTGCGTGGGCGGCTTCGGGTATGAGCGCGAGCGCGGCCGCTACAAACTCTTCCTGGCCAAGGCGGTGGTGTTGGCCACGGGCGGCATTGGCCGCGCCTTCCAGATCACGAGCAACAGTTGGGAGTACACCGGCGATGGCCAGGCGCTGGCGTTCCAGGCGGGCGCGGCGCTGCGTGACGTTGAATTTGTGCAGTTTCATCCCACCGGCATGGTGTGGCCGCCCAGCGTGCGCGGCATCCTGGTGACCGAGGGGGTCCGCGGCGAGGGCGGCGTGCTGCGCAACAACGAGGGCAAGCGGTTTTTATTCGATGACGTGCCGGAGAACTATCGCAGCTCCACCGCTGACAACGCCGAAGAGGGATGGCGCTATACGCAAGGCGATAAGAGCGCCCGCCGTCCTCCCGAGTTGCTTACCCGCGACCACGTGGCCCGGTGCATCCGGCGCGAAGTGCGCGCCGGCCGCGGCAGCCCGCATGGCGGCGTGTTCCTCGACATTGCCTGGATCAAGGAAAAGCTGCCCAACTCGGTCGAGCACATCAAGAAAAAGCTGCCCAGCATGTACCACCAGTTCAAGCAGCTCGCCGACCTGGATATCACGCAGCAGCCGATGGAGGTGGGGCCGACCACCCATTACTTTATGGGCGGCATCACCGTCGACGGCGATACCCAGATGACCGGCATCGACGGCCTGTTCGCCGCGGGCGAGTGCGCCGCCGGCCTGCACGGCGCGAATCGCCTGGGGGGAAACTCGCTCTCCGACCTGCTGGTGTTCGGCAAGCGCGCCGGCGAACACGCCGCCGCCTATGCGAGTAACCACGCCGCGGTGGGCGCCAGCGCCGTCGGTGATCAAATTGCCAGCGCGATCCAGCGCGGCGAAGCCCCCTTCGAGCGCGGCGCGCAGGGAGAGAACCCCTACGCCATCCAGCACGAACTGCAGGAGATGATGCAGAACCTCGTCGGCATCGTCCGCACCGAAGACGAGATGGAGCAAGCCCTAGGGGCCATCGCCGGGCTGCGCCAGCGCGCCGCGAAGGTGGGTATTGGCGGCAACCGCGAGTACAACAACGGCTGGCACACGGCGCTCGATCTGGACAACCTGCTGACCGTCGCCGAGCTGGTCACGCGTGCCGGCAAGGAACGGCGGGAGAGCCGCGGCGGCCATTTCCGCGAAGATTACCCCGACAAGGACGCCGAGTGGGGCAAGGTCAACCTGGAGCTGTCCCGCGGACCCAATGGCGCCATTGAATCCCGCAAGATCCCGGTGCGGCCCATGCCCGAGGATCTGTTGCAAGCCATCGAGGAAAATAAATAGTGGAGACCAACTAATGGCGACGGCCACGTTTCGTATCTGGCGCGGCGAGGGCGAGCAGAGCGCCTACGTCGATTACCCCTGCGAGGTCGAGGAGGGCATGGTGGTGTTGGATGCCGTGCACCGCATCCAGGCCACGCAAGCCAACGACATGGCAGTTCGCTGGAACTGCAAAGCGGGCAAATGCGGCTCCTGCTCGGCCGAGATCAACGGCATGCCCAAGCTCATGTGCATGACCCGGCTCAACTCGCTGGATCTGTCCAAGCCGGTCACCATCGAGCCCATGAAGGCTTTTCCTCACATCAAGGATCTGGTCACCGACGTTTCCTGGAATTACGAGGTAAAAAAGCAGATTCCGCCTTTCCATCTGCGCCCGCCCGGCGCCGATGGCACGTGGCGAGCCTACCAGAAGGACGTGGACCGGCCGCAAGAGTTCCGCAAGTGCATCGAGTGTTTCCTCTGCCAGGATGTCTGCCACGTGCTGCGCGACCACCACATGCACGAAAAGTTCATCGGTCCGCGCCTGCTGATCCATGTGGCGCAGATGGAAATGAACCCGCTCGACGACGGCAACCGCCTGGAAGCCCTCAAAGACGAGTACAACATCGGCTACTGCAACATCACCAAGTGCTGCACCAAGGTCTGCCCCGAGGGGATCCACATCACCGATAACGCCATTATTCCTTTGAAGGAGCGCGTGGTTGACGAGTTCTACGACCCGCTGCACAAGCTCTTCAAGATCTTCAAGTAGCCGTGACCATCGTGCTCAACGGCCAGCCGCATGAAACCGGCGCCGCCACCTGCGAGGCGCTGATCGCCGAACTCGGCCTCGCCGGCCAGCGCGTGGCGCTAGAGCGTAACCAAGCGATGATCCCGCGCCGGCTGTGGGCGGACACGCCACTGGCGGCCGGCGACCGCATCGAGGTGGTGCAGTTCGTCGGTGGCGGCTAGAACGGCATTCCTAAGAGCTACCCGCTAATAGCTAACAGCTGCTTTCTAGCTGGCGCGCGCCTGCTGCTTCCGGGGCGGCGGGAGCGCATAGCGGCCCCGCCAGGCATGGCGGCGGATGGTCACCAAGTCGCCGAACATGCGCAGGCTATCGCGCACCATGCGAATCTTGGCGCCGGCGGCGTGCGCCCACACCACCGGGACCTCCTCGACCCGCAGCCCGTAGCGGCGCGCCAGGAACAACAGCTCGGGATCGAATCCCCACCCCTCGATGCGCTGCTGCGGGAAGATGCTCAGCGCCGCCGGGCGGTTGAAGAGCTTGAAGCCGCACTGCGTGTCGGCAAACGGCAGGCCCAGGCCCCAGCGCACCATGCGGTTGAACATGCGGCCCGCTTGCTCGCGTAACCAGCTCTGGCGCGCTTGCAGCAGCTCGGTTCTGCTGCGGCTCCCGATGGCGATATCGGCGCCGGCATCGAGCGCTGTTTCCAGGCGTGCCAGTTCGCTCATGGGGGCCGAGAGATCGGCGTCGGTAAACAGCATACGATCGCCCGCGGCCTCGATCATGCCATGGCGCACGCTGTAGCCTTTACCCCGGTTGCCGGGGTTCTTCAGCATCCGCCAGAGGATGGGGCTGGCGCCGGTGAATTCCGGCGTGAGCAGGGAAGCGGTGCCGTCGCTGGAGCCGTCGTCGACGATCAAGACCTCCACTGTGCCGGGCTGCTGGCGGGAAAAGTGGACGGCGATGGCCCGCAGCGTCGCGGGCAGCCGCTGCGCCTCATTGTAGGCGGGGATCACGATGCTCAGAGAGACGGGCATGGCAGCGACGGGTGGTGTTGAGTTCCCCTTGATTCTACGATGCACACGCCGTCGCGGGGTGGATTCTCTGCTTTAGCCCGCCCGCCGCTCCCGCCGCATCTGCTCCTCCATCTGGTTCAAGAAGGTGTGGACGATGGACGCATCCCACCACCCTTGCTTGGCTTCGTTCAGCAGGATGCTCCTGGCCTCGTGGTGGCTCCAAGCGGGCTTGTAGGGGCGGTCCGTGGTCAGGGCATCATAGGCATCGACCACCTGGAGCACGCGTGCCAACAGGGGAATGGCTTCCCCGGCCAATCCGTCGGGGTAACCGTGTCCGTTCCAGTGCTCATGGTGATGCCGGATGATGGGCAACACGCGGTAGAGCGTGCGGAGCGGCCGGCAAATCTGTTCTCCCACCTCCGGATGGCGGCGCAATACCCGCATCTCCTCGGCATCAAGCGGTCCGGCTTTGCGCAAAATCGCGTCCGGCACGGCGATTTTCCCGATGTCGTGCAGCACCCCGCCGCGCCGCAGCGCCACCACGTCCTCTTCCGGCAACTCCATCGTCCGCCCCAACTGGGCGGCGTACTCCGCCAGCCGTGCGCAGTGCCCTTCCGTGTAGGGGTCGCGCGCTTCCACTCCCAACGCCAGCGAAAACAGCACCGTTTCGGCGTTCTCCAGCTCATCGGTAAACTGTTTCAGTTTCAGCAGGCTCTTCACCCGCGCGAACAACTCTTGCGGATCCACCGGCTTGTTCAGAAAATCTTCGGCGCCGGCTTCGATGCCCTGCAGCTTGGCGTCCCGGTCCGAGAGCCCGGTCACCAGAATGACCGGAATCAGCCGGGTGGCATTGTCATCCTTAAGCTCGCGGCACAGCTCAATGCCACTCCTGCCGGGCATGACCACATCCAGCAGGATCAGGTCCGGCGGTTGCTCGCGAATGCGGCTCAGCGCCTCTTCCGCGTCCCCAGCCGTCGCCACGCGATAGTGCTTGAGGCCCAGCATCTCCTGCGTGAGCAGGCGGCTGACCTCGTCATCATCCACTACGAGGATGTGGAACTCACGTCGAATGGGAATGGTTCCGGTCACTCGGTTTACCCGTCAGTTTTTAGATGACGGGAACGGGCAAACGTGCTCTGTTTTCCTCAGATCTTGCTGGTGGGCTTGCGGCTGGACAGGCGAAAGTGGCAGCCGGGGTGGCCGGCCGCGAGCGGGGCGGCGGCGGCGGTGAGAGCGTGATCGCCGTCCCAAGCTTCGATCTGGCCGCTGTTGAGGAGATCGCGCAAGGCGCCGGCCAGTTCAGGCTCCGAGAACCGTTCCTCGTAGTGCCCGCCGGCGACCGTGTTGAGCAACATGAACAGCGCCACGTAATCGACCGGCTGGCCCGAGTGGGAGGCCAGGAGTTGCAAAATCTCAGCGGCCAGCGGGGACTCTGGCATGGCGCGGCTACTCTTCCAGCAGAATCGCCGCCGACAGTACCGTGGTCCACATGCCGCGTTTGTCGCCGATCGCCGATTGGCTGACGTTAATGGTGCGGACGATTTTGTTGGAGATGCGGTAGATCTCCTTCTTCTCATCCCAGGAGCGGTCGGGGTCGAAGTCTACGTTGAGCGTGGTGGCGAGCATCTCCGCCGCCAGTTCCTCGGCGTACTCACCCGCCTGCTGCTCGGTTTCGCCGAAGGAGTGGTGCTCGGAGAGGTAGCCGTAGGTGTTGCGGTCGGCCGGCAGCGCCAGACCAATCGACGCCGCAATCAACCGGTGGGGCTCGCGGGTCGAGTTCTCGCTCAGCACCGCAAACACCACCTCGCCCGGCGACAGCGCCTTCAGCCCCGGCGTGCGGGCGATGAGCTTGCAGCGCGGCGGGAAAATGCTGGAGACACGGACCAAGTTGCAGGCCGCAATGCCGGCGTCGCGCAACGCCAGCTCAAAGCTGGTGAGGCGCTCGCGGTGCTTGCCCACGCCCTTCGTTAGAAAAATCTTCTTGGCGATCATGAAAAACGCGCTGCTTCAGCCGAATCAAGCGGGAACTGAAACCGTAACAAATCCACCGGGACGCGTCAATGTTTTCCGCGCGCCGATTTCCATTCAGGCTGCTGCAGGCGCGCCCGGCCGCCGGCGTACCAGTCGCCGGCAAGGATTTACGGCGGCTTTCGGGGCTGATCGAATGTGCCATAATCGCCGCCGATGGCCTCGACTCCCGTGAACCTGCCTTTTGGAGGGGATTTCGCCCTGGCTCAGATTGGGCAAGTTTCCTTGCGTGCCGTCAATGTCGCGCGCGCCGTGCGCTTTTATCACGATGTCCTGCGCTTGCCGCTGGCATTCCAAACCGAGACCATGGCCTTCTTTATGGCGGGCGAGGTGCGCCTCCTGCTGGCGCTGCCGGAGTCGCCCGAGTTCGATCATGCCAGCTCGGTGCTGTACTTCTCCGTGCCCAATATCCGCGCCGCCTACCAGGCGCTGGCCGAGCGCGGCGTGCGTTTTCCCCAGCCCCCGCACCGCGTGGCGGTGCTCTCCACTGGGGAGCTGTGGATGGCGTTTTTCCGCGACAGCGAGAACAATCTGCTCGCCCTGATGAGCGAGCAGCCGGCGCCCTAGCGGCCCCACCCCGCGCGCGAGCGGTTACCGGCTCTGAAGCAATGCCTGCGTGCGTTCCCGCGTCATCTGGATCCGGCACGCCGGATTGCCGCCACAGCTGTTCTCGCGCGCCTTCAGCCACGCCGGCTGATCGGCGCTCATACGCCATTGCAGCCCGAGGGGAAAGCCCGTGGCGTTGGCTTTGTTGTGAGATTTGATCATGAAAAAGGCCGCGTACATGTCCACCTCGGCGGCCTCTTCCGTCAGTTGGTAACACAGGCGCTGCTGGGGAACGCTCTGGGCCGATAGGACGGTGCAGTAGTTTTCGTCGTGCAGCAGCACGTATTTGTTGCCGTTGGCCGGGATGAAGTACTGCGCGCAGATCAGCGGTACGCTGGCAGAGACGGCCCAGCGGTCCAGATCTTCCGCAAAGGCGGCCGGCAGCTGGCTCATGCTGAGCTGGGTCTGGGTCAGTTGGCGGGAGTAGACCGTCAGGCTGGGCGTCGGTTCACCATTGGTGGGGTGGAAGAAGAACGCGCCCAGCACCACGCCTTGGTCGAGATCGATCCACACCAAGCCGCGTCCGCTCAGGATTGGGCCGACCCCGCCCGGAACCAGCGCATAGCGGCCATTGAGGATGGTCACCGGCTCCGTGGTCGTGTCCATCACGCCGCCGACAGCCTCCGACAAGCTCATGTCCCCGCCATAGTGATAACCGCTCCGGGGCGTGATCTCTTTCATCACCTCCTTGAAGCGTTTGTCCTTGAGCAGGAGTTTGGCCGGTTGGTTGGCGAAGCTGTTGATGAAGGCCAACTGCGCCGGCGGCATCAGCTGGGTGAAGGTGGGCGCAACCGGGGGTTGTTGCGCGGCGGCCGTCGCCGTCCCAAGGACGAGTACCGCTGCCAGTTGCAGACTTCGGATGGTGGTCTTTGCCGGCACCGTGCCTCGTTTTTAGCCGGCGCTGTGGCCTGAGTGCTGCAAGCGCAGCGAGGCGCGCAGCTCGGCCACGATCTCCGCTGCCGCCGCCCGCGCCCCGGCCACATCGTCTGGGGCAAACGAGATGGCGCCGACCCGAGCGTGCCCGCCGCCGCCGTAACGCTCGCACAACTGCGCCAGGTTCACCATGCCGGGCACAATATTCCACGGGTTGGACCCCACCGAAACCTTCATCCGGTACTGGCTGCGGCTGACGCCAATGCTGTAGATCCCCGCGGGGCAGAGAAAGTAGGGGATGAACTTGTTATAGCCCTCCTGGTCGAGGTCGGTGAGATCGAAGGCGATCACGCCATCCTGGTAGGTGATCCGCTTCTCGATGACGGCCACCGAGTTGCGGTGCCGCTCGAGCAGGGGACGCAGCTCGGCCTGCACGTATTCGCGTTCAACCAGCTCGGCCAGCGGCGTGGTGAGATATTCGGGGATCAAACGTTGCAGCAACCCGGGGTTGGTTGAGCCCTCAATGGCCAACGTCAATCGCAGCGCCGGTTCTTTCGCTTCGACGGCGGCGCGGGCGCTGGGAAACTTGGCTTGATCGATGATATTAGCCCAATGAATCAGCTCGGCCAGCGGTGCCGGATCGAATCCAAACCGTTCCCGTCCAATGTCGGCGATGAACTTGGTGCAGGAGCCGTAGCTGGCATCGTAGAACTTTTGCGGGCTTTGTTCCTGGCGGAAGTGCTCGGCGTCGGCGGGGCTCAGAAACGCGCTCTGGTGGTGGTCAAACCACCATGTCACCCGCGGATCGGGGCTGTATTTGAAGTCCACGATGGCATTGTCATCGCCGGTGAACTCGCTGGGCTGGAACAGGTCCGCCACCTTGTGGGTCAGGCCGCGGTACTCAAACTCGATCGCGTCCGGCGTGGGCAGGGCATGCCGGTAGAGCGCCGTAAAGAGCGCGGCCGAAGCCGAACCGTCGAAGCAGTGGTTGTGAAAAAAGACGCGCACGCGCTGCGGCACTCTGGGCTCCTTAGCGAGGACTCAACAGGATCAACGCCCTTTCAAGCGTTTGTCAAGCCGCTGCGCGCGGCAGCGAATCGGGGCTGCGCCCCGCGCCTCCCGTTGGTCGGCTCCCCTCCGAATACTGACGCTTGGCGGATCTCCTCCTTGGGCGAGCAGGGCGAGCGGCCGGGATGGGCTTTGCGGGACCCAGCCCGGCCGCTCGCCCTAAGCGGGCGGCGGAGCGAAGCGCAGCCGGGCGCCCGCGCCCAGGCAACGCCGCCCGCGCCTAGAATGAAGCCATGGACTTCCGTCTCAGCGATGATCAGCTCGCGCTGCAGCGCACGCTGCGGGATTTTGCGGCGCGCGAAATTGCTCCCCACGTCATGGAGTGGGATGAGGCCCAGACTTGGCCAGCGGACGTGGTGGCGCAACTGGGCCAGATGGGCATGATGGGGGTGCTGGTACCGGCCGTCTACGGGGGCAGCGGCCTGGGTTACGTCGAGTACGCGCTCGCCATCGCCGAATTGGCGCGTGTCGATGGCAGCGTGGGGCTGATTGTGGCGGCGCACAACTCGTTGTGCGTCAACCACCTGCTGCAGTTCGGGAGCGAGGAACAAAAAGAACGCTATCTGCCCAAACTGGCGCGCGGGGAATGGATCGGAAGCTGGAGCCTCACCGAGCCGCAAGCCGGCTCCGACGCCAGCGGCACCCGCACCACGGCCGTGCGCACGGCGGACGGATGGCGCTTGAACGGCGCCAAGACGTTCACCACGAATGGCGCCCACGCCGAGGTGTGTGTGGCCATGGCGGTGACCGACCGGAACCAGGGCAAGCACGGCATTTCGGCGTTCATCATCGAGCGCGGCACGCCTGGGTTCCGGTCCGGAAAAAAAGAAAACAAACTCGGCATGCGCGCCAGCGAAACCAGCGAGATCATCTTCGAGGATTGCCTGGTGCCCGCCGGGAACCTGCTCGGCGCCGAGGGGGCGGGCTTCGTCGATGCGCTGCAGATCCTCGACGGCGGCCGCATCGGCATCGCCGCCCTGGGCTGGGGGATGGCGCAGGGCGCCTGCGCCGCCGCCCGGCGGTATGCCCTCCAGCGCCGCCAGTTTGGCCATGCCATTGCCGAGTTTCAGGCAATTCAGTGGAAGCTCGCCGACATGGCGACCGAGATCGCCGCCGCGGGCTGGCTCACGCTCCACGCCGCCTGGCAAAAGGATCAAGGCGAGAGCGTGACCCAGGCCTCGGCGATGGCCAAGCTTTACGCCAGCGAAGCCGCCGTTCGCGCCGCCAATGAGTGCGTGCAAATCTTCGGCGGCTACGGCTTCATCAAGGATTACCCGGCGGAAAAGTATTATCGCGACGTGAAGCTGTGCACCATCGGCGAAGGGACCAGCGAGATTCAGCGCTTGGTCATCGCTCGCGAGTTGTTGGAGAACGAGGCGTGAACCCTGAACCTCCCTTGCCGCCGGTGGTACCGGAAGTCGTGGTTCGGCTGCGCCGCGATCGGCGCGCGCTGGCACGGGCGCTGAGCCGCGTTGCCGGCGATGCGGGCACCGCGGCAGAGGCCGACGCCTTGCTGCAGGCGGTGGCGCCCTTTACCGGGCGCGCACGGACCGTGGGTATTACCGGGCCTCCCGGCTCCGGCAAAAGCACCCTGGTGGCCGCGCTGACTGAGATCTGGCGGCAGGCGAGCACCGGGCGCGACGGCGGCGTCGGAATTGTGGCCGTGGATCCATCCAGCCCCTTTTCCGGTGGCGCCATCCTCGGCGACCGCATCCGCATGCTCGGCCACCACGCCGATGCTGGCGTCTTCATGCGCAGCTTGGCCACCCGCGGCGCCCTGGGTGGATTGGCGGCGGCTGCCTATGGCGCCGTGCGCATCCTCGATGCCGCTGGCATGCGCAACATCCTCATCGAGACCGTGGGGGTGGGACAGGACGAGGTTGATATTGCCCAACTCGCCGACATCACCGTGGTGGTCCTCGTGCCCGGCATGGGTGACGCCGTCCAGGCGCTTAAGGCGGGGCTGCTGGAAATTGCCGATATATTTGTCATCAACAAGGCGGAAATCGGCGCCGATCGCCTGCAACAGGACCTGCGCGCCGCACTCACGCTGGTGGCGCCGCATCCAGGAGCGTGGCGCCCGCCCATTGTCCAAACCGTCGCCACCACCGGCGCCGGGGTGGCCGCGCTCGACGCCGCCCTCGATCAGCGCTGGGCCTGGGTGGCCGGGCACGGCGGCTGGGCGGCGCACCGCGCCCGGCAGTGGGAACGCCGGCTGCCGCACCTGACGCGGGAGCGGCTCGCCGCCCGCTTGTTGCCTGCCGTGCTGACGCCCGCCCGCCTGCATGCGCTGGCCACCGCCATCGCCGGCGGGGCCGACGCCCAGGCCGCGCTCAATGACGTGATCGATGAGGTGATTGCTGGGATCGCGACTGGGGGCGCCGCGCCGGCCGCGGGCCCTGCACCGGGCGGCAGCGGATAGTTATAATGGTGGGTGCCTTCGGCCCCCATCGATCACCTCAGTCTGGATCATCTCGGCATCGCCGTGCGCGACCTCGACGCCGCTTGCGCGCTCTACCACGTTCTGGGAACCGACGCCTCGGGAAGGGAAGTTATCGCGCACGAGCAGGTCGAGGTCGCGATGCTGCCGCTGGCCGCGGGCGGACGCCTCGAGTTGCTCCAGCCCACCGCGGCGGATTCGCCCGTGGGCCGCTTCCTCGACCGCCGCGGCGAGGGGTTGCACCACGTGGCGCTGCGCGTGCCGGATTTAAGTGCGGCGCTGCGGCGGCTGCGCGCCGCGGGGGTACGGCTGGTGCACGACGAGGTGCGGACCGGCGCCGGCGGACACCGCTATGTGTTCGTGCACCCGAGCGCGGCGAGCGGTGTGCTGCTTGAGCTGGTGGAGGAGGGGTCGCAACATGAGTGAACCGGTGGCCATCGGCATTATCGGCGGCAGCGGGTTGTACCAGATGCCGGGATTGACCGGGATCGAGGAAGTGCGGGTGACGACGCCGTTCGGCGATCCCTCCGACGCCTATATCGTGGGCAGCCTGCAAGGCGTTCGTGTGGCGTTTCTTGCCCGCCACGGGCGCGGGCACCGTTACCTCCCCTCCGAGGTCCCCTACCGCGCCAATATCTACGGCTTCAAAAGCCTGGGCGCGGGCCAGCTCCTGTCGCTGTCGGCGGTGGGCTCGCTGCAGGAGCGGCACCGGCCGCTGGATTTTGTTCTCCCCGATCAGTTCATCGACCGCACCCATCGCCGCGTGGCGACGTTCTTCGGCGATGGTTTAGTCGCGCACGTGGGTTTCGCTGACCCCACCTGTGCCCGGCTGCGCGGCCTCGTGGCCGAGGCCTGCCAGCGCGCGGGCGTCACCGTGCACGCCGGTGGCACCTACGTGAACATGGAGGGACCGGCCTTCTCGACGCGAGCCGAATCGAACCTTTACCGCTCCTGGGGCGCCGACGTCATCGGCATGACCAACCTTACCGAGTGCAAACTGGCGCGGGAGGCGGAACTCTGCTACGTCACCGTAGCCATGGTCACTGACTTTGACTGCTGGCACCGGGGGCATGACGCGGTCACAGTAACCGAGATCGTCGCCAACCTGACCCGCAACGCCTCGAACGCCTGCGCGGTGGTGCGTGAAGCCGCAGCCGCCATGGCCAACCAGCTGGCGACGCCAGCGGCACGCGCTTGTGGGTGCGGCTCGGCGTTACGGCATGCCTTGATGACCGCTCCCGAGCAAATTCCCGCCGCCACGCTGGACCGGCTGCGGCTGCTGGTGGGCAAATACCTGGAGCCCACGGCAGGGTCCGCTTCCTAGAAAAAAAATACCTATGTCCCTTCTTGTCGTTGGCTCCGTCGCTTTTGATGACATCACGACCCCCCGTGGACGCGCGCCGCGCGTGCTGGGTGGTTCGGGCACCTACGTCGGCTTGGCGGCCTCGTTTTTCACTCCTGTGCGCGTGGTGGGCGTGGTGGGTGAGGATTTCACCGCTGCCGACGAAGCCGTGTTGACGCGCCGCGGCATCGATGTCCGCGGCCTCGAACACGCTCCCGGCAAGTGCTTCTGCTGGGCCTGCGAGTACGAGGAGAACCCTAACAATCGCCGTACGTTGCGCACGGAACTCAATGTATTCGAGCACTTCGCCCCCAAGGTCCCGCCCGCCTACCTGGATTCCGAGTACCTGTTTCTCGGCAACATCGCTCCAGCGCTGCAGTGCCAGGTGCGGGATCAGTTGGGGGCGCGCGCCCGGCTGGTGGGTGGCGACACCATGAACTTCTGGATCACGGGCTCGCCCAAGGAAGTCCGCCAGTTCCTGTCCCGCCTGCATCTGCTGACCATCAACGACCAGGAGGCGCAGTTGCTGACCGGCGAGCACAATCTGCACCGCGCCGCGCGCGCCATCATCGCCATGGGGCCGGGGGCGGTGGTGATCAAGCGCGGCGAGCATGGCGCCACGCTGTACTACGCAACAGCCAATGGTGGCTCCGGCACCAGCTACTTTGGCGTCCCGGGCTATCCGTTGGAAGATGTCTTTGATCCCACCGGCGCCGGGGATGCTTTCGCCGGCGGTATGTTGGGTTACCTGGCGCAGCAAGGTGGCGATGCCGCGCCCAGCGAAGCCGTGCTGCGGCGGGCGGTGGTGTATGGTTCGGTGATGGGCAGCTTTGCCTGCGAGCGTTTTGGGGTGGAGCGCTTGACCGAAATTACCTCTGCCGACGTGGAGGCGCGCTATCGCGAGTTCGTCGCACTTACCCGTTTCGAAGCCTGAGGGCGCGCCGTCAACCACGCCCAAGTTGTGGCGCGGCCCGGCTGTCTACGCCCTGCTGGCGCTCGCGGCGGGCTTAGCGGCGTTTCTATGGGCGTTGCTGCGCCATCGCCTGCTACTGTACGGCGATGCCACCGCGCACCTCGGCATCGCCCGGCGCATGGTGGACTCGGCCACGCCCGGCCTGTCGCAGTGGGGCGCGCCCTGGCTGCCGCTGCCGCACTTGCTCGATGCCCCGCTGGTGATCTTTACCCCGCTGTGGCGCACCGGCATCGCCGGATCGGTTCCCGCGCTGCTGGCGCTGGCGCTGGGGACGTGGTTCCTGCACCGTATTGTCCGCCGGGCGTGGGGCGCGGGCGCAGCCGCCTGGGCGGCGCTGTTCTACGGCCTGAACCCCTCGTTGCTGTATCTGGCCGCCGTTCCCATGACGGAGTCGGTGTACCTGGCCGCGTTCCTGGGGCTGGTGGACCAGTGCTCGGAGTTTGCCGTGCAACCGCGCCGCGGGCTGGCGTGGAGAGCCGGGGCGTGGGGGCTGGCCGCAACCTTGTGCCGCTACGACGGCTGGTTCGTGCTGCCGTTCGCGTTGCTGGCCCTGTGGCTCGCTGCGGCGCGTTCGCGCGGGATGCGCCCCGGCGCCGCGGCCTGGCGCTTCTGTCTGCTTGCCGGCGCGGGTCCGGTCTTCTGGTTCGGCTACAACTGGTACTACCTCAAAGACCCGCTGGCATTTCTCCGCGGCCCTAACTCGGCGCAGCAGATCCAGGCGGGCCAGCTCTATCCCGGCGACCATGCCCTGGCCACGGCGGCGCTCTACTACCTGAAAACGGTGGTTCTAACCGTTGGGGTGCCGCTGGCGGTGATGGCGCTGCTGGGGCTCTGGGTCTGGTGGCGGCGGCGCGCGCCCGGCGCGGCGGCCTGGCTGCTGCTGCTGCCGCTGCCGTGGTATCTGTGGGCGATGTGGTCGGGCAACGTGCCCATTTTTGTGCCGCAGTACTGGCCCCACGGCTATTACAACCTGCGCTACGGGGTGCAACTGCTGCCGGCGGTGGCGGCGTGGTCGGGCCTGGCGGTGGCGGCGGTGGTTGCCGGGGTGCGGCGGGTGACGTTGCCCCATGCCCGCGCCGGGATCACCTTCGGGTTGGCCCTGTTGTGCGGCGGCGCCTATCTGGCGATGCTGGGCGGCGACGGACCGGTGGCCTATGCGGAGGCGGTGCACAACGCCCCCGACCGCCTCGCCATGGAGCACGCCCTCGCCGCCGCGCTCGCTCCCTGGCGGCCCGGGCAGCGTATCCTGATGTACTACGGAACCTATCCCGGCGCCCTCGCCGACGATGGCATCCCGGTACACGACGTGATCCAGGAATCGAATTACCGCCTGTGGGCGGCCGCCCTCGCCGCGCCCCACGCCTACGCCGCCTGGGTGGTGGTCGAAAGCCCGGGCCCGGTGGCCGAACACATTAATCGCGCCGATCTCGATCGCTTCTACCATCGCGTCGAGCGCCTGCGCGTTCCCCACCAGCCCGCAATATCGGTTTATCGCCTCAACACCGCCCCTAACCCGCCAGCGACGCTCGCCCCGGCTTGGGGCGATCGGGGTCCCCAAGCCGGGGCGAGCGTAAGCGGGACGCGCGGCGCAGCCGCGCTGGGGCCCGCGCCAATCCAATGAGCGCTGAACCCATTCGTTTCGTCAAGGCCGAAGCCAACGGCAACGACTTTCTCATCGTCGACGCGGTGGCGGTGGTGCCGCGTCACCGCGCTGAGTTCGCGCGCAACATCTGCGACCGCCACCGCGGCGTCGGTGCCGACGGCGTCGAGTTCGTGCGGCCGGCGGCCGCGGGCTTCGAATTGGTACTGTTCAACGCCGATGGCGGCGAAGCCGAACTCTCCGGCAATGGCACCCGTTGCGTGGCCGCCTTCTACGCCCGCCGCGGTTTCCGTTCCGGCCCCTTGCTCACCGCCGCCGGGACGCTGCAGGCCACGGTGATCGATGGCGAGAACGAGGACTGGACGATCGATCTGGAAATGGGCGTGCCTCATTTCGAGGGCCAGTCCACCCTCAAGGCGCTCGATGACGAGATCGACGCCGCTGTGCTGTCGATGGGCAACCCGCAGTGCGTGGTGCGGGTGTTGGAGTTTCCCGCTGACTGGGAGGCCTTGGGCGCCGCGCTGGAATCCCATCCCCACTTCCCGCACCGCACCAACGTGGAGTTTGTTCGCGTGGTGGATCGTCACCACCTTGAGATCCGCATCTTTGAGCGCGGGGTTGGTCCCACCCACTCCAGCGGCACGGGAAGCTGCGCGGCGGCGGTCGCGGCCATCCGCGCCGGCTGGGCCGACTCGCCGGTGCAGGTGACCACGCCCGGCGGCGTGCAGCGCGTCAGTTGGGCGGGACACGACGGCAGCGCCGTGCGTCTGTTGGGCCCGGCGCGGCTGGTGGCCGAAGGCCTCTTCTTTTTTTCGGCGTCATGATTGCTCCGCCATCAATGCGGCGCCGCCTCTCACCCCTCAACGCCGCGCAGTGCCGGCTTGGGGCGCTGGGGTCCCCAAGCCGGCGCGAGCACAAGCGGGACGCGCGGCAGGGCCGCGCTGGGGCCCGCGCTTATCGATGATGCGTTCTTTGCTGCTCTGGGCGGTCACCTGGATTTACATGCTGGCCGGAGCCGCGCTCTGTTTACCGTGGGCGGTGGTCACCGGCCGCTTGGGTTTTGCCTACACCGTGGGCCGCGGGGGCGCGCGCTTGCTGTTGGCGCTGGCCGGCGTGCGCGTGGTGGTTGAGGGCGAGACGAATGCCGCCGGGCCCGCGCCCATCTTCATGGCCAATCACCAGAGCAACCTCGATCCTCCGGTACTGCTCGCGCACCTGCCGGGGAACCTGGCGTTCCTGGCCAAAAAGGAGCTGTTTTCCGTGCCGGTACTGGGCACGGTGCTGCGCGCCGGACAGCTGTTTCCGGTGGACCGCACGGACCGCAACGCGGCCCGTGCCAGCATCACCCTTGCCGCTGCCGGGGTGCGCGCGGGCCGTCCGCTGCTGATTTTTCCCGAGGGTACGCGCACCCGCACCGGCGAGCTGCTGCCGTTCAAAAAGGGCGCCTTTTACCTGGTCGAGCAGGCGCAAGCGCCGGTGGTCCCGATCACCATTACCGGCTCCGGAACGCTCATGCCGCCCGGCTCGTGGCGCATCCGTTCGGGCGTGGTGCGGGTCCAAATTCACCCGCCGGTATGGCCGCGGGAGTGGCAATCCAGCCCCGATCCCCGCGCCGCCTGCGCCGCCCTGGTGCGGGAACGCATGCAGGCGCCCTCAGCAAGCTGAAAATGCCACCCGTAGGCGAGCTCGCACGTAAACACGTGCTAGGATGAGCCCATGGCAACCGGGTTTCAGAACATCACCCTGCGGCTGCCCACCGAGCTGCTGAAACGGGTCAAGCGCCTGGCAGTAGAGCGGGAGACGTCGGTCTCGGCCTTGCTGGTGGAAGCGTTGGCAAATACCGACGCTGGCGAGCGCGCTTACGAGGCGGCGCGGCGCCGGGCCTTGGTTGACCTGCGCCATCCTCGCGATTTGGGCACGCAGGGCAGAATTACCTGGACCCGCGACGAATTGCACGAACGCTAACGTGCGCCAGTTCGTCGACACGAACGTTCTTATCTACGCGGCCGACGCCAGCGCTGGCGCCAAGCAGGTCCGCGCGGCGGAGTTGCTGGACCGCCTCTGGCGGAAAGAATCGCCCTGTGCCAGTGTGCAGGTGCTCGCGGAGTTCCACCAAAATGTGACGCGAAAACTTCCGCGCCCGCTTTCTGCGGCCGAGTCACTGGCCAAGGTCCAGTACTATTCCGCGTGGCCGATCTTCGCGCCCTCGGCCCAGGACATCGCCGCCGCCATCAGCTTGCAGATGCTGCACCGCCTTAATTTTTGGGATGCGCTAATCGTTCACGCCGCGCTCGCGCTGCGCTGCCGCATCCTATGGACGGAAGACCTGCATCACGGCATGCGCTTTGGCGAACTGGCGGTCCAGAATCCATTCGCGTGAAAGTCACTGCATCGACGCGCGCATCGCACGGCTTTGGGGCGAGTTGCCGGCGAGCGGCATGAGGACAACCGGCGTTGCCATCCTCGATCCTTGGGCTTGATCACGGGGTTTTACCCCGGCGGCCAGGCCATGGGGCGGCCGCCGAGCAGGTGCAGGTGCAGGTGGAACACGCTCTGGCCGGCGTCGGGACCGACATTAAGCACGATGCGGTAGCCGTCCTCCAAATGAAGGGTGCGGGCCAATTCGGCGGCCTTGAGTTGCAGCGCGCCTAGCAGCTCGGCATCGGGGGCGGTGGCTTCGGCGAGGCCGGCTAAATGCCGCTTGGGTACCAGCAAAATATGCGTGGGCGCGCCCGGCTGGATGTCGAGGAAGGCAAAGATGCGGTCATCTTCGTAAACCTTGCTGGCCGGTATCTCGCCGGCGATGATGCGGCAGAAGAGGCAATCCATAACGTCATTTGGCCGTGTCGGGCGGGCTGAGGGGATTGCTGGGTGCCGCAGCGGGCTCGCTGAGCTGGCCCTGCCGCCCCTGTTGGTACGGTGCCTGCAAATACTGCCGGGCCAGCTCCTGGGCGCCGTTGGTATCGTCGTGGGTGGCCTCGGCGAGTTGGTACTCGTTGAGGGCGCGATTGCGCTGCCCGGTGAGGTCGAAGATCTTACCCAGTTGAATATGGCTCCAGACCGCCACCCAGGCCGGGTTCAGGTCGCCGTTCATGGCCTGCCGGTACTCATCGGCGGCGTTTTGCCAGTTCTGCTCTTGGAAGTACGCCTCGGCCAGCCGGTAATGGGCGAGTGAGCTGATGGGATTGAGCTTGAGCGCCGCCTGGTACTGCTGCACCGCGCCGGGAAAGTCGCCCGCCGCCACCAAGTTGTCGCCGCGCGAGAGCTCGACTTGGAGGTTCAACTCGGGGCTGGATTTCAGAATCCAGTCGTTGGGATCGACAGTGATCTTCTCCGGCCGGCCGGCAACATCGATGGTAAAGCTGCTATTGGCGCCGGAGATGGGGACGGTGCGCGTTTCGGTGGCGCCATCGGTGGCCACGCTGATCTGCACCGGCATGTTGAACAGATCGAGCTTTTGCTGTATCTGGCCAGTGACGCGGTAGCCACCCGCCTGCAGCCGGTAGACGGTGTACTGATTGGTGAAGGTGGGCACCGCCGTGCCCTGGTACCACTGGGTGAAGAAGCTGCGCAGATCGGAGTGGGTATTCTTCTCCAAGACGTTTTCGAAATCCTGGGTCGAGGCCGGCTTCCAGGCATAGGTGGAGACGAAATCGCGGAGGGCCTGGTTGAAGGGCTGATCACCCATTTGCCAGCGCAGCATGTGGAACAGCATGGCGCCCTTGTCGTAGTTCAAGTCCTGGAACTGGGGTGAGAACACGTAGAGGCGGCTGGAGTGGGCCAGGGCGGTGTCTGGGTAGCTGAGCGCGCCCACCTCGAGTTGCCGCACCAAGTCTTTCCAGCCGGCTTGACCCTGGGTGTGTTCGATGTAGAGCGCCTCGCAGTAACGCGCGGCGCCGTACTGCAGCCAGGCGTCGTCGAGGGTTGCCGGGCTGATCATCATCCCGAACCACTGTTGCGCGATCTCATCGACGAGCAGGTTGGTGTTGACCGCGCCGCCGATCGAAGGGCGGGAGAGAACGATCACATCGGGGGAGCTGAACGAGGGCAGGGCATCGGTCGGCAGCTCGACAAACTGCACCCGCGGGGTGGGCGGGTTGCCCAAGGTGCCGGTGAGGAAGGTTCCGATGTCAGCCACGGTGGCGGCGTACTTCGCCACCAGGTCGGGCGGCACATCGGGGTTGAAATAAAACGTCGAGGCCAGACCGGCATTGTTATAGATCTGCGGTTTGAGCGGGGTGACGATGACGGTGCCGGGGAAGCTGGCGTGCGATTGCTGGAACTGGTACTGGGTGGTGCCAGCGGCCGCGGGCGTGGTGGCGGCGGTGCCGCTGGCGATCATGGTCATGGCCGCCGGCAGGGTTGCGGTCACATTCGCGGTGAAGCGGTCGGTGCCGTAACCGGAGAGCGGGAACCATTCCCCGGGGTAGAGCAGGAAGGCGCCGTCGTCGCCGACGTAGGCGGTGCGCAGGCCGCTAATGGGGCTGAGAGAGGTGCTGGCCAGCGTTCCAGCGTAGGTGAAGGTCACCACGATCGGGGTGGCGGCCGGTTGCGGGCCGTTGAAGGTGATGATGACCTGATCCAGTTGCCGCTCGTGGCTGAGGGCGCCGCCGCTGGCGTCGGTGACCGATTGCACCTCCAAATTCTGGTTCAGCCGGAAGGCGGCGCTGGAAATTGCGGTGTTGGGTTGAATGGTGAGTTTGGCGGTGGCCTGAAGCTGGTGCGCCGGGAAATCGAAGCTCAGGTTGAGGTCGTAATGGCTGACCGTGAACGGGCTCAGCGCCGCGGCCGGCAGTGGGGCAGGCTGGGGCGCGGCCGCCGATGGCGGCGGCGTGCGCTGGATGGTCGGCGGCGGGGGCACCCCCTGCGCCGCGGCCGGCGGCACCGCCGTCGCGGCCAAGCCGGTCAGGGCAGCGAGCGCGGTGGCAAGAAAAGGAGCTAGAAAATAAGATGAAACCGCTTTGTTCACGTGAGAGCCTTTGCTGTGGGTGCGGGCGCGGGCCCAAGCACGCCATGGGGGGCTAGTGCCTCCTCGACCGCGGTGGCGGCCCGCGCGATGGCGCCGGGACCGCCTAGTTTCAAACGCACTTGCTCCAATGCGTCAATCATCCGTTGCCGAGCCTCGTTGTCGGGGCTATCGGGCAACAGCCTGTGAGCCCAGTGTACAATAGCGCCCGCGTTGCACTCCTGCTGGATGAGCTCCGGTACGGCACAGTCGCCGCTCATTCCCGGTCCGGCGTGAGCACAAGCGGGACGCGCGGCATCGCCGCGCCAATCCACGCGCCCGTCCCCGCGCCAATCATGAATGAGGTTGACCATGGCGTAGTGGGGCGTCTTCACCCAGCGCCGGCCGATCCGGTAGGTCCAAGGCGAGAGTCGGTAGATCACCACCATCGGCGTCCCCAGCAGCGCCGTCTCCACCGTTGCCGTGCCGCTGGCCACGATGGCCAGGCGGGCGTTCGCCACCGCCGCGTAGCCCTGCTCCGCGCTCACCAGGTGCAGCCAGGCGGGGAGCGGCCCGTTCATGGCGGTCTGGATGGCCGCCCGGACCGCTGCCGCATCCAGCGTGGCCGCCACCGGGATCACGAATTCCAACTCCCGCCCTGGCGCCGTCTCCAGGCGGAGCTGCCGGGCGGCCTCGAGCATGACCGGCAGGTGGAACGCAATCTCCCGCTGCCGGCTGCCGGGCAGCAGAGCGATCAGCGTGGACTCGGCCTTGACGCCCAGTTCTCGCCGCCATGCCGGGCCGTCGGGCAGGTGGGGACGAGCCGTGGCGATGCGCTCCACCAAGGGATGGCCCACGGACGCCACCTCGACGCCGTGTTGGGCGTAGAAGCCGGCTTCGAAGGGGAAAATGCAGATCATCCGCCGCACCGTGCGCTGGATCATCTTCACCCGCCCGCTGCGCCAGGCCCAAAGTTGCGGGCTGATGAAGTAAATCACCGGCACGCCGACGCGATGCGCGGCCGCCGCCAGGCGCAAGTTAAAGTCGGGAAAATCGACCAGAATCACCGCCGCCGGCCGCCGGCGCCGCAGCGCCTGCCGCAGGCGCCGCAGCAGGCCGTGGATGCGCGGCAGGTGGGCCACCACCTCGAACAGCCCCACCACCGCCAACTCCTCCGCCCGGACCAGCAGCTCGCAACCCGCCCCAGCCAGCCGTGCCCCGCCACAGCCGAAAAAATGCAGTTCCGGATGCCGGCGCCGCAGTTCCACAACCAACTCGGCGGCGTGGGCGTCGCCGGAGGCCTCGCCGGCGACGATCATGATCTCCATGCTCATTTAGCCTATCCTAGACGCAAGGTGGCAGGGGCGTGGGCAGGGAGGACGAGCGATGCGAACGACGAGCACGATGAGAACCGGAATCGGCCTGGTGACCGGCCTAGTCTTGGCGCTGGGCTTGGGATTGGCGGCGCAGGCGCCGGAGGGGACGGCGCCCGCGACCGATGGGAACACCATCACCGTCGCCTCCCAGGGGCACTTTGAAGCCGCGCCCGATACCGCCGTGGTGAATTGGGAGATCACCGGCGAGAACGCCTCCCTCAAAGCCGCCTACGCCCAGGCGCAGAGCCAGGCCGAGCAAGTACGGGCGCTGCTGACCCGCCAGGGCTTCACGCCCCAGCAGGCGCACTGGACCAGCTACCAGGTGCAGCCGCAGTGGGATTACAAAGCCCATCGCGTCACCAGCTACAGCGTCAGCACCAGCTTGCGGCTGGAGTTCACCGATTTTCAGAAGATTGGCCCCCTGCTCGACGCCGCCGGCAGCGCCGGGCTCACCGCCCTGCGCGGCGTCAGTTTCGAGTTGAAAGACATGGATGCCGCTCGCGCCGCCGCCATCGCCGATGGCTACCGCCAAACCCATCAGGAGGCTGCCGCTCTGGCCGCGGCCGCCGGCCGCCACATCCTGGGCTTGAGCCATGCCAGCATCGATGTCGCCGCCCCTTTCGCTCCCGTGCCCATGATGGCCCGGGCCATGGTGGCCGGCGCCGCCGCCCCTCCACCCACCGCGTCCTTTACCCCACAGGACATTACCGTCACCGCCCGCATCACCGCCGTCTACCGCTTGAACCCCTAGGGCGGGAAACATCTTTGCACGCCCGCGCATCTGCATAGCAGGAGCCCCTATGAAAACCTGGATTTTGCCCACCCTGGCCGTCGCCGCCGTGGTGTTTCTCATGACTCGCCCGGGACGGGATCTACAGGAAGAGGTCAGCGACAACTTCGGCGATTGGGTCGACGGCGTGATCCGCTCCACCCACCGCTTGCAGCAATCGCTGAGCCAGGTGCAGGCCGTGCTCGACCGCTGCAACCGCACCCTGCAGCAAGTGGCAAGCTAAGGCGCCAGGGCGGCCACGGCGGCCACGGCGGCCATGGCGGTATGATCGGAGTACCTGCTCATGCCGCTGTCGAACCCCCTGCCAGCTTGGTGTACCCGCGCGCTGCGCTCCGGCGTGCACTTGGCCCTTTCGCTGGTGATCGCCAGCGTGCTCCTGTTGTTCGTCTTTCAGCCGGTGCGGGTCGAAGGCTACAGCATGATGCCGCGGCTGCGCAACAACGAGCGGCTGTTCATCGACAAGCGTGCCTTTGATCTGGGACCGCTGCAACGCGGCGACGTGATCGTGTTCCACTATCCCCGCGATCCGCGGCAAAGCTTTATCAAGCGCATCATCGGGTTGCCCGGCGATCATGTCGCCATTTGGGGCGGGGTGGTCTACGTCAACGGCCAGCGTCTGGCGGAACCCTATGTGCCCGCCGGTTTTCAGGATTACCAGGATTACCCCGAGGTGACGGTGCCGGCGCACCAGTACTACGTGCTCGGCGATCACCGCAACAGCAGCAACGACAGCCGCGATTGGGGCTGCCTGCCCGCCAGCGATATCTTTGGCCGGGCGGTGTTCGCCTACTGGCCGCTGCCGGAGCTGGGGTTGATTCATTAGACTAACGCGGGCACCCGGCTTCCTCGGCCTGCTGGAACGGCGCAAGCCGAGTTCGCCGCCCGCTTGGCCTCCGCCGTCTGCGCGGGGGCCCCGGAGCCCCGCGCAGGCGTCTCCGGCGACATGTCCAGCTCGCGCAGACGGCTCTGCCCCTACCGCGCCAGCGCGTTGGCCAGATCCGCCTCGATGTCCGCGGCATCCTCCAGGCCGACGGAGAGGCGTACCATGCCATCGGTCAACCCGATCGCGGCGCGTCCCTCGGCCCCGATGGCGGCGTGGGTCATCGTGGCCGGATGGCTGATCAGCGTCTCCACTCCTCCAAGGCTCTCGGCCAGCGAACACAGCCGCACGCGGTTCAGCACCCGCCGCGCCGCCTCGAGCGAACCGGTTTCAAAGGTCATCATGCCGCCGAAGCCGGCCATCTGGCGGCGCGCCAGTTCGTACTGCGGATGTTGCTCGAGCCCTGGATAGAAGACCCGGCGCACGCTGGCGTGCGCCTCTAGAAACTTGGCGATGCGGCGTCCATTAGCATCGTGTTGCCGCATGCGCACCGGCAGCGTCTTCACCCCGCGCAGGATGAGGAAGCACTCGAACGGGCTGAGAATCGCGCCCGCGGCCTTCTGTAAAAAGCGCAGATCCTCAGCCTGCCGTTCCGTGGTGGTCACCACCACGCCGCCGAGCCCGTCGCTGTGGCCGTTGAGGTACTTGGTGGTCGAATGAACGACCAAATCGGCGCCAAGTTCGAGTGGGCGCTGCAGGTAGGGGCTCATGAAGGTGTTATCGACGGCGAGTTCGGCCCCATGGCGGTGCGCGACCTCGGCGCAGGCGCGCAGGTCGCACAGCTCCATGAGCGGGTTGGTGGGGGTTTCAACGAAAACCAGCTTGGTGGCGCTCTCGATCGCCGCCTCGACCGCCTGCGGTTGCCGGGTATCGGCGTAGGTGAAGCGCAGGCCAAAACGGGCCAGGACTTGATTGAAGAGCCGCGGCGTGCCGCCATAGACGTTGCTGCCGCAGACCACATGGTCGCCAGCCGCGAGGCGGCCGGCGACGGCGTGGATGGCGGCCATGCCGGAGGCGAATACATGGGCCGAATGTCCGCCCTCGAGCGCCGCCAGGTTCTGTTCCAGCGCGGTCCGCGTGGGGTTGGAGACGCGCGAGTACTCGTAGCCCAAATTTTGGCCCAGTTCGGGCTGCACGTAGGTCGAGGTGGCGTAGATGGGGACGTTCACCGCGCCGGTGGCGGGATCGGGGCTCTGGCCCGCGTGGATGGCTAGGGTATCGAAGGCGGCGGGGGCGGCGGCTGGCTTGGGAGAGCGGGGGTCATCGGGCATGCTCGATTATACTGAGGGCCGATGGCGGCTTCCCTGGCACGGCGCACGCACTTGGGCCTGATCGTTGGCCTGATCGCTGGACTGATTGGCGGGCTCGCGTCCGCACAAACACCACCGGCGCCGCTAGCGCCTGGGGCGGGCGCCGCGTCCGCCACTTGCCTGATCTGGCCCTTTCAAAACCGCTCCGGCGATGCCAGCCTGGATTGGATCGGTGAGAGTTTTGTGATCGCGCTGCAACAGGGACTGCGGGGTAGCGGCGTCGCTGGCCTGACGCGGGATCAACGGGAGCGGGCGCTGGCGCTGGCTGGAATTCCGCTGCAGGCGCCGGTCAGCCACGCCGGACTGATGCGCGTGGCCGGGCAGGTGGACGCGCGCTGGCTGGTGGTGGGTTGGTACGACTACGATGGCGCCCAGCTCACGACGGGCGCATCCCTCATCGACTTAAAGCGCGAGCATTTGGTGCCGCTGGCGGCGCAGTCGGGACCGCTTACCGGATTGGAGGCGGTGCAGGCGCGGCTGGCGTGGGCGTTGCACCAGCAGGTGGACCCGGGCGCGGCCGCGCCGGCCCCGGAGGCGGCATCCACGCCCGCACTGCCGCTGAGAGCGTACGAGAGCTATGTGCGCGCCGAATTGGCGCCGTCCAACTCCGCCCGGCTCAGTGACCTCGATGTTGCCGTCCATTTCGCTCCCCACGACGCGCGCATCCTGCTGGCGCTGGGCGAGGCCGCGCTGGGCGATCAGCATAACGCGGAAGCGTTGAAAGCGTTGCTCCAGGTTCCAGCGGCCTCGCCCGAGTACCCGGAGGCGCAGTTCAATGCCGGGCTGGCCGCGTTCCGGATGCGCCAGTACCAACAAGCGGAGTCGATCTTCTCTGCTTTGGAGGCGCACTGGCCGCTCCCCTCCGTGATCGCGGATCTGGCGCTGGCCAAGGCCGGGGTGGCCGCACCCAACGGCAGCGCGGCGCCGGCCCCGGCAGCGTTGAAGGTGGATTTTCCGCTGGAGAGCTTTCTGCAGCTGCAGCGCACCGTGGCCAGCTTCAACGCCGCCAAGTTGCAAGCGCTCGCGCCTGGCGAACGCGTTGCAACCGAACTCGACCAGGGCCAGCGCCTGCTGGGGCAGAAGGCCTGGGACGCGGCGGCGCTGAACTTTCAGCGCGTCGTCAATCAAGGCAGTGAGGCGACGGCGGTGGAGACGGGCGCGGCCCATGCGGGTCTGGCCGCCGTGTGGATGGCGCGGCATAACGCCGTCCAGGCCGCGGCCGAAGCCGCCGCAGCGCTGAAATCCGATCCCAACAACGCCGCTGCCCAAGCGCTGCAAGCGCAACTCGGCTCCAACCATGAAGCACCGACCCACTAGTCTCATCAGCGCCTTCCTTGTGCTCGCGGGGCTAGTGGTAGCCGCTGGCTCCGGAGTCCGTGCGCAGAACGCCGCCTCGATCCCTGCCGCCGCGGCGCCCAGAGTTGTCGTCATCAACTTGGATGACACCGTGCAGGCGGTGAGCGCCGAGCACGTCACCCGCGGCCTCGCCTACGCTGCCAGCCAAAACGCTGCCGCCGTGGTGCTGGAGCTGAACACCCCCGGCGGCCTGGATACGGCCATGCGGGCCATCATCCAGGCCATCCTCGCCTCGCCCGTGCCGGTTATCGGCTACGTCTCGCCCAGCGGCGCACGCGCGGCGTCGGCGGGGTTTTATATCCTGATGAGCTGCGACGTCGCGGCCATGGCGCCTGGCACCAACACCGGGGCGGCGCATCCGGTCCTGTTGGGCGGCGCGCAGCCGGATAAGATCGAGGCCGCCAAGATGCAAAGCGACGCCGCCGCCTTTATCCGCAGCCTCGCCTCCGGCCGCCATCATAACGTGGACTTGGCGCAAAAGGCGGTCATCGACAGCCAGTCGTTCAGCGAGCAGGAAGCCCTCAGCGGCGGCCTCATCGACCTCACTGCGTCCTCGCTCGACCAGTTGCTCAACGACTTGAACGGCCGCGTCCTCACGCGCTCGGGAAGGCTGAGCGGCGTCCAGCAAACGCTGCACCTCGCCGGCGCGCGCCAGGAGGTCTTTGCCATGAGCCTGCGCGAGCGTGTACTCGATATGAACGGCAGCCTCGCCTTTGCCCTGCTGGCGATCGGGGCCATGCTGCTCTACGTCGAGTTCACCCATCCCGGCGTGTTCCTGCCGGGTGTCGCCGGCCTCATCCTGGTGGTGATAGCGCTGTTTGCGCTCGCGCTGCTGCCCATCAGTTGGGCAGGCGCGGGATTGCTGATTTTGGCGCTGATATTATTCGGCCTCGAAGCCCATTTCCCGACCCACGGCGTCTTGGCCGTGGGCGGCGTGGTGTCGATGGCGCTGGGCGCGGTCATGCTGGTGGACGCCCCCATCCCGCAGATGCGTGTGGCCTGGTCGGTGGCGCTGGGCGTGGCAGCGGGCTTTGGCGTGATCGTCACCATACTGACCGAGCTGGTGCTGCGGGCGCGCCGCCACCAGGTGGTGACCGGCGCCCAGGGGCTGCTGGGAGAAACCGGCATCGCCCTGACCGCCGTGGCCCTCGACGGCACCGTCTTAGTCCACGGCGAACGCTGGCGGGCGGCGGCCCGCATGCCCATCGCCGAAGGCGCCGCCATCCGCGTCTGCCGCGTCCACGGCCTGCGCCTGGAGGTGGAAGCCCTCGACGCCGGCGCGCCACCGCAGGGGACCTACGCCGCGGGAGACTCCTAGCGCCGCTGCGCCGCCCTCTGTTCCAACGTGAATGAGACTCCGGAATAGAAGCCCAAAGTTGTAACAAGCATGATCCGATCCGCATCTAGCTCCAGCATGTGGAAAAGGCTGGGGTGGGGGCTTCTGATCGCGGCCGTGGCCGGCTGCGGGTTGGCAGCGTTGATTCGATGGCGCGGATTGCGCGCTACCGCCCAGCCGTCGGCCGAGGAGACGGTGGCGGCGCGCTGGGTGCGTGATTTCGCCATACCCAGCGCCGAGAAGCGCCGCGTCAATCCGCTGCCGGCCTCGCCCGCAGTGGTGCTGCAGGGCAGGGAAGCGTTCGACACGAGTTGCGCCGGCTGCCATGGCGTCGACGGCAGCGGCCGCACTCCGATGGGGCTGAATCTCTACCCCCGCGTGCCCGATCTGCGTGCCCCCGCCACGCAGGCGCTCACCGATGGCCAGCTGCATTACTTTATCGTCAATGGCGTGCAGCTTACAGGTATGCCTGCCTGGCACGATCCCGAGCCCGGCTCGACGGAGGGAAGCTGGAAGATCGTGGCCTATCTCCGCCGCCTCGCGCATCCCTCCGCCTCCGTCCAAGCAGCGGGCGTGGCGGGCGCGCATTACGTGGGTTCGCAGGCGTGTGCATCCTGTCACCGCGATATCTACCAGCGCTGGATCAAGACGCCGATGGCCAACATCGTGCGTGATCCGCGCACCCATCCCGACGCCATCATCCCCAATCCTGCGTCTGACCATATTGCGCCATTTCAGGTGAGCCAAGTGGCCTTGGTTTACGGCAGCATCTGGAAGCAGCGCTACTTCACCAAGGTCGGCAACGAGTATTACCCGCTGCCGGTGCAGTGGGAGGTGGGAGCGAAAAAATGGAGCCGCTACGTCGTTCCCTCCAGCGGCGGCGACTGGTGGGCCCAGTACTATCCCGCCGACAACATGCAGCGGCCCACCGGCACCACCTGCGACGGTTGCCACTCGGTGGGCTACAACATCCAAACCAAAACGGTGGCTGAATGGAACGTCGGCTGCGAGCGCTGCCACGGGCCGGGCAGCGCGCACGCCGCGCACCCCAGCGCCGCCAACATCGTCAACCCCGCCGCCATGGACCCGGTGGCCGCCAATGATACCTGCATTCAGTGCCACTCCCAGGGCCGGCCGCTCTCGATCCCGCTGAACGGCAAGTACTATGACTGGCCTGTGGGTTACCAATTGGGCTCCCGCCTGCAGGATTCCTGGCAGCTCGAAACCTGCCATCTAGGCCAGACCGATTTCTACTACTTCGCCGACTGCACCGCGCACAAGAACCGCATGCAAGGCAACGATTTTGCGCAAAGCGTGATGTACCAGCATGGCATCACGTGCTTCTCCTGTCACGACGTGCATGGCACCCAAAACCATTCCCAGCTGATCAAGCCCGAGAACCAAATTTGCCTGGATTGCCACGGCCCCAACTCGCCCAACGGACCCCACGAAGCGACGATCGCCGCGCACACCCATCACGCCCAGGGCAGCCCCGGCTCCCAGTGCATCGCCTGCCATATGCCGCAAATCGAGACCGAGGGGGTGCCCGGCGCCTACGTGCATGCGCACACCTTCCGCTTTATTTCGCCGTCCTTGACCGACCAGTACAAAATTCCCAATCCGTGCACGAGCTGCCACGCCGGCAAGACCACCGCTTGGGCGGAAAAGGCGCTGGCGCAGTGGCCGGAGCGTTCCCCCTGGACGGTGCGCTAGGCCTGGTTGCACGGCGGATTGTTGAGACGGGTGGGATCACATGTCGGCAATCATCGGCTCCTAACGGTCCAGTGCCGCTGGGGTGATCACGGCGATGCCATGGGCTTGGCGCACGATGCGCTGCGCGGCCGCAAGCTCTGGGCTATGGAGTTCCCGGCCGCCAGCGTCGAAAACCCGGGCTGTTTTGATATCCACGCGATAAGTCCCGAGCCGCTCCTGCCTGTTCGAGCTCACCTGGATCCAACATGCCCCCCGCTCATGGGGAATCGGCATCGGCGTGCCCAACACCGGCGTGCCGCCATTGCTGAAATCTCTCAGGACGGGGCCGGTGACCAGCACCAGCAGTGTCGCCTCCTCACAACTGAGGGGACGGGGCGAGGCCATCGCCGGCGTGGCCGCCCGTGCGGCGGGCTGCAGGGCCATCCCGCAAGCCAAGACCAAGCTCAGTGCCGAAGCTGAAATGAGGTTGCGCATATAACCGCCTCCTACTGGAAGTCTATCAACCGGCAGCCGGCGGAGGCAGCTTGGAGATGCCATGAGCAGACCCGCGCATCCCAGCGGTGCCGGCCAATCGAAACCCGCCCTCAAGCGAGCGATGCGACCCGGCGAAAAGTGGCGAGCCGGTAGCGTCGGCAGGCATGGGCACGGCCCTCAGCAGCCGGCCCGGCAGCGCGACCATCGGGAGCGGTCCGCCGAAGACGTGCATCCGCCAAGTTGGCTGCCGCGCCCAGCGGCGGGTGTTAAAATGCGGGTTGGTTGAGGCAAGGAGGGCGGGCATGTCGGCAATCGTCATTGTCATCATCATCGTGGTGCTGTTTCTGATGTCGGCTATCAAGGTGATGGCCGAGTACGAGCGCGCGGTCATCTTCCGCCTGGGACGTCTTCTGCCCGCCGCCAAGGGGCCGGGGCTGGTCCTGATTTTCCCCATCATCGACCGCCTGGTGAAGATCTCGCTGCAGGTGGACACGCTCGACGTTCCGCCGCAGGACGTCATCACCCGCGATAACGTCACCTGCACCGTGACCGCCGTGGTGTACTACCGCGTCATCGATCCGCAGAAGGCGGTGGTCGAGGTGAAGAACTTCCGTTTTGCCAGCTCGCAGTTCGCGCAAACGACGCTGCGCGCCGTGTTGGGCGAGGTCGAGTTCGACGATCTGCTTTCGTCGCGGGAGAAGGTCAACTTGCGCCTGCAAACCATCCTGGACGAGCGCACCGAGCCCTGGGGCGTCAAGGTCACCGACGTGGTGATCAAGGCCGTGGATTTGCCCGAAACCATGCAGCGCGCCATCGCCCGCCAAGCCGAGGCGGAGCGGGAGAAACGCGCCAAGATCATCCATGCCGACGGCGAGTACGAGGCCTCGGCGCGCCTCTCCGACGCCGCCGCCATCATCGCCCGTGAGCCCATCGCGCTGCAGTTGCGCTACTTGCAAACCCTGGTCGAGATCGGGACCGAGAAAAATACCACGGTCGTGTTTCCCCTGCCTCTGGATCTGATCGATGTGTTTATGAACGCGCGGACGGTCAAGCCTCAATGAAGCCTGCCGTGCGCCGCTATGAAGAGCAGACCAAGCGCCCCGCCTCCAGCTACCAGCTGGAGTTGGGCACCAAGTCGCTGCTCAGCCTTTTTTTCGCGCTGGCGATCGTCTGCGGCCTGTTTTTCGCCTTTGGCTACACGCTGGGCAAGCACGCCATCCCGGCGACGTTTAGCCTAGGCGCCTCGCCCTCTGGCCATGCGGCGGCGGCCACGCCGGCGCCCGCCGCGGGCGTGCAGCCGCCCAACCCGGCCGAACTGGGCCAAGCCGAAACCAACCAGACGCCGGATACGCTCACCACCACCACCACCGCCGCCGGGAGCGCGACGCCCGCGGCGGCGCCGCCCACAGCGCCGGCCGCGGCACCCCCGCCGACCGCCTCCGGCGCTTCCGGGACGCCCCTAGCGCCGGCCTCACCCTCGAACGCACCCCCGGCTTCCGCCACTGGCGTCTACCACGTGCAAGTATTCGCCGGCGCCGAGAGCGATGCCCAGAGCTCGGCGGCGTCCCTGGTCGCCCGCGGCTATCCCGCCGCGGTGGTCGCGCCCGCGCCTGGGGGCGACAACCTCTTCCGCGTTCAAGTCGGCCCCTACCTTACCCCCGACGAGGCGCAAGCCATGCGTTCCCGCCTCACCGCCGACGGCTATCAGGCCATCGTCAAGAACCAATAGCGCATCCCACACGCAGGGGACGCATGCGCAATCCAGAGTATTGGCAACGGGAGTTGCAGTACGCCGCCGTGGGCATCACGGCTGCGGTGCTGGTCGAGGTCGGCGCCAGCGCCAGCAGTGGTGCCACCAGCGACGACCGCTCCCACCGTGCCCGCCGTTGGGGATGGCTGCTACTCGCCGGCGGGGTGGCGACCGCTTACGCCCATCTGGTGCCCAAGGGCAACTGGGGCCTCCGCTCCGGGGCCGCCTTCGCCCAGCTTCCGCTCGTCCTCTCGCTGCACGAGCGTCTGGGGACGGCCTCCTCGGTCAAGCTCGCCGCCTGGGGCGCACTCACCGGCCTCGCCCTGCACGTTTTGCCCGTGCCCGCTCCCGCCCGCCCGCTGCCCCGCCGTTAATCGGCCCCCGGCGGAGACTTATAATGGAGATTCATGTTCGAAATCACCGTCGAAGAGACGTTTTCTTCTGGCCACGCCCTGCGCGGGTACCGGGGCAAGTGCGAGAACCCGCACGGCCACAACTACCGCGTGCGCGTCGCCCTCACCGGGCCCCGGCTCAACTCCATCGGCCTGCTCTACGACTTCAAACAGCTCAAGACCATCATCCGGGAAGAAACCGAACGGCTCGATCACCAGTACCTCAACGACCTTGAGCCATTCCGCGAGATGAACCCGTCGGCGGAGAACCTGGCCCGTTTCCTGTTCGAGCGGGTACGCGACCAACTGCAGCACAACCCCGAGGGCGTGACCGTGCGCACCGTGACCGTCTACGAGACCGACATCACGGCGGCGGTGTACTCGGAATAGGGCCGACCTTGCCCCATTTGCAGATTACCGAAATCTTTCACTCGATTCAGGGAGAATCGACGCGTGCAGGTGCGCCCTGCGTGTTCGTGCGGCTCACGGGATGCAACCTCCGCTGCCGCTGGTGCGATACCGAATACGCCTTTTACGGCGGGCGGCGCATGAGCGGGGAAGCGGTGCTGGAGGCGGTGCGCGCCTACCCCTGCCGCACGGTCGAATTCACCGGCGGTGAGCCGCTGCTGCAGGCCCCGGCGGTGGCCAGCCTGGCCCAGACGCTCCTCGACGGCGGCTATACGGTCATGATCGAGACGAGCGGGGAGCGCGACCTCACGCCGTTACCGGAAGCGGTGGTTAAGATCGTCGACGTCAAATGCCCCGGCAGCGGCGAGGCCGGGAAGTTTCGCGATGCCAATCTCACTCGCCTCCAGCCTTGGGATGAGCTGAAGTTTGTACTCTCCGACCGCGCCGATTACGATTTTGCCCGGGCCTTCATCGCCCAGCACCGGCTGAGCGGCCAAGGGCCGGCGTTGCTGTTCTCTCCCGCCTTTGTGAAAGGCGCCGCCGGCGAGCGCAGCGCCGCCCAGTGCCAACTCGATCCCGCCCAACTCGCCGCCTGGATGCTGGCCGACGGCTTATCCGCGCGGCTCAGCCTGCAGATCCACAAGTTCATCTGGGATCCGGCGAGGAAAGGCGTATGAGCGCGTCCACATCCGTTCGGGAATCGGCGGTGGTGCTGCTGAGCGGTGGCATGGACAGCTGCGTGTGCGCGGCGCTGGCGGTGCGGGATTTCGACGCGTCGTTTCTGCACGTCGATTACGGGCAGCGCACGGCGGCGCGGGAGGCAAGGGCCTTCAATGCCATCTGCGACCACTATGGGGTCGAGTCTGGCGTCCAGCGCCGCCGGATAGCCCGGATCGATTTTTTGAGCCAGATTGGCGGTTCTGCCCTCACCGATGCTGCCATCGCCGTTCCCGAGGATGGCATCGATCCCAGCCTCATCCCGGTGACTTATGTACCGTTCCGCAACGCCCACCTTTTGGCGATGGCGGTGTCCTGGGCCGAGGTGATCGGCGCCACGGTAGTGGTGATTGGGGCGGTCGCCCCCGATAGTTCCGGCTATCCGGATTGCCGGCCCGCGTATTACGAGGCGTTCAATCAGCTGCTGCGGGTGGGGACGCGCGATGGCCATTTGCGGGTCCACACGCCCCTGCTGCATAGCTCCAAGGCTGGCATCGTCCGCCTTGGGCTTGAACTGGACGCTCCTTTTCCATTATCTTGGTCTTGTTACATAAATGCCGACGTGGCGTGCGGGCGATGCGACAGTTGCCGCCTGCGCTTGCGGGCATTCCACGATGCCGGCAGCCGCGACCCGGTCGCCTACGCGAAGGAGACAGTATGACAATGAAGCATTTCACCAGAAAATTGGGGATGTGGGCGGCGGTAATCATCGTCGGCGCCCTGACCGTTCTCACGGCCACGGCTCAGACCTCCGGCGGTATTGCCGGCCAGATCAAGGGAGTGGACGGCAAGCCCTTGGCCAAGGCCCAGGTCGAGTTCACCCGGACTGACGTGCCCGGCACCTACCAAATCAAGACCAACAAAGACGGCAAGTACGGCTACTACACGCTGCCCACGGGCACGTATAACGTTGCCGTCGAAGTGCCCGGTCAGAAAAAGCCGGTGACCATCGGCCAGCGAGTCCGCGCCAACATGGGAGAAGTGGTCACGCTGAACGCCGATCTGCAGAAGATGGAGGAACAGAGCAACGCTGGCATGCCCCCACCCCCGCCGGGTATGACGCCGGAACAAGCCGCCGCCTACCAGAAGGCGTTGAAGGACAAGGAAGCGGCCAACCAAAAGCTTGGCAAGCTGAATACACTGCTGGCCCAAAACAAGCAGTTCGTCGATGCCAAACAGTACGACCAGGCCATCGCGGTCATGGAACAAGCGACCGCCCTGGACGCCACCCATGACGTGCTCTTCGCCAACCTGGCCGAGGATTACTCCGACGCCAAGCAGTACGACAAGGCGGCCGACGCCTACCAGAAAGCGATTGCACTCGCTCCCAACAACGCCAGCTACGTGACGAATTTGGGCACCGTGCTCAACAAAGAAGGCAAGACCGCCGACGCCAACGCCGCCTTTGCCAAGGCCGTGGCCATGGACCCCACTCAAGCCAAGGTCGCCATGTACAACGCGGCCGTCATGCAGCTCAACGCCGGCAATATCGATGGCGCCTCGGCCACTCTTGACAAGCTGTTGGTCATCGACCCCAACAACGCCGACGCCCTCTACTACAAGGCCATCTGCCTGCTGAGCAAGGCCACGGCGGATCCGAAGACCGGCAGTTTGATCGCCCCGCCGGAAGCGGTGACCGACCTGCAGAAGTCCCTTCAGATCGCACCCAACGGCCCCAACGCCGCCACTGCCAAAGCCACGCTGGCCTCGCTGGCGCCCAGCAAGTAGCTCCCATCCCACCGCTCACGCCAACGCCCGCCGCCAACATCTGACGGCGGGCGTTGTATTTGTGGTCCTGCCGCGCCGCGCAGCGGGCGGCGAAGCCGGGCGCCCGCACTTGACAATAAACCGCAGGCGCAGGAGCGGGGCTCCGGGGTCCCCGCGACGCGCCCGCGGCCACGCGGGCGGCGAAGCCGGGTGCCCGCGTTTGAAAAAACGCCGCCCGCGCTTATTTAACGCTGGCCGCGGGCACGACCTGCACCGGGGCGCTGAGGGTGAACTTCAGGACGGTTTCGGCGGGCAGTTCCACCTCGGCGGGTTTGGTCAGCGCCTGGGCGGCGGTGCCGGCGCCGCCGCCGGCGAGGGCGCCGATGGCCGCGCCTTTCCCATGTCCGGCCAGAGCGCCGATGAGGGCGCCGACAGCAGCCCCGCCGCCGATGGTCTCGGCGCTGCGGGTGCTGCGGGAACCTGCCACCCGGGTCAGGGCGCCGCTCGTGAGGTCATAGCTCTGGCCGTTGTAGCTCACCGCCGCCAGCTTCAGTTCCAATCGCGATTGCCCTTTGAAGTGTCCCGCCGAATCGGCGGCCACGATTGTCCCGGTGACGTCCGCCCCCCGCGGAATGGCCACCTGGCCGTTGACCAGAACGGGGTTAGACAGCGTGCCGTGGAAGTCGCCGCCGGCGGAGGCGGTGGCCGAGTTCAGCGCCTGCGTGAGCCGCACATCCAGGGCGGTACCGGACTCCACCTCGACCGGAGCAACGGCGCTCATATGCGGTGCCGCAGCCACAGCCGATGCTGAATCGGCGCGGCGGTGTTCGGCAGCCGCCGCTGGCCGCATGGCCATCATGCTGGTGTCAGCCGCGGGCGCCATGGCCGTGTCCGTGCCGATTTCGTTGTTCACCTGGGTGGCGCCGGGCACTTGCGCATCCTTGGCGGCATCCACGCGGGCGGCTTCATTGCTGACCGTACCGGCCAGTGTGACCACCCCATTTTGCGTCGAGGCGGTAATTTTGGCGCCCTGCAGAGCGGAGTCGGCGGCCAGCTTTTGCTCGACCGCGGCGTTGATGCCGGAGTCGGCGGTGCCGGCGTTGCTGTGAGTACAGCCCGCCATGGCCACGGAAAGCACGAGCGTGCCCGCGCACACGGGCAGCGTTATTAATTTCATAAAACCTCCTGACGGAATAGCCTAACGCACATTGGCCGGCGCCGCCTATCTTGACCAGGTGCAATCGGCGTGCCAAACTCAAGTACATATTGTGAACCGAATGCGGCCGGAATCCACCACCTCGCGGTGAGTCCTCCGGCCTTTATTGTGTATGCCCAACCTCTACGCCAACCTGATCCTGGGCTGGGAGCGGCGCCTGAACCGGGTCGATCCCGACCGCCGCGTGCGTCCCTTCGACTGGGGCAGCGAGTGGCTGCGGCAGACACCGGTGAGTGGCCTCCCGCCCTGGCTGGCGACGGCGCCCCCCGCCGAGGTGCTGCCGGCGTTGCGCGCTTGGAATGATCGCGTAGTCGCCCAAAGCCGTGATTTTTTCGCCTATGCGCCCGTTCACGATTACTCGCTGTGCGGCGATGAACTGGGTTTTACCTCGCCTGTCGAGGCAGCTTGCGATGGCTACGAGCCGAGCGGGGGCCCGCTGCCGCCAGTCGAAGCCCACCCACAGGTGACCAGCGCCGGGGTCCCCAGTGCGCAGCACGGGGGTGGTGGCGGGAGCGGCCCAGCAACCAGGGGCGAGCCACTTGCCAGCGCCTGCCCGGAGAACCGGCGCGTGCATGCCCGCTGGTTTCCGGTCCGGGGCCAGTCCCGGGCGGTGATTGTCGTTGCGCAATGGAACGCCGACGCACAGGGCCACATCGGCCTGTGCCGGCTGTTTCAGCGCGCCGGCATCGCCAGCCTGCGCGTCAGCATGCCCTATCACGACCGGCGGCGCCCAGCGCATTTGAAGCGTGCCGAGTATACGGTGGACTCCAACGTTGGCCGCACCATTCATGCCGCCCGGCAAGCGGTGTGCGATATCCGCGCCAGCGTCGATTGGCTCGAGTCCGAAGGCTATCGCGACCTGGGCATCGTCGGCACCAGCCTCGGCTCCTGCTACGCGCTGCTGACCTCGGCCCACGATCCCCGGCTGCGCGTCAACGTATTCAATCATGTCTCGCACTACTTTGGCGACGTCGTCTGGACCGGCCTCGCCACCGCCCACGTGCGCCAGGGACTCGAGACCCATCTCGACCAGGCGCAGTTGCGTGAGGCGTGGCGCGCCATCAGCCCCGCCAGCTATCTGGATCAGTTCGTCGCCACCAGCCGGGAACATCCCAAGAAGAACCTGCTCATTTGGGCGAAGTACGACCCCTGCTTTCTGCCGGAGTTCTCCCGCCGCGTGCTGGAATCGTTTGAACGGCTGGGGCTGCACCACGAAGCCCATGGCCTGCCTTGCGGCCACTACACCATCGGCCGCGCCCCGTTCAAATATGTCGACGCCTATCTCATGGTCCGCTTTCTCCGCCGCTGGCTTTGATGGATCGCGGGCGCCCGGCTAACGCCGCCCGCTCCGCGCCAGCGGCGGCGCCGGGTCCCATCCGCCCAGCACCGCCGCTGGCTTTGATGGATCGCGGGAGCCCGGCTGGCGCCGCCCGCTCCGCGCCAGCGGCCTCGATTCGAGTACACTACCGCCATGGCCACCGCCTCCACCCCCACTCCATCGGTGCCGATGTCGTCGCTGGCGCGCATCGGCGGCGTGTTCACCGCCCCCGGCCGCACCTTCCAATCGATTGCCGAAGCGCCGCATTTTTATCTCTGCTGGGCGGTGGAAATCGTGGTGGGAGCGGGATATTTTTGGTTTTTGGTACGGCATCTGGGCGCGTACGAGGTGGCCCGCCAGAGCATGATGCAGAGCAGCCGGGCACAGGCCATGGATCCGGCCACGCTGCAGAACGCCATCAACGCCACCGCTGGTTTCTACCACTTCATGCCGCTGATCGTCGGGGTCAGCGTCATCATTGTCACGCTGGTGCTGGCGGCGATTTTTCTGGGGGTGGCGAATTTTCTGCTCGGCATGGAAACGAAGTTCAAGGCGGTGCTGGCGGTGGTGGTCCACGCCATGCTGCCGCAGACGCTGCTGGCGGTGCTGAGCGCGCTGGTGCTGGCGTTGATGGCCGATCCCACGGCGTTTCGCTACGTCAACCCGCTGGGCTCCAACTTCGGGTTTTTTCTCGATAAAGCCTCGACGCCGGCGTTTCTATACGCCTTCGCCACCCATCTCGATATTTTCGCGCTGTGGACGGTGGTGCTGCTGGGGCTGGGACTGGCGCGGCTGAGCGGGCGGCGGGGCAAGTTCTCCAGCAGCTTTTGGGCCGTGTTCGCGCTCTGGATGTTTTTCATCATCGTGGCTTCCGGCGCGACCGCCGTGTTGGCCTGATGGGATTCCGATTTGAACTGCTTGGCCGGCACGCTCATAGCGATGCCCGGCGCGGACGCCTCCACACCCCCCACGGCACCATTGAAACGCCCTGCTTCATGCCCGTGGGCACGCGCGGCACGGTCAAGGCGGTTGAGCAGGCTCAACTCGAGGCGCTGGGTGCAGAGATTATTCTCGGCAACACCTACCACCTGTTCCTGCGCCCCGGCCACGAACTCATCCGTGAACTCGGCGGCCTGCACCAGTTCATCGCCTGGCCCCACCCCATCCTGACCGATAGCGGGGGCTTCCAGGTCTTCAGTTTGGCGTCGCTGAACAAGATCGAGGAGGCGGGGGTGACCTTCCGCAGCCATCTCGACGGCGCCCTGCACCAGCTCACGCCCGAGCTCTCGATCGAGATCCAGGCCGCGCTGGGCGCGGATATCGTCATGGCGTTTGACGACTGCACACCCTATCCGGCGACGGAGCCGCAAGCGCGCGCCTCGCTGGAGCGGACCATGCGCTGGGCGGAACGCTGCCAGGCGGCGTGGACGGGGACGCCGGCGCCTGTCAATGCCTTGTTTGGCATCGCCCAGGGCGGCATGTATCCGGCCTTGCGGCGCGAAGCCGCGGAGCGGCTTTCGGAAATGGATCTTCCCGGCTATGCCATTGGCGGGGTCTCGGTGGGTGAGCCGCGGGAACTGAGCCGGGAAGCGGTGCGAGCCGCCATCGCCGCCCTGCCCGAGGACAAACCCCGCTACCTCATGGGTGTGGGCACCCCGGCCGAGTTGATCGAGTACGCCGCTCTGGGCATCGACATGATGGATTGCGTGCTCCCCACCCGCAACGCCCGTAATGGACTGCTCTTTACCACCCAGGGTACGTTATCGATCAAAAACGCGCGCTTCGCCCGCGACGCCTCACCCCCGGACCCCAACTGCGGCTGCCCGGTGTGCCGGCGCTACTCCCGCGCCTACCTCCGCCACCTGTTTTTATCGCGCGAAATCCTGGCCAGCCAGCTCAATACCCAGCACAACCTGTGGCATTACCTTGACACCATGCGGCAACTTCGTCATGCTATCGAACTTGGGCAACTGCTGCCCGGGACCCTTGGCTGAACCAATGGCAGTACAATAGGAGCACCTAAGCTGCGTGTTTTCCCTCTCTCTGTGCGCACTGGCATGGCTGGCTTGGCTGCAAGCCGCCCCGGCTGGTTCTTCGAACCTCGGCCTGTTGATGATCCTGGCGGTGTTCGCCATCTTCTATTTCCTGCTCATCATGCCGGTGCAACGGCGGCAGAAGCGGATGCAAAAGATGTTGCGCGAGCTCAAAACCGGTGACCGCGTGATCACCTCGGGCGGCCTGCGCGGAACGATTGTCAGCCTCAAGGACGATAGCCTCCAGCTGCGTATCGCGCCCGATCAGGTCAAGCTGGAGTTTGTGCGCGCGGCCGTGGCGCAGGTCGTCGACGACGAGGCGGCGGCGAAAACGGCGAAGTAAATCATGAAACGTACCCTCTTTTGGAAGTCCGTGTTTATCGTCGTGGTCATCCTGCTGTGCTTGGTGGCGATCACCGGCATCCCCAACGGCTTTGGATGGCAGGCGTGGAAGAAGTCGATCATAGGCAACGTCCACCTGGGACTCGATCTGCAGGGCGGAACTTATCTCATCCTGAACGTGAACGTCGATGACGCCGTCCGGGCTGAAACCTCCCAAGCCATGCAGCGCCTGCAAGCGGATCTCACCAGCAAAGGCATCGCTTACGGCTCCATCATTCAGCCGGATCCCAAGAACCACCCAGAGTTGATCTCTGTCAAGGGCGTCGCAGCCACGCGCGGCGGAGATTTCAACGCCGCCGTGCAAACCGATCTGGGCTCGAACTACTCCATGCAGGAGATTGGGAGCGGCAACTACGATCTGTCGCTGAGCACATCCGCTGCCAACGGCATCCGCCAGCACGCGCTCACGCAGTCGATCGAGACCATCAGCAACCGCGTCAACCAGCTTGGCGTCACCGAACCCACCGTGCAGGCGCACGGTTTGGGCGCCTATCAGATTCTGGTGCAGCTCCCCGGCATCACCGATGCCGACCGCGTCAAGCAGGTGATGCAGGAGACCGCGCAACTGCAATTCCGGCTGGGCAAGGCGGGGCCATTCCCCAGCGAGGCGGCGGCGCGGGCGCAGTACGGCGGCATCCTGCCCGAGGATAGCGAGATCCTGCCGGGCAAGAACATTGGCGGCGGCAGCGCGTCCACCACGGCAGGGAGTTCAGACTGGTACGTCTTGTCCCGTTCGGCGGTGGTCAGCGGCAGCGATCTGCGGGATGCTCAGCCGCAGACCAATAACAATGGCCAGCTGGAGGTCAGCTTCACGCTCACCCGGGACGCCGGCCAGCGCTTCGGCAACTTCACCGCGGCCAACATTGGCAAACCGCTCGCCATCGTGCTGGACAACCGCGTGCAGGAGTACGCCACCATCGACAACCGGATCGACGACCAAGGGGTCATTACCGGCTCGTTCACGCCCCAGCAGGCGTCGGATTTGGGGCTGGTATTGCGCTCGGGTGCGCTGCCGGCCTCCATCTCCTACGCGCAGGATGAAGAGGTTGGTCCCTCCCTGGGCGCCGACTCCATCCGCGAGGGCATCGGGGCGGCCATCGCCGGGTTCCTGCTGGTAGCCGGATTCATGCTGTTCTACTACCATGGCGCCGGCATCAACGCCGTGCTGGCGTTGATTCTCAACCTGGTCATCCTGATGGCGTTCATGTCGCTGGCGTCGGCCACGCTCACGCTGCCAGGCATCGCCGGCATAATTTTGACGATCGGTATGGCAGTGGACTCCAACGTCCTGATTTTTGAGCGCATACGCGAGGAGATGCGGCACGGCAAAAGCGTGCCGGCCTCGGTCGAGATTGGCTTTCGGCAGGCGTTCATCACCATTCTCGACACCCACGTGACGACCGTGGTCAGCGCCGTTTTCCTGTTCCTGTTCGGCACCGGGCCGATCAAGGGTTTCGCCCTCACCCTGACGGTCGGTTTGATCGCCAACCTGTTTACCGCGGTGTTCATCTCGCGGGTGATTTTCGATTACGTGCTGATGCGGCAGCAGGGGGTGCGGGGCGCGCGGCTCAGCATTGGCTAGAGCTGCGGTTATTGAAGGTTGGAACGCCGGTTGACGCCGGGAACATTTTGGCCGCGAGTGGAGTCTAAGGGAGTGAAGGGCAGAATCCCAAGCTCCACGCTAAGCTGCAAACGAAAAGTGGATTGGGAATGGAATTTTTTCGCGACACTGACATCGATTTTCTGGGGAAAAAGTGGTACTTCCTCACCGTCACCATGGTCTTGTTTGTGGTCGGCATGGCCGCATTGGCGATCCACCACGGGCCGGACATGGGCATTGACTTCACCGGCGGCACTCAAATGGACGTGAAATTCAGCCGCGCCGTTCCCACCGACCAGATCCGGCAGGGACTCGCCGCCGCCAAGCTCGGCGATGTCACCATCCAGCCGATCGGCGGCGCCGACTCGGACGAGGTGCTGATCTCCTCCCCGCTGTCGGCCCTCAACCAGGCCGACCTGGAGAAGAGTAAAACCGAGATCGTGCAGGTATTGTACCAAGTGCTCGGCGTGCCCACCTCCAGCAAACCAGACCTGAACAACATCGGAGTCGAGGCGTTCACCAATTGGCTGCTGCAGACCGACCCGGAAGGCTACCAAGGGCTGGGCGCGCAGGTGGCCACGCAGCGTTATACGGCGCTGGCCGACCAGATGATCAAGGTGCGGCGCGACACCGAGGGTAAGGGCGTGCTGTCCTCGTTCCAAGCGCTGGCGGCGGCGCCCGGCGATGCGCATCTGGCGCAATTGGCGAGCCAGGACTTTTCCCTGGCGCCGTTTACGGTGCGCTCCACCAGCATTATCGGTCCGCAGGTGGGCTCGCAATTGCGCGATCAGGCGCTGCGCGCGGTGCTGTACTCGCTGGCGGCGATGCTGATTTATATTGCGTTTCGCTTCGAGTTGATTTATGGTGTTGCGGCAGTGGTCGCTGTCTTCCACGATGTGCTCATCACCTTGGGAATGTTCTCGCTGGCGCGGTTGCCGATTGACCTGACTGTGGTGGCGGCGTTCCTGACCTTGGTGGGCTATTCGATGAACGACACCATCGTGGTGTTTGACCGGGTGCGGGAGAACCTGCCCATCATGCGCCGGGACAAGTTGGCGGTGGTGGTGAACAAAAGTATCAACCAGACGCTGAGCCGAACGGTGCTCACCTCGGGGTTGACGTTTTTATCGGTGCTGTCCCTGCTGGTGTTGGGCGGGGATGCGTTGCGGGGCTTCAGCTTCGCCATGACGTTTGGCATTTGTGTGGGCACCTACTCCTCGATTGCGGTAGCGGCGCCCATGATGGTGGCTTATATTGAATGGCGCAATCAACGCCAACGCCCCACCGCGCAGGCGGTGGCCGTGGCGGGCGCCAGCGCTCGCGGGAAAGCGGGGCGCGAGCGGTAATGGGGGCCGGGATTCCGGCCATATAAAGCGCTAGGCAAAGCGCCTCCAGGGCGCCAGCAAAACGAGAGACACCTCCCATGTTTGAACAAAGTTTGGTGGAAACTTCCCACACCGTCGGCACGCGGAAGCCAACGACAATCATTGTCTCCCTCGCCGTTCAGATTGGGATTATCTTTCTGGTCGCGATTGTTCCGCTCATCTACTACAACGTGCTGCCGACCTCGGCCATGACCGCCTTCCTGAGCGCGCCGCCGCCGCCCCCGCCGCCCCCGCCCCCGCCCCCGCCAACGCCCAAGTTTGAAGTGCACCGGCTGGTGAGCGAGGTGACGACCACCAATCAGCTCATCGCCCCCAAAATGATCCCCCACGGTATCGAACACGTGGTCGAAACCGCCCCGCCCCCGCCGGTGCCGGTGGACGCCAAGGGCAATGCCGTGCTCAGCAGTCTTCTGGGTAGTGGCCCGGCGGCGCCGCCCCCGCCCCCGCCCCCGCCCGCGGCGGCACCCGTGGTGGAGGGCGGCAACGTGGTCGCGGCCAACTGCATCAGCTGCCCCGCGCCCCAGTATCCTGCGATCGCTCGCGCCGCCCACGTCCAGGGCGCGGTCGTGCTGCACGCCATCATCGGCAAGGATGGCGTCATCAAACAACTTGAAGTGGTGAGCGGCAACGCCATGCTGCAGGGCGCGGCGCTGCAGGCGGTGCGCAACTGGCGCTACCATCCGCTGCTGCTCAATAACGAGGCCATGGAAGTGGATACCCAAATCACCGTGAATTTCGACCTGAACGGCGAGTAGCCTCGCTCTCCGAATTTTCGTCTTAGCACTGGCAATACGTCTGAACCTTTAGCTCTCAATTCCCGAAAGGAAACGCGAATCTCATGGCTTACGCTCTGCTTCTTCTATTTCAAGGCACGGGATCGATTGGTTTCGATCCCATCGACATGTGGCGCCAGATGGGCTGGACCGCCCGCGACATCGTGATCATCCTGTTCATCATGTCGGTGCTCTCCATCGCCGTCATGGTGGACCGCTATCTGCTGTACTCCGCCGCCAAGAAACAATCCCGCACCTTCGCCCCCAAAGTGGCCGGCGCCCTCAAGCAGGGCCGCCTGGATGAAGCCATCAAGGTCGCCGAAGTCAACAAGAAGAGCCACTTGGCCAAGGTGGTGGCGGCAGGCTTGGGCGAGTTCCAGGCTCACCAAGGCACCAGCGAAGTCTCGGGCGACGAGATCGACGCCTCCCAGCGCGCCTTGGCCCGCGCCCAGGCGATTGAGCACGCCGAGCTGAAACGCGGCTTGGGCACGCTCGCCACCGTCGGCGCCACGGCGCCCTTCGTGGGACTGCTGGGCACCGTCGTCGGCATCATTCACGCCTTCGCCAGCATGAGCTCGGAGAAGACGACCGGCTTGACCGCGGTGGCCGGCGGAATTTCTGAAGCCCTGGTCACCACCGCGCTGGGCCTGTTCGTGGCCATCCCGGCGGTGTGGGCCTACAATTACTTCAGCGGCAAGATCGAGGCCTTCGACATCGAGATGGACAACTCCGGCAGCGAGCTGGTGGACTACTTCTTGAAACAGTCGGGCCGCTCCGCCGCCCGCAAGTAAGCCAGAAGGTTCGACGTATTGGCCGGGGCGCGCTTCGACTTCCCTCGCGCGCGCCCCGGCGCCAGTTCCAAGGAGCTATCAACATGGCGTGGCATCGCCCCGAAGTTTCTGTCACCAACGATATCAACGTTACCCCGCTGTGCGACGTGATGCTGGTGCTGCTGATCATCTTCATGGTGATCACCCCGCTCATGCAGCATGGCGTCAACGTCCAATTGGCCCAAGCCGTCAATCCGCAAACCTTGGCGAATGCCGACAAGGATGACGCCGTCATCGTCGCCGTCAGCCACGACGGGCATACCTACCTCGGCAACGACATGATGAGCACCGACCAGATCACCAACCAGGTGCGCGACGACATGCAGAACCAGCTGGAGAAGATCGTCTACGTCAAAGCCGATGCCGCGGCTCGATTCTCGGCGGTTGCCTCAGTGGTGGATGCGATCCGTGACGCCGGCGTGGACAGCATTGCGCTGGAAACCGAAAAGGTCGATTCGCTCACCCCGCCGCCGCCGGTGAGAGGCGGGGAATAGTCATCGCTGGAGCCCGGGTCCGCGCTAGCGAGAGGAGTCTTTTATGTCAATGTCAACTGGGTCGCGTGGCGGCCCCTCCCACGATATCAACGTCACGCCCCTGATCGACGTCATGCTGGTGCTGATTATCATCTTCATGGTGATTCAGCCCTTGCACCCCAGCGGCCTCAAAGCTTTGGTGCCGCAGCCTAACCACGAGAAAAACAACCAACCGCAGGACAACCGTACCATCGTGGTGCAGGTTCTGGATGGCAACGTGGTCAAGATCAACGACCAGACTGTCACCTGGGAAACGCTGGGAGCCCAGCTGAATGCGATCTATAAAACGCGCGCCCAGAAAGTTATGTTTGTCAAGGGCGATGACGACATTCCATTCACCATGATCGCGCGCGCCATCGATACTGCCAAGGGCGTCGACCCCTCGATTATGGTGGGAATATTGACCCCGAAGATGGAAGCCGGCAATTAGTGCCGGTACCCGGAATTGCGCCGCCGCGGGTTGGGGCGAAGGGGCCCCGGACCGAGGCGAGCATAAGCGGGACGCGCGGCGCAGCCGCGCTGGGGCCCGCGCAAAAATTTGCGCAGCCTCGGGTTGGGGCGAAGGGGCCCCGGACCGAGGCGAGCATAAGCGGGACGCGCGGCGCAGCCGCGCTGGGGCCCGCGCAAAAATTTGCGCAGCCTCGGGTTGGGGCGAAGGGGCCCCGGACCGAGG
>JANWJU010000146.1 GCA_025451775.1 Terriglobales bacterium
CTGTGGAATCAATAACTTGACGACGTGTTATGTTCCGTGTACCGGCGGTGTGCGGGCCGTTGCCGGGCCAACGCGTTCATGGGCGGCGCCTGGAGAGCCACGGCTGGCGCCGCCGCCCGCGCCGGACAACCAGCGAATCCATGATGCGAATCGTTGAGAGCGTCCCCGCATCAAAATGGTCTAGGATGCGACGATGACTTGGGCTGGAGTGGCTGGAGTGAGCTGGGGCGCGATACTCGCACCATTGGTGCGCTCAATGTATCGCGCGTGGCGCCGCCCATCGCCGCCCAAACCGGATCCCGCCACCGTGCGCGCGGCGAAAATGGCTCGGTAGCGCGGACGCGGACAGCGCGCGGCGCGCTTCGTGCATGGCGACCGCAGGAACCGCCGCACAGGCGCCGCGGCAATGATAATCTGGCCTCAATGAGCGCCCTGAGCCGTCCGATGTGGTGGCTGGCGATCGCGGTCGCGTCGATCGCGAAGGCGATCTATTTCTTCGTCCACTACGAGCCTAGGCCAAGAACTTAGCGGCATTGCTCTCAGCGTGAAACGTCAAGGCAGCCTCCGGGCTGCCTTTTTTTGGCTCGCCACCCCCCCGGTCGGAGCTCTCGATTCAGTCCGATTTGATCGTTGCCCGCCGTACCGTGGACGCGCCTGGTTCCACGCTGGCCGCCAGCGTTTCCCCTTTCCCGAACCGCCGCTTCAAAGCCGCGAGGTTGAAGCCCTCGGCCGCAAACAGGGGAAGCGCCCACCGAAACAGGGCGCGCGCCAGGGTGTTCACCGGAATCCCCGCAGCTTCGGCGGCCGCGGCGAGGGCTTTATATTCGGCCTGCGACACGTCGAAAGCGATGCGTGTGCGCTTGGGTAAAACATGCATCCTTGGACTCCTCGGCTGGCCCTTAATGATATAGCACAAGATGGATACGAAAGGGCCGTGAGTACAACGATGCCGATGAGGACGCCGCCTGACGCCATTGTACTCACGATCTTCCGCTGGGCCGTGCACAAATATCTTGACTGGTCTATATGTTGCCGATACGCTCTCATCACACTAGCTACCAGAGAGGTAGGCATCGGTACGACGCAGTCAAGTGACTGTTGTATCAACATGGTCTAGAAAAATACGACCGAGGTGTGAGTGGATCCGCCGGCCAGGGTCAGGCGGCGTGTTGGGTGCCGCGACTGAAGCCGAGGAAAAAACTGCGATGGGTAAAATGACGCGCCGTCTTCTTGCCGGATCCTTGCTGGCCATTGTGGGAATCGCTGCCGGATGCGGTGGCAATGTCAACAATCTCCCGCAATCGATCACGACCACGATCGTGGCCAGCGGTTCTGCCGCGAGCGGTTCCCCCGCGGTCGACCAGGGGCAGGCGGTCACGCTGTCCGCCACGCTGGTGAACGACATCTCCAGCGCGGGGTTGAGTTGGAGCCTGGCGGGTCCGGGCACGCTCAGCGGTAACGCAGCGACCTCGGTGACCTACAACGCCCCGGCCACGGTGGCGGCGAAGACGACGGTGGTGGTGACGGCGACGCCGGTGGCGCGGCCGGCGGACGCTGTGAGTTACAGCATCGTGATCAACCCGTCCCCGGTCGTGACCAGCAGCGGGGCGCTGACGGCGGCCACGGTCGGGACCGCCTACACCGCCACGCTGGCGGCCGGCGGGGGGGCGGGCACGCTCTCGTGGGCCTTGGCCAGCGGGTCGGTCCTGCCCGCGGGATTGACGCTGAGCAAGGCGGGCGTGATCTCGGGCACGGTGACCGCGCCCACGACGGCCAGCTTTGCTGTTACCGTGACCGACTCCTCGACGGTGAAACCGCAAACGGCCACGTCGGGAACGCTGACCTTGTCGGTGGCTCCGGTGGCGCTGGCGATTACGCCGGCGGCCTTGGCGAACGCAATCCAAGGTAGCGCCTACACCGCCAGCGCATTCACCACCACCGGCGGCACCGGCGCCATCACCTGGACGGCGAGCGGGTTGCCCGCCGGCCTGACCATCGGCGCCAGCACCGGCATCATTGGCGGTACTCCTACCGCGGCCGGAGCCGCGGCCAATATTGTGGTCACCGCCACGGATTCGGGCACGGGAGCGTTCCAGCAGACGAAATCGACCGCGGCCTTGAGCATGACCGTGTATCCGACCCTCACGGTGGGAGCGCTCTCGGCAATTACGGCGGTACAGAGCGTGACCGCGGTCAACGTCACCGCGACCAGCAGCGGGGGCGCGGGGGCGATCACTTGGACGGCGGCCGGGCTGCCCGCCGGGGTCACCATCGGCGCCAGCAGCGGTGTCATCAGCGGTACGCCCACGGCGGCGGGAAGCTTCAGCGCCACCATCACGGCCAAGGATGCGGGAACGCCACAGCAGAGCGTTGCCACCACGTTGGCGATGACCGTCATTGCGCGCCTGGCGATTACCACCCCGGCCTTGGCCAACGCGGTGCAGGGAACCGCCTTCACCAGCGCCGCCTTCACGGCGGCCGGAGGTACGGGGGCCATCTCCTGGACCGCGACCGGGCTTCCGGCCGGGCTCACGATGGGGGCCGGCACAGGCATCATTAGCGGCACCCCCACCGGCAGTGGCGTCTCGACCACCGTGGTGGTCACCGCGACCGATTCGGGGAGCGGCGCGCTGCAACAGACGCAGACCACCGCGGCGCTGTCGCTGACCGTGATTCCGACGCTTGCGCTGACCACGACCACGCTGCCAGGCGCCACCTTCGGTACGCCCTACACGGCGACGCTGGCGGCGACCGGCGGGGTTGCTCCCTACGCCTGGTCCTCGGCCGCGCTGCCGGCGGGTCTGGGGTTGAACGCCTCCACGGGCGTCATTGCCGGCACGCCGGCGGCCACCAACTCCGGCGCCATCAGCTTCACCGTGAGCGACGCGGGCACGCCCCAGCAAACCCAGTCGGCGAATCTAACGTTGACGGTGAGCGCCGGGACTCCAGTGGTAACGACCGCGGCCCTGGCAGCGGCAACCGTGAACGTGCCCTATAGCCAGACCCTGACCTATAACGCCGAAGGGCAGACCGGGGCAGCGGTGTGGGCGATCAGCGCCGGCGCGCTGCCGGCAGGCATCACCCTGAACCCCAGCACCGGCACCATCAGCGGGACGGCGACGGCGACGAGCACTTCGGCGGTGACGGTCACCGTCACCGTGGGCGTGGCGACGTCGGCGGGACAGCCGCTCTCCCTCGGTGTCTTTTCCGCTCTCACCGTGACCAGCTCGGCGACGCTGCCGGCAGCGACGGTGGGCACGGCCTACAGTGTGCAGCTGCAGGCGGCGGGCGGGAGCGGCGGGGGATTTGCCTGGAGCCTGACTTCGGGTACGCTCCCGGCTGGGCTGGCAGCGCTGCCCGGCAGCGGCCTGATCAGCTTCACCCCGACGACGGCGGGCACCTCAAACTTCACCGTAAAGGTCACGGATTCGTCCAACAATACCGCTACCCAGACGGTGACGCTGGTGGTGAACCCGGCCCCGCCGGTGATCACCACCACGACCCTGCCCGACGCCAACGCGGGCGTCGCCTACAACCAGCAGTTGGCCTTCAACTATGGCGGCACGGCGAACACCACGACGTGGACCATTACCGGCGGCGGCAGCTCGCTGACCGCGGCTGGTCTGACGATGAGTGCGTCCGGGTTGATTACCGGGACGCCCTCCAGCACGGGTTCGGCCAGCTTTACCGTAACCGTCACCGTCAATTCTCAGGTCTCCGCCCCGGTCACGCTGGCGATCGCGGTTACCGCCGCGCCGGCAGTGACGACGTCCGCGCTGCAGCCCGCCTATGTGGGCGCTGCCTATTCGGCCACGCTGGCGGCGAGCGGAGGCAGCGGCTATACCTGGTCGGTCACGGCCGGGCAGACCACGCTCACGACCCTCGGTTTGACACTCTCGAGCAATGGGGTGCTGGCAGGCACGCCCACCGTGACTGGCAGCGGCAACGTCACCTTCCAGGTCAAGAATTCCAGCGGGCTCACCGGCTCGGCCACCCTCATGGTGGCCGCCTACAACCGGTTGGCGCTGCCGGCAGCCAACCCGGCATCGCTGCCCGCAGCCACCACCAACGCCAACTACAACGGCACGATCGTGGCGACCGGAGGGGCGCCTGGCGATAGCTGGACGGTCAACGGCACCCCTCTGGCCACCGACGGCTCCCAAGTGGCATTAACCGGCGGTTTGGGGCTGAGCGTTGCCAACACCGGCAATGCCACCCTCAGCGTGCTTGGAACCCCCACCACCACCGGCACGGTCACCTTCACCGCCGCCGTCAAGGACAGTGGCGGGACCACCGCCGGTCCGGTGACGTATAGCGTCGTGGTTTCGACCACCTACTCGATTAGTGGTTCCGTCAACCTCAACAACGCCTGCGGTGGCGGCAGTTCCGCGGTGGCGGGAGCGACGATCACGATCAACACCAGCCCGGCGCGGACGGTGACTACCGACAGCAACGGGAACTTCACCATCTCCGGGCTGGCCAACGGCGCCTACACGCTGACGCCGTCGATCACGGGCCCGAGCGCGGCCTTCTATCCGAAGACGGAGGCAGTGACGATTAACGGAGCCAGCAGCACCAACGACAACTTCGCCGCCAGCTTGGGCTATACCGTCTCCGGCACGGTCGCCTACAGCGGGAGTAAGACCGGGCGGGTGTATGTGGTGCTGAGCAACAACGGCTGCAGCGGCAACATCAATTCCACCGGTACGAGCATTGCCGCCCCGGGGGCCTTTACCATTCAGGGCGTGGCGCCGGGGACCTACACGGTGCAGTCGTCGATGGACACGCTGGGGACGGGCGCGAGCAACGCCGCTGACCCGAGCGGTGCCACAGCCAACTTCGCGGTTTCTTTCGCCAACGCCACCGGAGCCAACGTCACGCTGGCCGACCCCGCGGCCGTAACCCTCACCGCCGCTCCCAAGCTGAAGGGGGTTTCGGGATTTAACCGTGGCGCCCTAGCTCAGTTCGGCGCCATCACCGACAATAACGGCAACGAGCTGGCAACCTCCTACATCCTGGAGTGGAGCACCACCTCGGGCTTCACCGCCGTCGCCGGCAGCCATACCTTCCCGGCGGCCGGCACCGGGGGCACTAAGATCCTGCTCCTGAACGGTCTGACCGACGGCAACGCCTATTATTTCCGCTTGCGTGGGACGGCGGGGAGTTCCAACAGCCCCAATTCGAGCGTGGTCGGCCCCGTGACCATCGGGGCGCCGACCGGCGGGAACACGATCACCGGCACTGTGACCTTCCCGGCCACGGCCACCGGCCCCTTGTATACCGGGTTCTATGATTCGAATTCGGGCGCGTTTTACGGCGAATACATCGCCACTCCGGTGAGCCCGCAAGCCTATTCAATTCAGGTCCCGAATGGCAGTTCCTATTTCCACGTGGCCGTTCTCGACCAGGATAACAACGGCGTGATCAGCGCGGGCGATAGCACCAACATACCCCGCGGCGGCAATCCTCCCATCGTGCCCATCTCGGGCGCGGCAACCCTGAACCTAAGCCTGACCGGCGCCAACAGCACCGCCGCGGTGACCACGAGCAACTTCCAGTCGACGACCTCGGGCGGCACCAGCCAATCGTACTTGCTCAACTTCCGCGTGGAGCCTGGAACGAAGTTGCCGGTGGCGGTAGAACTGACGTCGGGTCCCAACGTGATGGCCCCGTTGGATCTCGCCATCTGCGGCACCTGCGGCACACCCTTCCAATTCCAGACCAATATCAACACCACCCTGCCGACGACCTCAGACACCTATGCGCTTAAAGTCACCTATATCGATGGGAACAGTGAGACGTTGAATGCCACGGTGAGCGGCATCGTCAGCGCACTCCCGACCAATCTGCTGCCGGGGGTGTCGACCAGTACCACGACCACGCCGACATTTACCTGGACGGATCCCAGCAATGCCAGCAACTACACTTACCAGTTCCAGCTCTTCGATGCGAACGGAAACACGATCTGGCAGATCCCTGGAAATAACTCCAACTCCAACGGTTTCGACAGCTCGATCACGTCCATTACCTGGGGCACCGATCCCACCGGAGGCGGCAGCACGGCCTCGGTGGGCAGCCTGACCAGCGGTTCGACCTACCAATGGGAGATCCAGGTACAGGACAGCAACGGGAACACGGCGACGCAGGCGGTGACCTTCAAGCCTTAGAGCCCGGCCGCCGCATGAGGAACGATTAGCGCAAAGCCGTCGGCGCCGTGCTCGCGGTGGGGGGCCTGGCAAGGTGCAGTTCGCGGGTCCAGTTTTCCGTGCGTCGCCGCGCGCGGCCCCGTAACCTGGGACGCTGCCCGCCGCGGCCAGATGCTTGCGAATCGAGGCAGCTCGGAAGCGCCACGAGCGGAGCAGGGCAACGCGCGGCCGTGCCGCTCCTGCGCCGCTCTGCCGCCCGGCGCAGAGCCCAGCGGTGTCGGCCAATCGAAGCCCGCCCTCAAGCGAGTGATGCTCACAGTGCGAGCATCACAGGAGCGACCCAGCGAAAAATGGCGAGCCACTGCTGGCCGCGAGGGCGGCGGCGCGCCCGGCTTTGGGCGCGCTGGTCCACCATGGCAGGTTACGGGCGAGGCCCGTGCAGATCGACGGTCAACCCCGCAATGGGCTTCTCGTTGACATCGAGAAAGCGCGCGCAGAAATCGGTGGCGCCGCCGGCGTTGACGACCGCGGCGCGCACCACGTTGGGTCCTTTTTTCAGCGTGATCCGCTGAGAGACGCCATCATCGATCACGGTCTGGCGATCGCCGTAGATCCCGATCACCTCCTGGCCGTTGAGCCACCACACCGAGGCGGCGTTGGACCCGATGGCAAGGCGTACGTTGTGCATCTCCCGCGGGCTGTCCACGGTGGTGACCACCCAGAAAAGCGCGTTGGTGGAGGACACATGCAACGCACGGGAGAAATGGAACAGGTTCACGTTATACAACCTGGTATCCACGGCGTGCCAAGTGAGCGTTTTGGAGTCCACCGTTTCGGTTTCGCCGTCGCGGGGGATGACGGTGTCCTGGCCGGGGAAATACTGCTTCTTGACCATTGCCTGAACCTCGCTCCGGCTGAGGCCGAACACCGGGATGGGTTCGAGGAGAAACCAGCCCTTGATGAAACCGTCGGGGCCGGTTTGAAGCGTAGGCGATACGGGACTGGTGAGGGTCGGTCCATACGATTTCGCCGGGCCGGCGGCTGCCGTCGGCATCGCGGCAACCGCGACGCCGACGCCGACGCCGACGCCGACGGCAACCAATGCCGGTATGAGCAATTTGCGGTGCACGTTCATAAAAGCTCCTATGGAGAATGAAGGCTTCAGGTGTCGGAACCGGGGCGATGGGCCGGTTAGTTAAGGAGTTTTCAGCAACCAGCGCTGCATATCGCTCGCGGGATTGAATTTATCCAAGGTGGCGAAGCTGGCGCCGACGGCGGAAAGGGCCATGGGAGCGCTCCAATTGGGAATGGCTTTGGGCATGATGCGCCAGGTGCCGTCGGCGAGTTGATCAAAGCGCCACAATTGCTCGGGAGCACCGGTGAAAACGGGAACCACATTCAACTCCGCATCCGTGGTGGCGGCCAGCGCGCGCGTGGTGCCCGCGATGACAATCTTGAAATAAGGGCCGCCGATGTAGCCTCCGGCGTCCGGCACCGGGGTGATCTGCCACTTCTCCCGGGCCTCGGCCAGGTAGTTGGCCATACCGGCGGGAACCGTGCCCTCCGGCCAATTCTTGTCGACCATGGCCGGATCCTGGGGAGGAATCACGGTATTGCTCAAGGCCCCCCGGCCAAACCCGAATCCACCCCGGCCCCGTGCAACAGGTCCGCGTCCCGCCGGACCGCCCCTGGCGGCGCCACGCCCGTCCGCGCCCGGCGCACCCGGACCCCGCCCGGCCGCTCCACGTCCGCGTCCGCCGAATCCGAACTGGCGCCTGGGGCCTCCCACCGGGACGCTCTCCACCGCGATATCCAGCGACGTACCGGTGCGTACCGATTGGATCTCGAAGGTGCCTCCCAGGAAGTTTTCGCCGGCTTCCGGCCAGCCGTTCTTCCACAGCAGCGGGCGGATTCCGAGCACGCTGGCGCCGCCCTTGTCGAGGTCGGCCTCCCAATGCATGGAGAACTTTTCCACGCCATCGCCGAGGTTGATCAGACCGAAGTGGCCGGGGCCGATGAACCGCCCCTCGGAACCGATCAACATCGTGCCGCCGCCTTCGATCATGCCGACGCCGTCAGCGTCCACGAACGGCCCCGTCACCTTCCGCGACCGTCCCATGCGAATGTTATAGCCAGAACTGGATCCGGCGCAGCAGCTGCCGCGCACCATGAACAGGTAATACCAGCCATCGTGGTAAATCATGTCGGAGGCTTCGCCGTTGATGGCCAGATTCACCGGCTTCTCGTTGGGAGACAGGTCCGCGCCCGTTTTGGGGCTCAACTCGACCAGGCGGATATAGCCGATATAGGAGCCGTAGGTGAGCCACATGCGGCCGGTGGTGGGGTCGAGGAACACGCCCGGATCAATGGCATTGCTATCCTCGGTTCCGTTCGAGCTGGCGACCACGCCGCCCTCATGCCATTGGTAGTCGGGGGATTTTGGATCGAGACTGTTGGTCCAGATCATGTTGACGGCGGCTTTCGGTTCCGCCCCGATATTCCGCGCCACATACATGTAAAACCGGTCGCCGATGTGAATCACATCCGGGGCCAATCCGGTGCGGGCCGGGGTCACCCCCGGGCTCCAGGTCCACCCATCTTTGGAAACCAGGGCGCGGCCGCCGGTGCCGTAGACGTACCAGGTGCCATGGTCGTTGATCACCGTGGAAGGATCATGGATGCCGATGTCGCCGTTGAGCGTGAACGCCGTCGAGGCGAGAGCGAGAACGATAGTGAGGAGAGCGTAGATCGAAAAAGTTGGGTGATTTAGCCGCATCAATCTGCCTCGGTTTTGGGCTTGGGCGTTAGGTGCCACAGGCCTGAGGGTACCGCATTTCCACCCCCGAATCCCCTAAAAACGTGTACGTTACCGACACCCGCCGCCCGTCGCCCTCTCTCGGCTCCCGCGTGGCGCCGCGCACCCTGGGCGCGGTCTCGGCACCGGCGGCAAGTCGTTGCCGTTCAATAAGATGGGATGGTAGCCCCGAACGTACTCAAGCCCTGCTCAGGCCCCCGGGTCGAAGTGCCAGCCAGCCCTGCTGGTAAGTCGCCGGCTGACAAGGCGGACGCCCAGCCGTGCTCGATTTCGCATCCAACCTTCCCAGGAGCTGACTGCCATGAACCCTGCCAGAACGCGCGGCTTGCACCGCCTTTTGCTGCCTGATTTTATCCTGTTCGCCGGCACGCGCGTGGCTTTGGGCATGGGCCTCGGGCTCTTGCTCGCCCGGCGCATGAACAACGACCAGCGCAAGGCGGCCGGCATCGCGCTCGCCGCCACCGCCGGCTTGACCACCATCCCATTGGCCATGCGATACGCCGCGTTTCGGCAATGGAGACGCGAGCGGGCTGGGGAACAGGGCGCGAGCTGTGGGTGTGGATGCGCCTACTGTTGCCCGCCGGAAGAGCACGCGACCTCGCCCGAGCCGTCCGACGCGGATGCGCCCGCAGCCTAACGCCGCCAGGGGCGCTAAGGCGTAGCGATCACCACGCGCTGGAAGCCGGGGGGGAGTGGGTGCAACTCGGTTTCGCTGAAGCCGGCGGCGCGCAACATGGCGTCCAACTCGGCGTAGGTATAGGCATCGCCGGCCGGGGTGGTGGCCAGCATGATCAGGCTGAACAGCGCCGATTGCGGCGGCTGCAAGCGGTTGTCCTCGACGACGAACTCCAATACCGCGGTCTCACCCTCGGGAGCGAGGGCGGCGCGCACGCGGCGCAAGAGGCCTTCGCAGGTGGCCGCGTCAAAGTGGTGGAGGAAGTTGGGGAGCAGCACCCAATCGTAATCGGCACCGAGATCCGCCTCGAAAGCGCTGCCGGGAATCCAGTGCATGCGGTCGGTCACGCCAGCGGCGGCGGCGTTCTCCCGGGCGACGGAGAGGACTTGAGGCCAGTCGAGGGCGTAGACCTCGGCCTCGGGGTTGCGCTGCGCCATGGCGATGCCAAACAGGCCGTGGCCGGCGGCGATGTCGAGGACCTTGCAGCGTCCGCCGGGTTTGGGAAGCAGTAACTCGGCCAAGGCGTGGGCAGCGGGACGTTGCAGCGCCGCCATGCTGCGGGCGAAGTTGGTCCACACCGGGCTGTCGGGCTGCATGGCGGGCTCGCCGGCGAGCGCGGTACCGCCTTGGCGCACGGCGGCGGTGAGCTTGGCAAACGCATCCAGGTTGACCGTCGAGGTCAGGAACTCCGCGATCGAGCCGAGATAGGCGGGAGAGCGGCGGTCAAGAAATACGGCTGAATCGGGCGTGAGCCGGTACTGTGCCCCGTCCTTGTGCAGCAGGCCCAGGACGGCCAGGGAATCGACCAAAATGCGCAGGCCACGCGCGGAGGCGTGGCAGACTCCGGCCAGCGCGGCAGGCGTGTCGGCGCCCGCCGCGATGTGGCTGAATACATCCAACTCGATGGCGGTCTTGATGGCGGCGGTGCGCTGGAAGCCGTTAATGGCGTCAAAAAGCGCTGCGGGCGAGGGCGCGGCGGCTACCTCGGCTGGTGGCATGAGGATTCTCCCTTGGTTTCAGTATATGGGGTGGCGGGTTAATCGTCGCCATGTTCGCCATAAATCCGCCGCAGCAGCCACTGTGCGCCGGCGATCACCCCGCCCAACAGCAGCACGGCCGCGCCGCTCTCCCAAACGGCTGAGCGCAACTCTTCCATCCGCCAAGTGTACTATCGCAACATGAGAGCAATTGCCATCACTCCTGGCGTGGCCGGCGCGCAGCTCGTCGAGCGGGACGAACCTAAAATCACCACTCCCGACCAAGTCAAGATGCGGGTGCTCCGCGTCGGTATCTGCGGGACCGACCGGGAGGAGCTCGTCGGTGGCCGGGCGGATGCTCCGGCCGGCGCCAAGGAGCTGGTCATCGGCCACGAAATGCTGGGCCAAGTGACCGAGGTTGGCGCGGCGGTGAAACGGGTGCAGGTGGGCGACCACGCCGCCTTCACCGTGCGCCGGGGCTGCGGCAAGTGTGCCAACTGTAATATGGGGCGCGCCGACATGTGTCAGACCGGTAACTACCGCGAGCGCGGCATCAAGGCGCTGGACGGCTACCAGACCGAGTTCGTGGTCGATCAGGAGGAGTTCATCGTCCGCGTGCCGCCGGAACTGGCGCCGGTGGGGGTGCTCTTGGAGCCGCTCTCGATCGTCGAGAAGGCGCTGGATGAGGCGTGGCAGATTCAATCGAGCCGGAATCCGCAAGCTGCGGTGACGCCGGATTGGCGTTTTGGGCGCCGTTGCCTGGTGGCGGGCATGGGCCCGGTCGGCTTGCTGGCCGCCATGATCCTGCGGCTGCGCGGCTGCGAGGTGTTTGGCCTGGATATCGTGGATGCCGCCAACCCGCGGCCGAAGTGGCTGGAGGCGATCGGGGGCAGCTACATCGACGGCCGCCAGGTCAAGCCGCAGGAGATCGCCAAACACACCGGCAGTTTGGATCTGATCTGCGACGCCTCCGGTGTCGCCAGCCTCGAGTTTGACCTGCTGGACGCGCTGGGATTGAACGGCATTTATGTACTGACAGGTATTCCCGGCGGCGATCGTCCGCTTCAAATTGCAGGGGCGGAGTTGGTTCGCCGGTTGGTCTTGGGCAACAAGGTGATGTTCGGCAGCGTCAACGCCGCCCGCGGACATTTTCAGATGGGAGTGGACGATCTGGCGGCGGCGCAGGCGCGCTGGGGCGGGACTTCCAATGTGGCGGCGGCGCTGATCACCCATCACCTAACGCCGGAGGCGTTTGTGAAGGCGCCCGACGCGCATCCTGCCGGCGCCATCAAAGAGGTGGTCGAGTGGGGGGCGGATCGAGGTGGAGGGGCCAGCACGAAAGCCTAGGCTGCGTGTTATAGTGCGCGCGTATGCCGCAATCGCCGCCGCAACCCCGGTGGACAGGGCCCATGTGGGCCGTGGCCTGCGGACCGTATCTGATTCTTGTATTCGCCGCTTGGCTGGTTGCGGGCCGGCGCGCACCGCCCCCTTTGGATGGCCGCCCCGTTCTCCTGCTGGCGGGCCTCATGAGTTTGGTGTGCTTGCTGGTCAACGCTTCCATCGTCGCGACCCAGCGCCACGCGCCGCAGCACAGCGCGGCCGAGCGCCAGCAGGTCCACCGTGTTGCCAAGGTGGGTTGGGCAATCACCTATCTCGTTGCATTGTTGTACGCGGGAATTGTGCTGCACATCCCGCTCGGCTCGCCGGTTGTGTTCGCGCTGGTCATCCCCTGGATTGTTACTGCCGGACTTTTATGGTTGTGGCAGCCCGCGCTTGCGCCTGCGTCCGCGACTGAGCCCGCGGTCACCGCTCCCGAGATCGATCGCGATCAGGAGCTCTTTTGGACGGGGCTGGGATTCTACGATAATCCCGATGATCCGCACGCCGTTGTTCCCAAGCGCGCCGGAATTGGCTACACCTTCAATGTCGGCAACCCCACCGGCCGGCGCCTGATGCACATGTTTTTCGGTTCGATCATCCTTCTTGTTGCGGCCAGTGTAGCTTGCGGCCACTTGATGCACCGCATTTAGACTTGGCGGCAGCGGGCGCCCGCTCTTCTCGTCGCGCTTCCAAGCTGCCCCGACGGAGAGCCGGGAGAGCCGGGCGCGCAGGCCCGGCTCTCGCGCGAGCAGAGGAGCGGGCGGCGCAGCCGGGTGCCCGCGTTCAATTTTGCGATAAAGTTGGGAGGGCGCATGGCCTTTATCCTTTCTCTCGATCAGGGGACAACCAGTTCGCGCGCCATTGTGTTTGACCAACACGGCGGCGTGGTGGCCAGCGCCCAGCGCGAGTTTCCCCAGATCTATCCCCAAGCCGGCTGGGTCGAGCACGATCCCATGGCCATCCTCGGCTCGCAACTGGAGGCGGCCGCGGAGGCGATCGAGAGGGCAGGTGTGGCGGCGCGTGAGTTGGCCGGGATCGGGATCGCCAATCAGCGGGAAACCGCCATCGTGTGGGACCGGGAGACGGGGCAACCGATCTACAACGCCATCGTGTGGCAGGACCGGCGCACGGCGGAGGTCTGCGACCGGCTGCGGGCGGAGGGCGCCGAAGCGGCGGTGCGGGAGAAAACCGGGCTGGTCATCGACTCATATTTTTCCGGCACCAAGATCAGTTGGATTCTGGACCACGTCACTGGCGCCCGGCAGCGGGCCGCGGGCGGCAAACTTGCCTTTGGCACGGTGGATAGCTGGCTGATCTGGAACCTCACTGGCGGCCAGAGGCACGTCACTGATTTCACCAACGCCTCGCGCACCATGCTGTTCAACATCCGCACCGGGCAGTGGGACCCGGACCTGCTGCGCCTGCTGCGGGTGCCGGAGAGCCTGATGCCGGATGTGGTGGCATCGAGTGGGCGACTGGGGACGAGCTCCACCTCCGGCCTGCGTGCGATGGCGCTGGCGGGCATGGCTGGTGACCAGCAGGCGGCGTTATTCGGCCAGCTCTGCCTCACGCCCGGCGAGGCCAAGAATACCTATGGCACCGGCTGTTTCCTGCTGAAGCATATCGGCGAGAAGTTCGTGCTCTCCGAGCACCGGCTGGTGACCACGCTGGCCTGCGGCTTGGACGGCAAACTCGCCTACGCGCTGGAGGGTAGCGTCTTTATCGGCGGCGCGGTGGTGCAGTGGCTGCGGGACAACCTGAAGCTGATCCATCACTCCGCCGAGATTGGGGCGCTGGCCCGCACCGTCCCCGAGAACGGTGGCGTGGTGCTGGTGCCGGCGTTTGTGGGGCTGGGCGCGCCGCACTGGGATTCTTACGCTGGCGGGCTCATGATTGGCCTGCGCCGCGACACCCTGCCGGGGCACATCGCGCGCGCGGCGGAGGAGTGCATTGCCTTTCAGGTTGCCGACGTCGTGGAAGCGATGGATCAGGAGGCCGGCGCGCCGGTAGCCGAGCTGCGGGTGGATGGCGGCGCCGCCGTCGATGACCTGCTGCTGCAGTTCCAAGCCGACCTGTTGGGTATCCCGGTGGTGCGGCCCGCGAACACGGAAACCACGGCGCTGGGGGCGGCGTACCTGGCCGGGCTGGCGGTGGGCGTGTGGGACGGCACGAAGAACCTGAGGACGCAGCAGGGCGCCGCCGCGCGCTTCACGCCGCGCCTGGACCGGGATGCAGCGGCGGCTCTGCGGCGGCGCTGGCAGGAGGCGGTAGCACGCAGCCGGGGCTGGGACCAGCCGTGAACCGCCAACAGATATTTGGTGGAACAGCAGGAGGAGGTTTGATGCGGAAACGAATCTGGGGCGAACTGATCGCCGAAGCGGTCGCGGTGTTCATCATCATTGCCTTTGGCGATTCCGCCGCGGGCATGTATACCTTGTACAATCCCAGCCCCTACCAGCAGGCGTACTGGGGGGTGTGCATCGCCTGGGGCCTGGCGGTGACGGTAGCCATCTGGGCGACGGGTTCCATCTCGGGCACGCATGCCAACCCCGCAGTGACGCTGGCGCTGGCGCTCTACCGGCGCTTTGAATGGGTCAAAGTGCTCCCTTACTGTCTGGCGCAGGTGGTGGGCGGTTTTCTGGGGGCGGCGCTGGTGTACCAACTCTACTCGCCCGTGATCGATTACTTCAACGTCTCCCAGCATGTGACACGAGCAGCGGGGGGCGCGGCGGCGGTGTTTTTCACCCACCCCGGTTTGGCCATCACGCCCGCGCACGCCTTTGTCGATGAGATCATCCTCACCGCGTTTTTGATCTTTGGCATCTTTGCCATCACCGAGCAGTACAACGAGATGGCGCCGGGGGCCAACTCCGGGGCGTTGATGATCGGACTGGTGGTGGCGTTGATCGGCGCCTCGGCGGGTTACTTGGAGGCGTGGGCCCTCAACCCGGCGCGCGATTTTGCCCCGCGGCTGTTCTGCTACCTCACCGGCTGGGGGGCGGCGGCGTTCCCCTCGCCCGGCAATTACTGGTGGGTCCCCATCGCTGGACCACTCTTGGGCGGGGCCGTGGGCGGGGCCGCCTACCAGCTCTTGGTGCGCCCCTTCCTGCCCGCGCGGCTGCGGTCGCTGGCGGCCGCCTCGCGCGCCGAGGCCACCCTCGCCGGCGCGAGCGCATAAGGCCGGCGGCGCATGTGGAGGCTCAAGGGTGGGTGGCGAGCCGCCACCTGTATCATCTTGCACAGTATTGCGGCCGGAATTGGGTGAGTATCACAGCACAGTGAGCCACTGTGCCAAAATCTGCGTGCTGGCGTTTGTCGTGCAACTGCTGGCTGTTTCCGCGTTCGGCTATTCGGTGCTCACGCATGAGCAGCTCGTGGACATGATGTGGACTGCGCGACTCCAGCCCCTATTGCGGGCGCGTTTCCCCGATATCACCACTGCCCAACTCCTCGAGGCCCACGCCTATGCCTATGGCGGCGCCGTGATTCCCGACCTCGGCTATTATCCGTTCGGCAACCCATTCTTCAGCGATCTGGTGCACTACGCGCGCACCGGCGATTTCGTCACGGAATTGATCCGCCAGAGCGAGACGCCGGACGAGTACGCCTTTGCGCTGGGCGTGCTGTCACACTACGTGGGCGATACGGTGGGGCATCCCGGTTCGGTGAACCAGGCGGTGTCGATCGAGTATCCGAAGATGCGTGCCAAATACGGCAAATACGTCACCTACGACGAAAATAGGGTCGACCACCTGAAAATCGAGTTCGGCTTCGACATGGAACAGGTGGCGCTGCATCGCTACGCCCCTCAGCAGTACCACGACTATATCGGCTTTCAGGTATCGAAGTCATTGTTGGACCGGGTGTTCCCGGTTGTCTACGGCCTGCCGCTGCAGCAGGTGCTGCCTAACGAAGATTTGGCGATTGGAACGTTTCGGTGGAGCGTCAGCCAGGTGATTCCGGAAATGACGCAGGTGGCGCTCGCCATGCATAAGAAGGACATGATCCGCGAGGATCCAACCTTCTCGCGGCGGACCTTCCTGTACCGGCTTTCGCATTCCGACTATGAAAAGGACTGGGGCCACGACTATCACGAGCCGGGATTGTGGACCCGGATGCTCGCCTGGATCCTGCGCCTGATCCCTAAAGTCGGTCCCTTCCGGGCCTTGGCCTTCACCAACCCCACGAGCCAGACCGAAAATCTTTATATCCAAAGCATTAACGCGAGCTTCGACCAATATCGCGTGTATCTCCAATCGGTGCGGACCGATGCGCTCAAGTTGCCCGACGATGACCTCGACGACGGCAAGGCCACTCACGCCGGTGAGTACGCGCTCGCCGACAGCACCTATGCGCTCTGGCTGGCGAGGCTGGAGGCGGGACACTTTAGTTCCACCGACATCGCGCTGCGCAACAATATCGAGGGATTCTACGACGGCGCTGCTGGGGTCCCGGCACCAGCGGTGCAAGCCGATCTGGCGCAGCTTCGGGCGGCGACAGTGTTCTCCTACTAAGCGGGATCGTCCGCAAAGTGGCGAGCCACGCTCTGGCTAGTTCTGGCGGGTCAGGCCGGTGAGGTAGGACTTCATCTGCGGCGAGGTCCAATCGGCGATGCTCACCAGCTTGCGCGCCACGGTGCCATCGGGGGCGATCACGTAGGTCTCCGGGATCTGGATGGTGCCGTAGCGGTGCATCACGTCCTGGGAGGGATCGCGGGCGGTGGGATAGTCGATGTGGTACTCCGCCAGGAAGGCCTCATAGGCGACCGGATCCTGATCGATCGACACGCCCAACACCACCACCTGCCCCTGGGGAAACTCCCGCGCCAACGCCTCCAGCGCCGGCGTCTCCTGCACACAGGGCGGGCACCAGCTGGCCCAGAAGTTCAACAGCACCACCCGGCCGCGGTAGCTGGCCAACATCACCTTTTTCCCGTTGTTGAGCGTGAGTTGGAAGTCGGGTGCGCGCCGGCCCGCCTGTGCCCGCTGCGAGCAGCCGACGGCGAAAACCAGCAAAAGAATCAAGGCCAAATTCAGACCCAGGGGTAGGCGTCGCAAATCCCAGAATACAATATCTTTATGGGGACAGATTTGGCCACTTCTTCCAGTTCTTCCGGCGCCGCCAATCAGGAGCTGATCCGCACGCTGCTCAGCCGCCTGGGCGAGGACCCGGAACGCGAGGGCCTGCAGCGCACCCCGGAACGGTTCATCAAGGCGATGGAGTTCCTCACCAGCGGCTACAACGTCGACCTGCAGGCGTTGCTGCACCGGGCGCGGTTCACGGTCGCCTACGACGAGATGGTGATCGTGCGCGATATCGAGCTTTTCAGCCTCTGCGAGCACCACCTGCTGCCGTTCTACGGCCGCTGCCACGTGGCCTACCTGCCCAAGGGCAAAGTGTTGGGGTTGAGCAAAATTCCCCGCCTGGTGGACGCCTTTGCCCGCCGCCTGCAGATTCAAGAGCGCCTCACCTCCCAGATCGCCGAGACGATCCAGACCTGGATCGAGCCCGCCGGCGTGGGCGTGGTCATCGAAGCCCGGCACCTGTGCATGATGATGCGCGGGGTGGAGAAGCAGCACTCCTCGGCAGTGACCAGCCATATGCTGGGCATCTTCCGCGACTGCGCCGAGACGCGCAGTGAGTTCTTGTCCTTGATCCATTCCAAAAGGGAATAGCTGCCCCACTTTGGGGGAATGCCATTTGGGGCCGGAAACGCCTACGCTGATCTTCTTTTCGGAAGGTTATGCGCTGGCGGACTACGGTCGTGCTCCTGGGCTGGGCGCTGGCCCTGACAACGCCGTGCCGCGCCCAGACGCCCCCATTAGTGTGGTCGCCGGCCGGGCCGGCGGCGGTGGCGGGGACGGCCTTCAACGGGGCCTCCGTCGCCGGGCCGGTGAACGCCCTGGCGCTCGCCCCCAATGGAACAGTCTTTGCTGGCGGGCCCGGCGGCGTCTGGAACTTCGCGCCCGCGACCAACACCTGGACGGCGGTCAGCAGTGGTGCCCCGGTCGGGGCCTTGGCCATCGTTGGTGGCAATCTCTACGCTGGCACCGGCGAGGTTGTGACACCGGGCCAGGCCTGCGCCGGATCCGGCATCCTGCTCAGCCCTGATGGCGGCGGGCACTGGACCACGCTCGGTGCCGCCACGTTCGCTGGCCTCGCCATCACCCGTATCGCGGTGAATCCCAACCAGCCCTCGGTCCTGCTGGCCGTGGCTGCCCTGCCTCCGGGCAGCCCCGCCGGCCCCAGTCCTGGGCTTTACGCGTCGCATGACGGCGGCGCGACCTGGTCACAACTGCTGACCGGCAACGTCGGGGATGTAGCTTGGAATGCCAGCAGTGGCGAGGTGTTGGCGGCTGAGAGCACGGCTGCGGGCATGGCGGTGGGCACGGTCCTCGAACTCTCGCAGACCGGCGAGACGCCCTTCGTCCCGCTCACACTGAGCAGCGCGTCTACAGGACGAGTGGCGCTCAGCTCTGGTTCCGGCGGCGGTTTCCTGGCGTTTTGGTCCGGCGCCCAGCCGGAATTGGTCACGATTGGCGGAGATGGTTCCACGACGATGCTGCCGCTGCCGGCGAGCCTGGGAACGGGGACGACGACCGGGCTCGCCGTGAATACCGATGGCACCCATATCTGGATCGGTGCTGCCAATGTCTGGGAGAGCAGCGACGACGGCCAGTCGTGGACCGATCTGAGCATGGGCGTGCAGGTGGGAACGCAGCAGCACGCCTTGATCAACGCCCCTGGTGGGGGGCTGTGGACCGGCAATGATGGCGGTGTCTGGATGGCGCTGCCGGGTGAAGGCTTGCAAAACAAAAACACCGGCCTGAGGAACTATGCGCCCGTCGCGCTGGCCCTCACGGCGTCGGGTGCGGCAGCGGCTTGGGCGGGCGATAGCGATGGCGCCGGAGCGGGGACGTTGGCTCCCGGGTCGGTGTGGGGCGCGGACGGCAACCATTTCTTTTCCGCGCTTGCCGCCAGCGGCAGCCTGGTCTATGGGGCGCTGCGCGGCGGCGCACAGTTGTTGGTCTCGAGCGATGGCGGCCAGACCTGGGCGACCGCCAACCGGGCGCCGGCAGCGATCACCGGCGTGACCAACGCGCTCGCCGCAACCGCCAACATGGTATGGCTGGGCACCAGCACCGGCGAATTGTGGGCCTCAAGCGATGGTGGCGCCGCCTGGCTGCACCTCGGAACGCCAGCCGCCGCCGCCGCTGGTATCACGGCGCTCGCCGCCGGTGGCGGCGGGTTGTGGCTGGCGGCGGGAGAAAATCTCTGGTCGAGCGCCGATGGCGGCCAGAGTTGGACCCTGGCGCCGGATCCGGGCGGCGCGGTGAGCGCGCTTGCAGCCGCACCCGCTCACGCCGACGAAGCCGCGGCGGTCACGCCTTCCGGTGCGGAACTGCTCGACGCGGGGGCGTGGACGCCGCTCGGCGCGGCGGCGGCGCCGATCACCGCGCTGGCCTGGGACGGGTCCGATACGTTGTGGGCCGCCACGCTCGGCCGTGGCTTTTGGAGCCTCCCCTTGGCGCAGGTGGGGCTGCAGGTCACGCTCTCGCCTACCGCAGTGGACGCCATCGCGGGCCAAAGCGCCCCGATCAATTTTACGGTCCAGGCCAGTGATCTCTCCGGCAGCGCCGCCGCAGTTGCGCTGACGTTGAGCTCGGGCACAAATTGGACGGCCTCCGCCACCACCGGCGTCTCCGGCACGGCTACGGTGGCGTTCCCGGTTCCGCCGGCGGCGGGTGACGTCACCGTGTTGGCGGCGGCCACGGGGGCTTGGGGCACGGCGACGAGTACGGCTACGGTTCATGTGCTGCCGGCGGCGCTGAGTCAGATTCACATCGTTGCGGGCGGGTCCGCACCCGCCCTGGTGGGCACGATCCTGGATCTCACGCTTGAGGCCGAGGATCGCTACGGCAACCCCATACCGGGCGCCGGCGTGGCGCTCAGCGGACCAGGTACGTTCAGTCCGGCCTCGGTCACCACCAACGCCGATGGCCGGGCCAACGCCGCCTATACGCTCCCAGCTGTGCCGGGCAGCGTCACGCTCACCGCGTCCGCGGGGAGTGTGGTCGCCACCTGGACGGAAACGGCGCTGCCCGCCCCCAGCTATAGCTTGGTGCTGACGCCCCCGGCGGCGGTGCCGCCCAGTCAATCCACGGCCACGGTGACGGTCCAGGTGGTCCCCGGCGCAGGCGGTTACAGCGCGCCCGTGACCTTTCTTGATTGTCAGCCCGCGCCCGGATGCTCGTTCTCAGCGGCTGCGGTGAGCCCACCTTATCCGGCGGTGACGATGACGGTGGATCTCGCCTCGCGCACGGCTGGCCAATCGTCGTTCAATGTCACCGCGGCCACCGATGCGACTCACACCGTGACGGTCGCGGTCCCGCTGCAAGGATTTACCCTTGCATCCAGCGCCACCGCGCTCAACGTCACCGCCGGAGAGACCTCCGAGCCGGTCGTGCTGACACTGACGCCGGTCAACGGCATGGCGGGCAACGTGAGCTTCGCCGCGGCAGCCGATAGCGGCCCGCTTCCAAGCTGGATGGTGCCGCAGTTTACGCCAGGTTCGCTGGCATTGCCGACCAACAGCACCGCCAGCTTCTCCGTATCCACCGTCAACGCCGCCGGGGGGGCAGGTTGGGTGGGGTGGCGCTTCGGCCCCGGTCCACTGCTGCTGCTCCTGCTGGTGGGGAGCGGTTTCGCTTGTCTGGAAAGAAGGCGAGCCACGCGTTTGGGGCTAGTTTTGGGCCTGGTGCTCGCCAGCGCCGGGTGTGGTGGCGGAGGTGGGGGCAGCGCGGCTTTGTCGCCGCCACCGCCGGCGCCCACCGTCTCCACCTATACGCTTCAGCTCACCGCCACCGCCGGCGGCCTGCAAGCCTCGGTTCCGGTCCAGGTTTCCGTGACGGCGCGGTGAAAAACCCGTGACCTCGGCTATGATATGTGGGTCTGAGCTTGGCTAAGGGGTGGGACTCATGAAGACCAGGATGAATCTATCGGTGGTCGCGATCTTGGGGCTGGCGCTGGCGGCGACAGCGGCCGGCCAAACCCCCGGCGGACGCCCCGGCGGCCGTGGGCCGCGTGGGCCGCAAGCTCCTCCCCTGCAAATGACCGTGACCGGCTTCGCCGACGGCGCCACCATCCCCACCGAGTTCACCTGCTCGGCCGGCCCGCAGGCCGTTTCGCCTGCCGTGCACTGGAGCCATGTGCCGGCAGGAACCAAGAGCTTCGTCCTCCTGCTGCACGATCCCGAGCCCCATCCCGGCAAGCATCTTGAAGACATCACCCACTGGCTCATCTGGAATGTCCCCGGCACCGCTGCCGGATTGCCGCAAGGCGTTCCCGCCGGCGCGACCTTGCCCGATGGTGCCCATCAGTTGAACCAGCGCAACCAGCCTGCTTTTATGGGCCCCTGCGCGCCGCCCGGGCCGCAGCACCATTACACTTGGCAGCTTTTCGCCCTGGACACGACGCTCGATCTCCCGGCGGATGCCAGCCGCGCGGCGGTCATGCAAGCCACCGACGGCCACATCCTCGGCGCCGCCGAGTGGATCGGCCGCTACGCCCGCCCCGCCGCCGCGCCGCCGGCCCGTTAACGGCGTGCGAGAATTCGGGGATGAGCCTGAGTCAACTGTTCCTCCCCGAATTTGACGCCGAGATGAAAAGCACGCGCACCATGCTGGAGAGGCTGGAGCGCCTGCCCGCCGACCGGCTCGACTTCGCGCCTCATGCCAAGTCGATGCCGCTGCGCAAACTGGCGCCGCACCTTGCCAACCTGCCGCGCATTGGGGCAATCGTGCTCACCGCACCGGCGCTCGATTTCGGCCTGAAACGCCCCGCCCCGTTGCCGTTTGGGTCGGTTGCGGAATTGCTCGCCGGCTTTGATGCGGTCGCCGCCGCCGCCCGGCAGGCGCTGACGCAAGCCGCCGACGCCGCCTGGAGCGAGACCTGGAAGCTGTCGTTTCATACCCAGCTCCTGTTTGAAGGCACGCGCTTGAGCGCCTACCGCCGGCTCTTCCTCAACCACCTCATTCACCACCGCGCGCAACTCGGTGTCTATCTACGACTTAACGATGTGCCCGTGCCGCCCAGCTACGGCCCCACCGCCGACGAAACCGGGTTCTAAGCCGCTCTGAAATTCTTGGCACCACTGCGGCGGAGCGGCGGCATATAGTTTGGATGTGGACCTGTCGCGGTGTTGCCACGGTGCCGGACCCACAAGTTGACCAGCTACGACGCGGTTAACATCAAGCGCGCGCTGCGGCGCAGCTTGCCGCTGGCGACCTTGGATAGGGCCATGGGCACCGCCGCGCGCGAGTTGGGGTTGACGCTCCTGGTCTGATTCCAGGGCTCTGAAGTGGAGGAGGCTTGAATGGAGGCACGCAGCATCGGTATTGCGGTCGTGATGGCTCTGCTGGCGGCAACGCTCCAGGCGCAACGCACGCCCACGCCGGCGTTGCTGGTACTCGCCAAAAGCGACCGCACGCTGGCCATTGTGGATCCAGCTAGCTTGAAGGTGGTGGGCCGTGTTCCGGCGGGGCCTGACCCGCACGAGGTGATCGCCTCTCCGGATGGCAGGCGGGCCTACATCTCAAACTATGGCTTTGGCGCCGATCACACCATTGCGGTGGTGGATCTCGCCGCTCAAAAAGCGCTGCCCCGCATCGACCTGGGAGTCCTGTACGGCCCGCATGGGCTGGCGTTTGCCGGGGGCGAGCTGTACTTCACCGCCGAGGTGAATGAGGTCATTGGCCGCTATAACCCACTCAGCAGCAGCGTTGACTGGCTCCTCGGCACCGGGCAGATGCGGACGCATATGATCGAGGTTGCGAAGGGTCTGGATCGCATTTTCACTGCGAACGTCAACTCCGGCACCATCAGCATCATTGAAAAACCACCGGCGTCCGCCGGCCGCGCTCGCGGCGGACCCTCAGCGGAGGCGTTCTGGCAGCAAACCGTTCTCAAGACCGGCGTGGGAACCGAGGGTTTTGATGTCTCGCCGGACGGCCGGATGCTCTGGTCCGCCGCCGCGCGGGATGGAACGGTTTCCATCATTGACGTTGGCGAAAAAAGAATCGTCCAGACGTTGCCAGCCGGCCTTCGCGGCGCCAACCGGGTCCGGTTCACGCCCGATGGAAAATACGTTTTTATCTCCAGCTTGTCGGACGCCGGGGGTGGCGACCTGGCCATCTTCGACACGCAAACGCGCCGGCAGATTCGGCGTCTGAGCCTCGGCCACGGCGCCGCCGGCATCCTGATGCAGCCCGATGGCTCGCGCGCTTACGTGGCCTGCAGCTCAGATCACTATGTGGCGGTGATTGAGCTGAAGACGCTCAAGGTCATCGGCCATATCGATCCGGGCCAAGGACCTGACGGCATGGCTTGGGCGGTACGGCGGTGATGGGCCTTGGCCGCGCGGGGCGGGCGCGCCGCTAAACCTCGACGGCGGCGCCGTGGCACTTTTTGTACTTCTTGCCGGAGCCGCAGGGGCAGGGGTCGTTGCGCCCCACCTTGTCGTCGTGGCGGACGACGGTGGCCACCGGAGCGGGCTCTGAAGGGCCGGACATGCGCAGTTCCCGCGCCTGCTTCTGCTTGCGGCGCTCCAGCTCCTTTTCGTAGTCGCGCATGGCCTGCTGTTCGGCGGCTTGGCGCTGGGCCAGTTCCTGGTCGTGTTCCTCGCGCGTCTGAATCCGGGCCAGGAACAGCGTGCGCACGCTGTCCTCCTCGATCCGGTCCATCAGATCCTGGAACATGTCGAACGATTCCTTCTTGTACTCGATCAGCGGATCGCGCTGTCCGTAGCCGCGCAGGCCGATGCCCTCCTTGAGGTGATCCATGGCCAGCAGGTGGTCTTTCCACATGTTGTCGACGATCTGCAGCATGACGATGCGCTCGAAGTGGCGGAGCTGGGGCGCACCCAATAATGCTTCCTTCTCGTCGTACTTGGCGCGCAGCAGCTCAACCAGCGCCTGGTGCAACTCAGCGAAGACCAACGTGTCGGCTTGGACTGCGTCCTGGAAGTCGATGCCGAACTGCTCCTTGATCGCCTGCCGCAAGCCGGGGAGGTTCCACTTGTCGGGATGGACGTCCTTGCCGCAGAACTGCTCCAGGTCGGCCTCGATCTTGGCCTCGGCCACGCCCAGCAGGAACTCCTTTTGATCAAGGCCGGCGAGCAGATCGTGGCGCATGCCGTAGATGGCCTCGCGCTGCTTGTTCATTACGTCGTCGTAATCGAGCAGGTGCTTGCGGCTGTCGAAGTGCTGGCCCTCGACCTGTTCCTGGGCGGCGGCGATGCGGCGGCTGATGAGCTTGCTCTCGATGGGCACGCCCTCCTCCATGCCCAGCCGGAGCATGAGGCCAGAAATTTTTTCCCCGCCGAAAATGCGCAGCAGGTCGTCGCCGAGGGAGAGGTAGAAGCGGGACGATCCGGGATCGCCCTGGCGGCCGGCGCGGCCGCGCAACTGGTTATCGATGCGCCGGGATTCGTGCCGCTCGGTGCCAATGATGTGCAGCCCGCCCAGCGCCACCACGTCGTCGTGTTCCTGATCGGTGCCGGCCTTGTAGGGCACCAGGGTGGTGATACGCTCCTCGGCGGGGAGCTCGTCAAAGTTGATGCCCTTGCGGGCCAGCGCCGCGCGCGCCAGCGTCTCGGGGTTGCCGCCCAGCAGGATGTCGGTGCCGCGGCCAGCCATGTTGGTGGCGATGGTGACCGCGCCTTTACGGCCGGCCTGGGCCACGATTTCGGCTTCCTTCTCGTGGTACTTGGCGTTCAGCACCACGTGCGGCACCTTGGCCTTCTTCAGCAGCTCGGAGACGTGCTCGGATTTTTCCACCGAGATGGTGCCCACCAGCACCGGCTGCCCGCGCTGGTTGCACTCCTTGATCTCCTCCACCACCGCGGTGAACTTCTCCGGCTCGGTGCGGAACACCACGTCGGGAAACTCCTTGCGGATCAGCGGCCGGTTGGTGGGGATGACCACCACATCGAGTTTGTAGGTGCTGTGGAACTCGTTGGCTTCGGTCTCGGCGGTGCCGGTCATGCCCGCCAGCTTCTTGTACATGCGGAAGTAGTTCTGGAAGGTGATGGTGGCGAGCGTCTGGTTTTCGCGCTCGATCTTCACGTTCTCCTTGGCCTCGACCGCCTGGTGCAGGCCGTCGGACCAGCGCCGGCCGGGCATGAGGCGGCCGGTGAACTCGTCCACGATCAGAACCTTCTTTTCGACCTTGCCGGTCTGCGGGTCCAACTCGTCTTTGACCACGTAATCTACATCCCGCTTGTAGAGCGTGTGGGCGCGCAGCGCCTGGTAAATGTGATGGATCAACTCCATGTTGGCGAGGTCGTAGAGGTTCTCGACGCCGAGCGCCTCCTCGCACTTGATGACGCCCTCCTCGGTGAGCGTGGCGGTGCGCTGCTTTTCGTCGAGGAAGTAGTCGCCGGTGGCGGGCTTCTCGTCGCCGTCCGGCGGCTCGCCCTGCTGCAAGCGGGGGATGATGCGGTCAATGCGGTAGTACTTGTCGGTCGACTCCTCCGACGGCCCGGAGATGATCAGCGGGGTGCGGCTCTCGTCGATCAGAATCGAGTCCACTTCGTCGACGATGCCGTAGTAGTGGCCACCACGCTGACAGCAGTCGGCGAGATCGAACTTCATGTTGTCGCGCAGGTAGTCGAAGCCGAACTCGTTGTTGGTGCCGAAGGTGATGTCGCAGGCGTAGGCCGCCTTGCGGTCGGGGTCGGGCATGTCGTGCACAATGACGCCCACCGTCAGGCCCAAAAACTTGTACAGCCGCCCCATCCACTCCGAGTCGCGGTGGGCGAGGTAATCGTTGACCGTGACGCAATGCACGCCGTGGCCGGCGAGCGCGTTCAGATACACCGGCAGGGTGGCGACCAGGGTCTTGCCCTCGCCGGTGCGCATCTCGGCGATGCGCCCCTGGTGCAGCACCATGCCGCCGATCAGCTGCACGTCGAAGTGGCGCATGTTGAGCACGCGCCGCCCGGCCTCCCGCACCAGGGCGAAGGCGGGCACTACGAGCTCGTCCAGGGCGGCCTTTTCAGCGGCTTCTTTCTCCTCGTCTTTGCTGTCTTCGGTGGTGGCGGCGGCGATGCGCTCGCGGATGAGCTGGCGGAACTCCTCCGTCTTGGCGCGCATCTGCTCGTCGCTGAGCGCCTTCATGGCGGGCTCGAGGTCGTTGATTTGTTGGACCTGGGGGTTGAGCCGCGCGACCTCGCGCTCGTTTTTGGTACCGAAAACCTTGGCAATCAGGGAGGGCATAGGAGGTTGTAACCTCCTGATTTTACCACCCCCGCCACGGCGCGGTGGTGGCTGGGGTAGTATCAGTCCATGCCCCAGAGGCGCCAGCTCACGGCCGTAATCGAACGCGAAGGCGATGGCTTTGTTTCGCTCTGCCCGGAACTCGACATCGCCAGCCAAGGGGACACTGTCGAAGAGGCCCACGCCAACCTGAGGGAGGCCGTAGCTGCGTATTTCGAGACCGCACCGCCGGAAGAAATCGCGGGCCGGCTTCACCAGGATGTTTTCGTGACGCGGCTCGAGGTCGAGGTTGGGTAAACTGCGGGTCTTTTCCGGACCCTCTCTGATCGCCCTCGTGGCGGAGCATGGATTTCACGAGGTTCGCCGCCGTGGCAGCCCCATCGTGCTGCAAAGGCGAACCGAGGCCGGGACCACGACGATTCCCGTTCCCGGCCATGCCGAGCTTCGGGTTGGGACCCTGCTGGCGATCATTCGCCAATCCGGATTGCCGCGTTCACTCTTTGAGCGGGATTGAAGCGCCCGCCCAAGCAGCTACAATCAGTGACGATGCCGGAGCCCGCCGACACCTCGCCCACGCCCGTCATGCGCCAGTACCAGGCCGCCAAACGGCAGTGCCCGGAGGCGTTGCTGCTGTTCCGGCTGGGTGACTTCTACGAGCTCTTCTACGACGATGCGGTGACGGCGGCGCGAGAGCTGCAGATCACCTTGACCGCCAGGAACAAGGAGAAGGGCGCGGCCATTCCCATGTGCGGCGTCCCCTACCACGCCGCCGAGGGCTACATCGCGCGTCTGATCGCCAAGGGCTTCAAGGTGGCGCTGTGCGATCAGATGGAAGATGCCAAGCAGGCCAAAACCTTGGTGCGGCGCGAGGTCACGCGCGTGCTCACGCCGGGCACGGCGGCGTTCCATCTGGAGGCGGGTGACAACACCTATTTGGCGGCGGTGGCGCGCGGCCGTGAGGTGATGGGGCTGGCGCTGCTCGACGTTTCCACCGGCGAGTTCCGGGCCACCGAGTTTTCGGGCCCCGACGCGGCCGCGCGCCTCGCCGAAGAGATTGCGCGCTGGCAGCCGCGCGAAGTGTTGTACGCCTCGGAAGCGCCGCTGTTTCAGGGTGCCGGGGCTTGGGACGGTGGCACCCCGCCGGCGCTGACCCCGGTTGAAGGTTGGATCTTCGACGCCAGCTACGCTCAGGGCGTGCTGGAGAGCCACTTCGGCGTGCTCTCGCTCGAGGGCTTTGGGTTAACGGGCAAGCCCTGGGCGGCGGCGGCGGCAGGCGCAATCGTCCATTACGTCAAAGAGACGCAGCGCAGCCAGCTCGTCCACATCGACCGCATGGGCTACTACGAACGCCAGCAGGGCCTGGTGGTGGACGCGGTGACGGCGCGCAACCTCGAGTTGGTCGACCCGCTGTTTGCCGGGGAGGAGCGGGCCACGCTGCGGGCGGCGCTCGACGCCACCGTCACCCCCATGGGCAAACGTCTGCTGCGGCAGTGGATGCTGCGCCCCAGCGGCGATGCCGCCGAGATTGCCGCCCGCCATGAGGCGGTCGAGCAACTCACCGCCGCCTGGAGTTGGCGCCTGGCGCTGCGCGAGACCGCGGCGGGCGTGCAGGATCTGGAACGCCTGCTGGGCCGGGTGGCGCTGGCCACGGCGCTGCCCCGCGATCTGCAAGCCCTGCGGGCCTCCCTCGATCGTGTGCCGGAGTTGCAACGCACCTTGCTGGCCGGGGCGCCGGTGGCCCGGCTGGCCGCGCTGGCCGGCGCCATGAACCCGCTCGACGAGCTGCGCCACGCCATCGCACGCACGCTGGCCGACACTCCGCCCGCGACCCTCGCCGACGGTGGCTTCATCCGCGCCGGCGCCTCGGCTGAGTTGGATGAACTGCGGGCCCTCAGCCACGGCGCCAAAGACGCCCTCGCCGGTATTGAAACCCGGGAGCGGGAACGCACTGGCGTGGCTTCCCTCAAGGTGCGCTTTAACAATGTGTTTGGCTATTACTTGGAGGTCTCGAAAGCCAACCTGCGCCACGTCCCCGCCGAGTACCAGCGCAAGCAAACCCTGGCTAACGCCGAACGCTTCACCACGCCCGAGCTGCGGGAACTGGAGGCCAAAGTCCTCAGCGCCGACGAGACGGCGCTGGCCATCGAGGAGCGTATGTTCGTCGAGCTGCGGGCGCAGGCGGCGGCGTGCGCCGCGGCGATCCGTGGCAATGCCGCGGCTATCGCCGAGATGGATCTGCTGGCCAACTTCGCTCACCTCGCCGCCGAGCACGGCTACTGCCGTCCCGAAATGGACGCCATGGGGGGCGCGGTGGCCATCCGCGGCGGCCGCCATCCCGTGATCGAACGCTTCAGCGATATCACCGGCGGGGGCGACCGCTTTGTCCCCAACGACGTCCACCTCGATCCCGAGCGGCAACGTATCCTGATCATTACCGGCCCCAACATGGGCGGCAAAAGCACCTACCTGCGGCAGATGGCGCTGATCGCCATCATGGCCCAGATGGGCAGCTTCGTTCCCGCCGCCTCGGCCCGGCTGCCCATCTTCGACCGCGTCTTTACCCGCATCGGCGCCAGCGACAACCTGGCGCGCGGACGCTCGACCTTCATGGTCGAGATGACCGAGGCGGCCGTCATCCTGAACCAGGCGACGCCCCGCAGCCTGGTCATTCTCGACGAGATTGGGCGCGGTACCGCGACCTACGATGGGCTCTCGCTCGCCTGGGCCATGGTCGAGTTCCTGCACGCCCGCACCGGGGCGCTGGCGCTGTTCGCCACCCACTACCACGAACTGACCGAGCTGGCGCGGCATTTGGAAGCCGTGCAGAACGTCCACGTGGCTGCCAAGGAAACCCCCGAGGGCATCGTCTTCTTGCGCACCGTTGCCGCCGGCGAAGCCAGCCGCAGCTACGGCATCGACGTGGCGCGCCTCGCCGGGCTGCCGCGCGAAGTCATCGAACGCGCCCGCGAGGTGCTGCGCCGCCACGAACAGGCCGAGGACCGCACCAGCGCCCAACTCGAATCCGGCGATGACGCCGCCCGCCTGCAACTCACGCTCTTCACCCCCCTGAGCCAGCAGATCGTCGATCAGCTGGCCGCCGCCGACGTGAATCAGCTCACGCCCATCGAAGCGTTGAACCTGCTGTCAGCGCTGCAAAAGCAGATTACACGCTAGCTGTCAGGCTGGTGGAGGCAGCTGGGAGATGCCACGAGCAGAGCGGGGCAACGAGCGGCAGTGCCGCTCGTGCGCCGCCCATCGAAGTCCGCCCTCAAGCGAGCGATGCTCACAGTGCGAGCATCGCGGGAGCGACCCAGCGAAAAGTGGCGAGCCACCCGCTCGCCTCGAAGCCGGCGAGATGACCACCCGTCGTCTACTCAATCGTGAGCGAGAGGGGGACGGTTCGGACGCTATTGCCGACGGTGGCGGTGACGGTAACTCGGTAGGCGCCGGGCGGGGTGCCGTGGCCGGCGGTGACGAGGTTGGAGATGCCGCCGCATCCGGCCGCCAGCAGCGCCCCGCCCACCACGGCGCCGAGCAGCCAGCGGCGCGGCCGGAGGCGATGGAACGCCAGCAGGAGCCCGAGCACAAGTGTCAGCAGCTGGAGCAGGAGCCAAGGCCACAGCGGCGGCCGCCGCGGCCCTCCCCACGGCGGCGCCGTGCCGCGCGCGGTGGTGGCCACGGTCACGGTCACGGTCACGGGGGCGCCGCCTGCGGTTAAAGGAATCGAGGCCGGGATGACGGCGCAGGCGGCTGTGGCCGGCACCGTGGTGCAGGACAACGCCACCATCCCGGTAAACGTGCCGGGGGTGATGGTGAGCACCCAGGCGGCGGTCCCGCCGCCGGCGACGGTTTTCGCGGAGACGGTGCCGGAGGGGACGCTGAAGCTGAAGTCGGTGCCGGAGCCGGTGAGCGCCACCGTCTGCGTGCCGGCCAGCGCCGTGGCCACCATCAAGCTTCCGGCGCGGGTCCCCACCTGCGAGGGCGTGAAGGTCACCTCGACGGAGCAATTCGCGCCCGCCGCCAAGCTCAAACCGCAGTTGTTGCTCTGGCCAAAGTCGCCGCTGGCGGCGATGCCGGTGAGCACCAGCGCCGCGCTGCCGGTGTTCTGCACGGTCACGGTCTGGGCCGCGCTGCCGCTGTGCAGCGCCTGGCTGTCGAAGCTCAGGCTGGAGACCGACAGCGCCAGCCCCGGCGCCGTCACCGCAAAGCTCCGCTGCACGGCCGGCGCGGCCTGGTAGTTGCCGTTGCCGGCCTGGGTGGCCACGACCGTCACCGTGCCGCCGCCGGTCAGCGTCAGCGTCGAGGCCGAGAGGGTGGCCGGCCCCGAGATCAGCGGGAACGCCACCGGCAGCCCCGAGCTGGCGGTGGCGGTGAGCGTGAGCGGCGGCCCGCCGTAGGTTTGGGCCGGGAGCGCCGCGAACGTAATCGTCTGCGCCGCCGGCGCGATGGTCAGCATGCTGTTCGAGAAGGTGAAACCGTAATTGGCTGCCGCCAGCGTGCCCGCCGTGACCGTGATCGGATAGCTGCCGGTGCTGGTGGAACTGGTGACCGCGGTGGACAGGCTGGGAGCGCCGCTCAGCGCCGCCGCGGTGTCACCGTTGACCCAGCCGGAATAGACCGGGGTGAGTGTGGGCGCCGCGCCGCCATAAGTCATCGTGCCGCTGGCGGTGACCGTTAAAGGCGCCGGGGTGACGGTGAGGGCGGCCGCGTTGGCGGCGGCTTGCACGAAGCTGTAGTTGGCGGCGGCGAGACCTGCGCCAACGGCGGCGTAGCTGCCCACTCCGCTGGCGGGCGTCGCCGCGGTGGTGAACGCCAGCGTGCCGGTGGTGGCGCTCGATTCGGTGTCGCCGTTGACGAAGCCGGCCACGGTTCCCATCAGCGCCGGGTTGGCACTCCCGTAGGGCCGGCTGGCCGGCGTGGCGGTGAGCGTGAGCGTGGCCTTGTCCACGGTGAGCGTGCCGTTGGTGGATGTGACGGTGTAGTCGGATAGGTTGGCGCCGCTCACGCTGGCCACGATGGGGTAAGTGGCCGCCGGGCGGGCCGGGGTCGCGGTGGTGGCGAACGTCTCCGTAAAGGTATCGCCGGGGGCCGCGCCCGCGATGCTCCCGGTGAACGCCGGCAGCGCGCCCCCGTACGTCATGCTGGCGTTGTTGGCGGTGAGCGTGAGCGTGGCGGGATGGACGGTGATCGACTGGGAGGCCGAGCCGGCGAGGAAGTTGGCGTCGGCGGCCTGTGAGGCCTGGACCACGACGGTGCCGGCGCCGGTGATGGTGAGCGCGCTGCCGCTGACGGTGGCGGGGCCGGAGATTACCGCGAACGAAACGGCGCCGGTGTCGCCGCTGGCGCCGGTGGCGGCGA
>JANWJU010000147.1 GCA_025451775.1 Terriglobales bacterium
CCAGGTTGAGCACATAGGTGCCGTGCACTTGGCTGTACTCCGGTCCGGCATCGAGTTCCAGCCGCAGCAGCGGCGACAGGGCGCGGCTGTACGATACCGCCAGGCTCTCGGCCGCCAAGTGGGAGGCGTGGCCGATGGAGTCGTTCTGCTGATCCAACCGCAGTCCCCATTGTGTGCGCGGCGTGGCCGTGAAGGTATAGATCAACCCGCTTTGGTCGCCGCGCACGCCGTTCAGCGAGCCCAGCGCGTTACCCGCGCCGGGAAAGCGGCTGGCGGAATAGCCTCCGTAGGCGGCGAGGCTGTTGCGTGGGCTGAGGGCGTAGGCCAGGCTGAGCTGGCCCTCGGCGGTGGCCTCACGGGTGCGGGGCAACAGCGGCTGGGGCAGCACGCCCAGCTCCGGCTGCAGCCCGCTGACGGCCGCCTCCGGCAGTTGCCGCAGATACCCGCCGTTCAGATGGCCGCTCAAGCTCCAGCGCGATGCCGGCTGCCAGGCCGCCTGCAGCGCGGCCGTCTGGTTCAGGCTGTTGAGCTGCGGCAGAGAGGAGAAAAACTGCAACACGGGCTGGTAGCGCAACTGGACACCGCCGGTGGGGCTCTGCCGCTGCCATTGCAGCGTCGCCGCCACGTCCTCTTCCGCGCCGCCCGTCGGCTGCTGGTTGTTCTGGCGCAGATTGCTGTCGTAGCCCGACTGCGCGCTGACGGAAGCCTGCAACGCACCCGGCGCCGCCGGGAGCGCGGCCGGCGCCCCCGGCGCCTGCCCCGCTCCCGCGGCCGGACCCAGCGCCGCCAGCAGCAACGCCAGCAGTGGACTCGAGTTCTTGTTGGACCAACGCTTAGGGGACAATGAGGCTATCTCCCGGCTGCAGCAGCCGATCCTGCTGCACATCGTTGCCGTGGATCACGGCGGAATAATCGAAGCGGTAGCGCACCTGTTTCCCGTCCGGCGTCCAGTGCAGAATGGCCACGTGGGCGGGATCGGCAAAGGGGGTGAAGCCGCCGGCCTGCGCCAGCGCCTCCAGCACGCGGGTCGGGCCCACCAGCGGATAACTGCCCGGCCGCAGGACCGCCCCCAGCACTTGGAAACTCCGGCTCACCACCTTGGCGACCATGACCGTCACCACGGGCTGCGCAATATACGCCGCCAGCTTGGCCTCGATCTGCTGGGCCAGCGCGGAGGGCGTGGATCCGCCCGCGTGCAGCGTGCCCACCAGCGGCAGGGCAATGGCGCCATCCGGACGCACGGGCTCGGTTTGCGATATCTCCGGTTCCTTCCAGACATCGATCGCCAGCACGTCGCCGGGGCCGATTACGTAATCCGCATCCGGCGCGGCGGCGGCGCGGTGGGCGGCGCCGGGCGCTGGGGCCGCCGCGGCGGGGGGATCATCGTGCGCGCCGCCCCCTCCCAGCTTCAGCCAGTGCAAGGGGCTCTGGGCGGATGCTGCCACGCCGAGCGCGAACACACAGACGAGGCTCCAACGCCGCCGTCCTCCCGGGATCTGCCGTTTCACTGCGTGACCTCCTTCTCCTCTGCCGTCGCGGCGGCGCGGGCGCCGGGCGCCGGCGCCGCCGGCGCGTGCGCGCCCGGCGCCGATTGCAAGCCGTTTTGCTTGAGTTTGTAGAGCAGCGCGCGGTAGCTGATGTGCAGCGCCTTGGCGGCGCGCTTGCGGTGCCAGCGGTGCGCGGCCAGCGCCTGCAGGATGATGCCGCGCTCCAACTCCTGCACCGCATGGCGGGTGAGCGCCTTGAGCGACACCGAACCCTCGCCGTCCGGTTCCAGCTCCTGCTCGGACCGCGCCATCAACAGGGGCAGCAGCTCTGCCGCCCCGCCCAGCACCACGTAGCGTTTCATCATGTTTTCCAGCTCGCGCACGTTCCCCGGCCAGGGGTAGCGCTGCAGCGCGCTCACGAACTCCGCCGGCAGCGGCGCCACCGCGCGCCCGTAGCGACGGCCGTGGAGGCTGACGAAATACCGCGCCAGCCGGGGAATGTCCTCGCGCCTCTGCCGCAGCGGCGGCAGCTCGACGCCCACCACGTTGATGCGGTAATACAAGTCCTGGCGCAGCCGTCCGGCGGCCATCTCCGCTTCCAGATTGCGGTTGGTGGCGAACAGCATGCGCGTGTCGGCGCGCAACTCCTCCCGCCCGCCCAGCCGCATAAAGCAGCCGTCCTGCAGCAGCTGCAGCAGCTTGCCTTGCAGCCCCAACTCCAGCTCGCCAATCTCGTCCAGAAACAGCGTGCCGCCGGTCGCCTGCTCGACCCGCCCGGGCTTGCCGGCGTGGGCGCCCGTGAACGCGCCCTTTTCATGCCCGAACAACTCGCTCTCCAGCAGCGTGGCCGGAATCGCCGGGCAGTTGAGCTTGACGAACGGACCCGCGGCCACCCGCGATTGCCGGTGCAGCAAGCGTGCCACCAGCTCCTTGCCGGTGCCGCTCTCGCCCGTGATCAGCACCGGAATCGGCGCCGCGCCCAAGTGTTCCAGCGTGACCCGCACCCGTTGCATCGCCACCGAGCGCCCGAAGAGCAGATCCGGATCCGGGACGGCGAAGTCGTCGGCTTCGGCGGGGAGCAGACAGGCAGCGGTGGGGGTCATGGCCATTGTCTCGCTCCCCTGCACGCCCCGTGCCAATGGCCGCTCACCGCCGTGAGCGCCCGCCCCGCCGCTGGGGCGCGCGCCGGAACGGCATTTTCCGCTGCCCGCTGTGCAGCCGCGTGCATGCCGCCGTGCACGCCGCTGGTCGGGGTTTTCCTCCCCGCAATTACAGGAAAACCACTATCCCCTGCGGTTGACTTGCCCTCCAGCCTCTGCGCTACTCTTGAGCACCCGGTCCGAACGCGCCGGGCGGGAAGGTAAACAAATGGTCACTCGCGGCACGCTACAACAACCGGCGGTGGGCGCCACCGGCACCGAATCCGCCATCGCTCTCTTGCGGGAGTTGGTGGCCCACCTGCGGCAAAACCGCACCCAACTCCGCGAAGAGTGGGCGCGCCGCATCACCGAGGCCGAGCTGTTGACGGCCATGACCAAGGAAGAGATCTTCGCCGAGGCCACCTCGGTGTACGACAACTACGTCGAGGCGCTCGAGACCGGCACCTTCGAGGCCTTGCAGTCCTATTCCCGCAACCTCTCCGAGCGCATCATCCCCCGCGGCGTCGAAACCCACGAGGTGGTGGGCATCGTGCTGCTCCTGCGCGACGTGCTGGCGCGCTCCCTGTTCGCCAAATACCAGGGCGATTTCACCAAGCTCAACCGCATCCTCGACGCCTACGAGCCCGCCGCCAACCGCATCGCCAACACCGTCGCCGTGGGCTTCGTGCAGGAACGCGAGCGCATCATCCGCGAACAGCAGGAAGCCATCCGCGAGTTGTCCACGCCGGTGTTGCAGGTGCGCGAGCGGCTGTTGATTCTGCCCATCATCGGTGTCATTGACCCGCAGCGCGCGCGCCAGCTCACCGAACAACTGCTGCGCGGCATCCGCACCAACCGCGCCAAGGTGGTGGTCATCGACATCACCGGCGTCGCCGCCATGGACGCCGCCGTCGCCAACCACCTCGTGCAGACGGTGGACGCCTCGCGCCTGCTGGGCGCTACGGTCATCGTCACCGGCTTGTCACCCGAGATTGCCCAGACGCTGGTCACCATCGGCGTCGACCTGGGCAAGATGACCACGGTCGGCGATCTGCAGGGCGGCATCGAGGAAGCCGAGCGTTTGCTGGGCTACAAGGTTCTACCCTTGGTGGAAAGTCCCGTCGAGGCCTGAGCCCCAGGAGACGCCGTGGATGTTCCTGTCCTCAAGCAAGGTCCTTTCCTCATCGCCACCGTGCAGTCGGCATTGACCGATGCCGATCTGGCGCAAATGCGGCGCCTGCTGATCGAGCAGGTGGGCAAGTTCCGCTCGCGCGGCGTCATCGTGGATGTGACCGCCGTGGATGTGTTGGACTCCTACGCCTGCCGCACCTTGCGCGATATCGCCCATATGACGGGGTTCCGCGGCGCCGCCACCGTGATCGTTGGCATTCATCCCGAGTTGGCGTTTACCATGGTGCAGTTGGGCTTGTCGCTGGAGGGCGTGGCAACGGCGCTGGATTTGGAGGAGGGACTGGCGTATTTGAATGCGCGCACGCGACCCACAATCGCTCGAGGCAACTCTCCCCGCAACAGCGCGGGACCGCCCCGCAACGGCACCCATACTCGTGGCAAGCGCTGAGCGCATCGGTATCCGCTCCGATCGCGATATCCTGCTGGCCCGTCAGCGCGGCCGCGAGCTGGGACGCTCGGTCGGGTTCGTCGCCACCGATCTGACCCTCATCGCCACCGCCATCTCCGAGTTGGCGCGCAACATCGTGCTCTACGCCCGCGAGGGTGTCATCGAATTGCGCGTGGTGACCGAGGACTCCCATCGCGGACTGGTGATTGTCGCCCGCGATCATGGTCCCGGCATCGTCGATGTCAACCGTGCCATGCAGGACGGCTACTCCACCTCCGGCGGCCTGGGGCTGGGCTTGCCCGGCGTCAAGCGGCTCATGGATGGATTCGAGATTCACAGCCGTGCCGGTCGCGGCACCACCGTGCAGATTGCCAAATGGCTACGAACCTGAAACCGCGCGTGGCGCACCCCACCCGCCGCCTCCACTGGGGCTTGGCCCAGCAGACCATGCCCGGCGAAAACGCCAGCGGCGATGCCGCGCTCGTGCTGGAACTGCCGCAGGGTTGCTTGCTGGCCGTGGCCGATGGACTCGGCCATGGCGCCGAGGCCGCCGCCGCCTCGGGCGCGGCCATGCAGATCCTGCGCAATCATCCCTCCGGCGACGTCCTGCAACTCCTGCGCGCCTGCCATGAAGGGCTGCGTCCGACGCGCGGCGTGGTGATGAGCCTGGCCTGGCTGAACTTTGATGACGAAATCATGACTTGGGCGGGGGTGGGCAACGTGGCGGGCATGCTGTTGCGCGCCGGCGCCGTGGGCGAAGGCGCGCGCGAGCACCTGCTCTGCCGCGCGGGCGTGCTGGGGGCGCAAATGCCCCCCCCCTGTGCCGCCCTCACCTTCATCGCCCCCGGCGACACCCTCCTTTTCTTCACCGATGGCGTCCATCCCGGCCCGGCCACGGCGTTCAATGACGTGCTCTCTTCACCCGACCGGGCCGCCGCCACCTTGCTGCGCGCCAGCGCGCGCGGCACCGATGACGCGCTGGTGCTGGTGGCCCGCCTGGAGGGCGAAGCCCAGCCATGAACGCCGCCCTCCGCACCCAGCATTTGGAGCAGGCCCTGGACACCTACCCCCGCCTGCTCGAGCGGCAATGGCTGGCCGCCGACGAGGAAACGCTGACCCAAGCCTACGAGCTGGGCCGCGATCTTCTGGCCGCGGGCGTGACCCTGCTCGAACTCTCCGATCTGCATCACCGCGTGCTGGCCGAGTGGGCCGCCGCCGGCCCCGGCCTCAGTCACGGCCGCGTGCAGGCTGCGGGACGGCTGTTCAACGAGGTCCTGGCCGGTTACGAAATGCTGCTGCGCGGCTACAACGACGCCAACCACGCCCTGCGCGGCATGAACGAACGCCTCGAGGATCAGATCGAGCAGATCGCGCGCGCCCTGCACGACGAATCCGGACAATTGCTGGCCGCCGTCCTGATCCGCCTCGATCAGGCCGCGGCCGCCCTGCCGCCGCAGCTCCGTAACGAGATCGGCGGCGTGCGCCAGCTGCTCGACCAGGTCGAGTTCCAGCTCCGCCGCTTGGCTCACGAGCTGCACCCCGCGCTGCTCACCGATCTCGGCTTGCGCCCGGCGCTGGAGTTCCTGGCCGATGGCGTCGCCGCCCGCTCCGGACTCGTGGTCGGCATCGAAGGCGCGCTGCCGCAGCGCCTCTCCCGCGCCGTCGAGCTGTGCCTGTACCGCTGCGTGCAGGAGTGCCTCAACAATGTGGCCCGCCACGCCCAAGCCAGCCATGTCCGCATTCAACTGCGCAGCCGCGGCGACGCGCTCGAAGTGCGCGTGCGCGACGATGGCCGCGGCTTCGCCCCCCAGCGCCTCGATGCCCCCGCCCGCGGCATGGGCCTGACCGGAATGCGCGAACGGCTGCGCGGCGTGGACGGCGAGCTCGACCTCCGCAGCCGCCCCGGAGCGGGCACGGAGGTGCGTTTGCTGATTCCCAATGTCTTCCAGGGAGGCCGCGATGCCGGTGCGTCTGCTGCTGGCCGATGATCACGAAATTGTGCGCCAGAGCCTGCGCGTGCTGCTCGAGCGCGAGGGCTTCGAGATCCTGGCTGAAGCCGCCAACGGGCATGAGGCCGTCAACCAAGCCCGCGCCTGCCATCCCCAGGTCGCGATTTTGGACTTGAACATGCCCTTGCTCAACGGCCTGGAGGCCGCGCGGGAAATTCTGCACGACTCGCCCGCCACCCGCTGCGTGCTGCTCACCATGCACACCGACGAGCGTTATGTGCTCGAAGCCATGCAGGCCGGCATCTCCGGCTATGTGCTCAAAAGCAAAAGCAGCCGCGAACTGGTGCAGGCCATCCATGAGGCGTTGTGCGGCGCCGTCTTCCTGAGTCCCGACGTTTCCGCCACCGTGGTCCGCGCCTACCTCAACAAATCCGAACCCGCCGCCGAGCTCCTCGGCAACCGCGAACGGCAAGTGCTGCAACTGGTGGCGGAAGGCAAAACCACCAAGGACATCGCCGGCGTGCTCGGCATCAGCGCCAAAACCGCCGAGTCCCACCGCAGCCATATCATGCAAAAGCTGGAAATCCACAACACCGCCGGCTTGGTGCGCTACGCCATCCGGCGCGGCTTGATCCAGCCCTGAGCTCGGCGCCGCACGTTTCCACCCGGTCGCACTCCGGATTCTCCCGCCCCGGAATGCAGAGTTCCCCGGATTGCTCCCGCCCTGTCCCTTTTGCGAACCTGAAGGCCGTTCGACCTTGGTTGCCCGCGCCGCCTCGCTTTGAAGGAGGACTCACGTGCCGTTATCGATGCCCCAAACCTTTTCATCCCGCTTGCCCCTTCTGCCCCCGCCCACTCGCGCACTCCCCTCGCCAGCCGCGCCGCTGAACCATCGCCTCGGGCTGAAACGCTGGATGGTGGCCGAGAGTCCCGCCATGCTGGCCATTGCCGCGCGCGCCCAGCAGTTGGCCGGCTACAATCTCCCCGTATTGCTGTTGGGCGAAAGCGGCGTGGGGAAGGAGGTTCTGGCGCGCATGATCCACGATTGCTCGCCCCGCCGCGACTACCGTTTTCAGAAACTCAACTGCGCCGCGCTGCCGGAGGAGCTACTGGAGAGCGAGCTGTTCGGCTACGAAGCCGGCGCCTTCACCGGCGCCTCCCGCGCCAAACCCGGCCATTTTGAAATCTGCGACAAGGGCACGTTGTTTCTGGACGAAATCGGCGAACTGCCCGTCACCATGCAAGCCAAGCTCCTGCATGTGCTGCAAGATCATCGCTTCAACCGCCTCGGCGGACGCCAGGAGATGTTCGCCGACGTGCGCATCCTGGCGGCCACCAACGTCAACCTGCCGCTCGCCATGGCGGAGCGGCGCTTCCGCGAGGATCTGTTCTTCCGCCTGAACGTGTTTTCGCTGCACCTGCCGCCGCTGCGGGAACGCACCGACGACATTCCGGCGCTGCTCGACTACTTCCTGGAGCGGCACGCGGAGGAGTTGGGGTGCGAGGCGCCGCCGCTGCCGCCCGCCCTGGTGGAGCGCTGCCGCCGCCACCCCTGGCCCGGCAACGTGCGCGAGCTGGAGAACTTCGTCAAGCGCTACCTGGTGTTTGGCGAGCAGGCGTGGTTGGACGGCGCCGGCGACGCTCCCGCGCCCCCGCCCGCCCGCCCCGCCCGCGCCGCCTCCCAGCTGGGCGAAGGCTTGAAGGAGATGGTGCATCGCGTCACCAGCGACATCGAACGCGAAACCATCGCCCGCGTCCTCGACGACAGCCACTGGAACCGCACCCTGGCCGCGCGCGCCCTGAACATCAGCTACCGCGCCCTGGTGAACAAACTGCGCCTGTACCAGCTCTATCCCACCGCCCCGGCGGGACGTTCTCCCTTGAACTAAGGCACATATCGATACAAACCGGCGCGGCTGGGCGTTGCCCGCCGCGTCGTTTTTTTTTGCGGGCGCGCACCACCGCCACCACTGCAGGCCCGCTGTCCTTCTACCGCAATCAAGTTCACATTCGCCCCGCCTCCCACGGCGCGGCCTCTGGGCATCGCCGGGCCGGGCTGTTGACAACGCACCACTTGCGCCCTCGCATCCGCACATGGCCCCGGACTTGCTCTATTCAAGGCACGGTCGGATGGGTCTGCTCGCAAACCGATCCACCGAATTCTGCAAGGGAGTCAAATCAGATTATGAAACGTCGCATTCCTGTTGGGTTCGCAACCGGCCTTGCCTTGGTGCTGACGCTCGGCGTGGCCGCCTCGGCGCAGAGTTCCATCCAGTTGAGCGGTGGCGCCGGCCAGACCGTCAACTTCAGCGGTCAGGGCTCCGGCAGCCAGGCGATTGGGGTGACGCTGGGCTCGTGCAATTTGGCCGGCAAGTGCACCCTATCGGGTTCCGGCTCGGGCAGCGGCGCCCTGCAATCGTCGGGCACGTTCACGCTCGATTCCAAGGCCAATTCCATTCTGCTCACCTCCAACGGCAGCGGCGGCTATACGGCATCCGCGTCCGCGCCCATTGAGTTCAAATTAACCGGCTCGGCCAGCGGGCATACCGGCACCTTGCTCTCGGGCACGCTGAACCTGCTCAACTTCTCGCAAGCCTCGGGATCGAGCCAGGGCTCGTTCAACACCAACCTCGGCGCCAACCTCGACCTGACCGGCGGGCTGCTGGCCAACGTTTTCACCGCCAGCGGGGGCGTGCTCAACCTCAACGTGCAGTTCCCCTCGTCGGTCAACGTTTCGACCTTGGCGGGGACGAACTTGTCACTGGCGTCCACGCTGTCGGCCAGCGGCGCTGGCGGCATCTCGCCCACGCCTGAGCCCAACACGCTGGCGCTGATGGGCGCAGGGTTGCTGGTCCTGGGCGCGGGATTGCGGCTGCGCCGCCACTCGGGCATGTCTGCGGTATAACCACATGGCCCGCCGCAACGATCAATCGGGGGGGCTGCGCCGGAGGCGTAGCCCCATTCCCAACCATTCAGAGAGGAGTCTGTCATGCGTTCGATGACCTGCGTGCTGAGTTTATTGACGTGTCTGCTGTTGGGGGCTGGCGCTGCCGCCCAGAGCGTAATCAACTTGCAAGGCGGCGCCGGGCAGACGGTGACCTTCACCGGCATGGGCGCCGGAACCGCATCGCTGGGGGTGACCCTCGGTAGCTGTGGCTTCGGCGATGGGTGCGTTCTTTATGGCCTCGGGGCCGGCAGTGGGAACTTGGCCTCCAGCGGCGTATTTCTGATCAACACGGCGCCGGGGTCGATTCAGGCGGGCGGCAGCGATGCGCTTGCGCTGCAGTCCAGCGCTCCCATCGCGTTCCCCTATTACGGGATCGACGCGGCGACCGGCCAGATGGGCCTGCTGCTCGACGGCGCGCTCAACCTTACAAATTTCAACCTCGCGGCATCGAACCAATCTGGAACCACGGCCGATGTCGGCGGCTATCTAACCGTGAGCGGCGGAAGCCTGGCGGCGGCGGCGGGATCGACCCTGGGGCTAACCTTGGGCGTTGATCTACCCTCCTGGACGAGCCTGACCAGCCTGGTCGGCACCGGCAACTCGCTATCGGCGGCGCTGGCGGGCGGAACGCTGGCGGAAATCTCCCCCGCGCCCGAACCCGCGGGATGGATGCTGGCCGCGCTGGGCGCGCTCATCCTGGGCGGTGGCTATCTGCGGCGCCGCCTGCAACCCGGGGCCCTCGCCTGAACCGGGCCGCGCAGCACGTGCATGATGGTCTCCATTTATGCCGCCAGTCCGCTGATCTTGGAGCGCATGCGGATGCAGTTGTCCCCAGCCGAGTTCCAGGTGCATGCCTACCTGGTCTCGGCCCGGGAGTGCGCCGCCGCGCCGGTTCCCGCCTGCGATGCCTTTGGCGTGGATGTCCATGAGCCGGCATTGCGGTACCGTCTGCTGCCGCGGCTGCCGCGCCCCTGCCTGCTGGTGGTGGATGCGGTCTTCGCTCCCGGCGCCGCGTTTTCCCTGTTGCTCGAGGGCGTGCGCGGCTTCGTGCGTTATGACCGCATCGAGCAGGAATTGACGATGGCGCTGCGGATGCTGCGCCAGGGCGGCTACTGGGCTCCCCATGGCCTGATGTCGGCCTTTCTCGATCGCCTGCTCACTGCCGCGCCCGGGCCGCGGCGCGGCGCCGCCACCACCCGCCTCAGCCCGCGGGAACAGCAAGTGCTGGCGGGCGTTCTCGAGCAGCTCACCAACCCGCAGATCGCCGCCCGCCTGGCCATCTCCGAGCGCACGGTCAAGTTCCACATCTCCAACCTCCTGCGCCGCTTCGACGTCCACAAGCGCGAGCAACTCGCCCTCCACGCCCGCCCCATCGCCGCCGGCCTTCTAAACCTCGAGACCGTGGCCAAGCCAACCCCCGAGCCCGGCGGCGCGGGGCGCGGCTTGGCCCGGCTGCCGCGCTAACGGCCGCCGCACCTGGGCGGGTTTGACGAGCTCAAGTTCAGCCGGATTGTGCCGATACCTATCCTGCAGTGGGTGTATTATCCATCAAGCGCGCGATGAATCAGCTCGACCAGATCGAGGAGCTGCGCGCGCTCGCCTCGGCCCATACCGCCGCCGAAGCCGTGATTCTACAGGCGCTGGAGGAGGCGGGCGGGGTGATCGCCGGTGAGGGCGCCAGCCCGTTCCAGCAGCGGCTGGAGTATCTGCGGCGCCGGCTGGGTTCCAACCTCCCGGCGGCCGCCGTGGAGGAAAACGCGCGGGACGTGGGGCAGGAGCTGGAGCGCTTTGCCCACGAGTGCGCCCACGAGCGCGCGCGCAAGGCCTGGGAGTGCAAGCAGATCATTCAGACGCTGGCGGAGACCGCCACCGTGCTGGCCCAGAATGGCGCCTCTGAAAACTTGGAGCTGGCCGACCTGGCCACCCGCATCGACGCCATCTCCCGGTTGGAGACCGTGGCCGAAGTGCGCCAGCAGCTCGCGCTCCGGGTCGGCGAGATCAAGAGTCTGGCCGGCCAAGCGGGCCAGAACGGCCGCCGCTTGGCCTCCCTGCTGGAGGCCAAGGTGCGCCGCGCCGAAGAGCGCCTGCAGGTGGCTCAGCGGCTGGCGGAAACCGATCCGCTGACCGAAATCGGCAACCGCCGCATGGCGGAAAACTCGGTCGAGGCAGCGATCGCCGCCGCCATCCCGCTCAACCTCATCCTCTGCGACCTGGACGACTTCAAGGCGATCAACGACGGCTACGGCCACCGCCAGGGCGACCTGTTGCTGAAGGCGGTGGCCCAGGCGGTGCGGGGCGCGGTGCGCTCCTCCGATGTGGTCTGCCGCTGGGGCGGCGACGAGTTCGTCATCCTCCTCATCCCCGCGCTTCCCTCCGAAACCGCCGAAGAGATCGCCGCCGCCATCCAGCGGGACGCCTTCGGCGAATTCGTGCTAAAACAGGGCGAGCGCGAGCTGTGCGTGCCGGTCACCGCCAGCGTGGGCACCACCACGTACCAACCGGGCGAGTCCGTCTTCAATTTCTTCGAGCGCGCCGACCAATTGATGTACGAAAAAAAGGTCCTGCGCCGGGCCGCGCGCGGGCCCGCCGTCCCCACCATGATGGCGGCTCGGTAAAGATTTCAATCTCCGCCCTCCGCTTCCCTCCCTGCGGGAGCGACCCAACGAAAAGTGGCGAGCCGCTCGCCTTGCGCTCGCCTCGATGTTAGCGTACAAAGAACCGGTGAACACCTCTCCTTCTCGCAGCTTCATTTGCACGGCGGTGGCCGCCTGCGCCGCGATGCTGGTGACGATTCCGCCGCTCGCACTGGGCCAGGCGCACACCCAATGGTCCGACTACGGGGGTGGTCCGGACTCGGCGCAGTACACCGCGCTCCAGCAAATCAACCGCGGCAACGTCGGCAGCCTGCAGCTCGCCTGGACGCTGCCGACGGGCGACGGCGCGGCCTATGCTTTCGAGCCCGTCCAGGCGCATGGGGTGCTGTACCTCATGACCGCGGGCCCTGCGATCTCCGCCGTCGATGCTGCCACCGGGAAGCCGCTTTGGACCTATACGCCCACTGGGGCCACGAAGATCATGACCGACCGGGGCATGAATTATTGGGAGAGTGCGGACGGCAAGGATCGGCGGCTGATTTTCGCGCGCAATCAATTGTTGCAGGAGCTTGACGCCCGCACGGGCCAGCCGATTGCCGCCTTCGGCGGCACGGGGAATGTCGATCTGCGCGACGGCCTCGGCCGCGATCCCTCAACCCTGACCGTCGTCCAGACGGCGACGCCAGGGCGCGTTTTCGACAACCTCTTGATTGAGGGCTCCGCCACCAATCAGGGGTGGGGCTCGGCGCCCGGCGATATCCGCGCCTTCGACATCCGCACCGGCCGCCTGGTCTGGACATTTCACACCATTCCGCACCCGGGCGAGTTGGGCTACAACACTTGGCCGAAGGATGCCTGGAAAACCGTGGGCGGCGCCAATACTTGGGGCGAAATCTCCGTGGATGCGAAGCGCGGCATCGTGTATCTCCCCACCGCCAGCCCGAAATTCAATTTTTACGGCGGTGATCGCGCCGGCGCCGATCTCTTCGGCGACTGCCTGGTGGCGCTCGATGCCCGCACGGGGAAGTTGCTGTGGTACTTCCAGATGGTGCACCACGATATTTGGGATTACGACAACACCTCGGCGCCGAAGTTGCTGACCGTGATGCACAACGGCCAGCCGGATGACGTGGTCGCCGTGGCCGGCAAAACGGGCTGGGTGTATGTGTTCGATCGCGTCACGGGCAAACCGCTGTGGCCCATCGTGGAGCGGCCTGAACCCAAATCCGGCGTGCCCGGCGAGCAGACCTATCCGACGCAGCCCATCCCCACCGCGCCGCCGCCGTTCGCGCGGCAGAAGTTCACCTCGGCCGACCTGAACCCCTATCTTCCCCCCGCCGAGGCGGCGCAATGGAAGCAAGACATTGATCAGTCCCGCAACGGCGGCATGTTCACGCCGCC
>JANWJU010000148.1 GCA_025451775.1 Terriglobales bacterium
GGCGGTGATCTACAAATACCGGCGGCGTAAGTGGCTGTGGATGGTCGCCGGGGTGGCGGCTGTGGCCGCGCTGCCGCTGTTGCCGCGAGGTTTTCGGGCACGCGTTCTTACCTTGGGCGAAGCCTCGATTACCGGACAGCAGCAGCAGATCGGGGATATGAGTTTCCGCATTCGCCGCAACGCGTATTTGACCGGTGCCCTAATGTTCGAGCGCCACTGGCTGCTGGGTGTGGGGCCGGGGAACTATGAAGCCAACTACCTCGTCTATTCGGCCCAGATCGGCTTGAGCGGCGAGGAGGGGGTGCGCGACCCGCACAGTTTACCGATCCAGGTCGCGGCCGAAACCGGCTTGGTGGGGGTAATCTGCTTTGCCGTGTTGCTCACCCTGGGGTTTGTCGAAATGGAGCGGGCGCGGCGGCGGCTCTATCAGCAGCGGGCACGGCGATTTGCCGACCAGATTTGGAGTATGGAGCTGGCGTTGGCCGCTTATCTGGTGCTGAGCATTTTCCTGCACGGCGCATATTTCCGGCATTTTCTGCTGATCCTGGCGTTGGGCACCGGGGGCGCCGGATTGGCGTGCGCCGGCTGGAAGCGGAGCGTGAACCGGCCCGAACTGGCCACGCCGGACGCAAGCGCGAGCGATGCGCCGGCAAGCGGAGATTAAGGTGGCGGAAACGGTGATGGAGGAAATCGGCCGGCGGAAGCGGGCTGAGGCGGCAAGCGACCCGGTCGTGGCCTGGGTGATTGATTCACTCAAGTTGGGCGGCGCCGAACGCTTGGCGATGGCCATGGCGCTAGCCCCCCCGCCCGGCTGGCGGGTGGAGTTGATCGCGCTCCAGCCGGCCGGCGCGCCGCTTGAGGACATCTGGAGCGAGCGCGCCATCGGCTTGCTCGGTCCGCGTTTGCACCAGTTCCACATGCGGTCGCTCACGGACCGGGGCGAGTACCGGAAGTTCGTCAGCCGGTTGCGCGAACTGCGTCCCTCGCTGCTGCATTCCCATCTCGATTACGCAACCCTGTGGAGCGCCAGGGCGGCGCGCACACTGGGTGTGCCGCATGTTTCGACCCGGCACACGATGGCGACGGCCGGAGTGGCGGGCCTGCGGGGCCGGCTGATTGAACGGCTGGTGGGGCGCGCCCGACGCGGTCTCAGGCTGGACATTTTTGTTAGCGCCGCGCAACTGCGCGCGGCGGCATCGGAGTCGGCGGCGGGGTGCCGGGAAACGGGCGCGACCCAGGTGGTCGTGGCCAATGGGGTCGCGGCAGCGCCGGGGTGGAGCGCCAGTGATCGCCAGAGTTGGCGCCGGAGCCGCGGTTGGGAAGCGCAGGACACGGTGCTGCTCACGGTGGCGGTGGTGCGCAACGCCAAGGGCTGGCGCGATTGGCTTCGGGCGGCGGAGATCATCCTGGAGGCGCGTCCCACGGCACGGCTGGTGTGGGTGGGGGACGGCCCCGATTACCCGCGCTTCCGGACCGCCGCGGCGGCAAGCCCGGCGTGGCCGCGAATTTTCCTGGCCGGAGCGCGCGGGGATGTGGCCGACTGGCTGCGGGCGGCGGACCTGTTTGTGTTTCCCAGTCATGGCGAAGCCCTTCCCACCGCGGTGATCGAGGCGATGGCGCAGCAACTGCCGGTGATTGCCACCGAGCTCGATGCCACACGCGAGGTGCTGGGCGATTGCGGATTGTATGTTCCAGTGGGAGACGGCCGCGCTTTGGCCCAGGCCGCGCTGGGGTGGATGGATGAGTCCGGGGTGAGCGCGGCCGCGCGCCGCGGCGGGCGGCGGGGCGGCGAGCGCTGGCTGGCACACTATTCACCCGCTGGATGGCGGGAGCGCCTGGCTTGCGAATATGAGCGGACGATCCGCGGGCGCGGCGTTTCGATCCTGATGGTCGAGTTCTTTTCCCATGGCGGGCTGTTCCATTACAGCCGGCAATTGGCGGAGGCTTTGAGCCGCAAGGGGGCCCAGGTGCGGCTGCTGACGGGCCACCGGCTCGAGATCGCAGCGGGCGCCGCGGACGGGTTGGCGATACTACCCTGCCTCTGGACCTGGAACCCCTACTTTCGTCCGCGACTGATTCCGAAGCGGCTCGTGCGCGGCGTGCGGGCGTTGCGCGACATTATCGCTTGGGAGCAGGTGGTGAGGGCGGTGAAGCGGCTGCGGCCCGAGGTGGTGATGCTGGGGGATTTCGAGCACCGCTGCGACGCCTGGTACGTGCGTCGGCTGGCGCGGCTAGGTCCGCGGCACGGCTTCAGGCTGGCCGACATTTGGCACAACGTCGAGGCCTTCGACCGCAGCCGCACTGGCCGGATAGTGGCGGTGCAAAACTGGCGGGCGCCGATGGCTCAAGCCTTCGACCATGTTTTTGTGCACGCGCGGGCGCTGGGGGAAGATTTCGAGCGCCGGACAGGAGTGCGACCGGCGGTAATTGCGCACGGAAACCAAAACTGGATCAGCGCCCAGGCGGGGGCGGACCCGGGGCTTGACCGGAGGTTCGCACTGCCGCCGCAGCGTGCGCTGGCGCTGCTGTTCGGTACGCTGACGGCCTACAAGGGTGTGGACGTGCTGGTCGAGGCGATGGCCCACGTGCCGGCCGCTAAGCGACCGCTGGCGCTGATTGCCGGGATGCCGAGCGCCAACGTCAATCCACAAGGTTGGCGGGCGCGGGCCCGGCGGCTGGAGCTGGAGCCGTGGTTGCGCTGGGACGAACGTTACGTGCCGACGCCGGAGATTGCCTGGTACTTCCGCCGCGCCGACATCGTTGTGCTTCCCTACCGCGCGGCCTCGCAGAGCGGGGTGGCGCACCTGGCCCTAACGTTTGGCAAGCCGTTGATTGTCACCGCAACCGGGGGCTTGCCGGAATTGATTGACGGCAACGGATTGGTGGTGGAACCGGGGGACGCGGCGGCGTTGGCGGAGGCGCTGGAGCGGCTGGGAGCGGACGCTCGACTGCGCCGCAAAATGGGCCGACGTTCGCTTGAGCTCGCCCGCGAGCGCCACGACTGGGACGTAATTGCTGGATGCGTGCTGACGGAATTGGACCAAGAATGCGAGGCGCGAGTAGCAGCGCCGGTCTCGAGCCTCGCGGCATGATTCCGAAAGCCAAGGAAATTTTGACGCTCGGAATCGGCCATTGGGAGCACGCCGAATTTAGAACGGGTGGGCATCTAGCCAGAGATGGGCGCCTACCGAGCTGGAAATCACCTGCTGCGAGTAGGAACAACGGCGCGCCCAGGGGCTTGGGCGAGGGCTTACAAACGATCACTCGATTGGACACTGTGCGCGGTGGCGGCGGTGCCGGCCTTGATGGTGGTGGGAGCCGCGGCGTTGGCAGTGAAGCTGGAGACGCCGGGACCGGCGCTGTTCGCGCAGACTCGAGTGGGTCTCGACGGGCGCCGATTCCGGATGTGGAAGGTGCGGACGATGGTTGCCAACGCGAGTGCTCTGGAACCGGAGCTGCAGCACCTGAACGAATTGCCATGGCCGGACTTTAAAATCGCGCGCGATCCGCGAGTGACGCGGGTCGGGCGCTGGCTGCGACGGACGAGCATTGACGAGTTGCCGCAGATCTGGAATGTCGCGCGCGGCGAGATGTCGTGGGTGGGTCCGCGCCCGACGCCGTTCGGACTCGAGCGCTACCGCGCCTGGCATGGCGAAAGGCTGGAGGCGCTGCCGGGCAGGTCGTGGCGCGAGCCGCATGCAACTTTGACGAGCGGGCGCGGATGGACATTGCCTATGTGCGCCATGCCAGCTTGCGTCTGGATTTGACGCTGCTGCTGGCGACGGTCGAGGCGGTTTGGTCGGGGCGGGGTGCGGTGTGAAGCGGGGCGCGATCCTGGTCACTGGCGGCGCCGGCTATGTGGGCAGTCATGTGGTGTTGAGCTTGCAAAGCCGCCATCCAGTGGTGGTGCTCGATAACCTGAGCGAAGGGCACCGCGAGCTGGTGCCCGAGGGAGTGGTGTTCGAGGCGGGCGACGTGTTGAACCGAGCCGCCCTCAGCTCGGTGTTTCAGCGCCATGTCATTGCCGGCGTGGTGCACCTGGCGGCGCGGGCGTATGTGGGAGAGTCGGCGCGGGAGCCGGCGCGGTACTTCGAAAACAACCTGGTGGGCACGTTTCAACTGTTAGAGGCGATGCGGGCGCATGGAGTGAGGGAGTTCGTCTTCAGCTCCACCTGCGCGGTGTATGGCGCGCCGAGCCGCCTGCCCATCGGCGAAGACGCGGCGTTGGCCCCGATTAACGCTTATGGCGAATCGAAGCTGGCGATCGAGCGCATGCTGCACTGGTACGGCGCGGCGTATGGCGTGCGGGCGGTGGTGTTGCGGTACTTCAATGCGGCCGGAGCGGATGCGGCGGGGCGCAGCGGAGAGTGGCACGAGCCCGAGCCGCACCTGATTCCGCAGATACTCGCCGCCGCCGCCGGGGGCGAGGCGCTTACCCTGCATGGCGACGATTACGCCACGCCGGACGGCACCGGGGTGCGGGACTTCATTCACGTCAGCGACCTGGCGCGGGCGCATGCCCAGGCGCTCGATTACCTGGCGGCGGGAGAGGCCTCCGCCTGTCTCAATTTGGGCACCGGTCGCGGACTTTCGGTGGGGGAATTAATCGCGGCTGCGGCACGCATCACCGGGCAAGAGGTCTTGGTACAGCGGGGGCCGCGGCGCGCGGGCGATCCAGCGGCGCTGATTGCCGACGCCAGCCGGGCGGAGCGTGTGCTGAGCTGGCGTCCATGCGAGTCCGACGCTAATACGCTGCTGGCCACCGCCTGGGCGTGGCGGCAGGCGCCCAAACCGCATTCGGCGACGCCGCGGGCGGCGGCGAGTTCGCTATGAGTTTCCCAAAATGCTCCCTCGCCACACGGACCCATCTATCGGTTTCGCATTGGGTTTGATCCTAAACCAATTCAGTGCCCAGCAGGCATGCCCGAGCCCCCCTTCGCATCACACCCTCAGTCCGCCCCCTGGCGAAGCCACCGATTTCACAAACCTATGAATGTTGGCTATGTTGTGTCGCGTTATCCGCTGTTAAGTGAGACCTTCATCCTGCGTGAGATGTGGGAAAGGGAGCGGGCTGGACACCAGGTTTTTGTGTATCCCTTGCGGCGCGTCACGACCGGTCCGCGGCATGAGCGGACGCGGGCCTTGCGTGCGCCGGTGTGGGTGGCGCCCTGGATGCAGGTGGGCTGCCATGTGCGGCGGCTGCGGCGGCATCCGCTCCGCTATTGTGCCGCCTTGGCGGCGGTCGTGAGCGGCAACCTGGGGGATTGGAACTTACTCGCCGGCGCGATTGCCTATTGGAATAAAGCGGTGGCGATGGCCGAGCGCATGGAGCGTGATGGAATCGAGGTGGTCCATGCCCATTACGCGACGCATCCGGCGATGGTGGCGTATGTGGTGGAACGGCTGACCGGCATTGGCTACAGTTTCACCGCCCACGCCCACGACC
>JANWJU010000149.1 GCA_025451775.1 Terriglobales bacterium
CAGCTGATCGGTGATATCGAAGCTGAAGCCGGTGTAGCCGCCGCGGTGGGTGCCGACGGCGTGCCCATTGACGAAGACGGATGAATCCCAATTGACGGCGTCGAGGTGCAGCAGGACGTGTTGGCCTTGCCAAGCCGCGGGCACGGTGAAGCTGCGCCGGTACCAAAGCCGTTGGTCGGGGATGCTGGCGTCGCCCACGCCGGAAAGTGAAGACTCATAAGCAAACGGGACGAGGATGCGGTGGGCGGGATAGTTCGCCGGTGGGGCGGCGTCGGGGGCGGTGGTGGTGTACTGCCAGAGTCCGTTGAGGTTGAGCCAGCGGGACCGGCTCATTTGCGGCCGCGGGTACGCGGGCAGCGGCGCAGCGGGGTTGACGTCGCGCGCCCAGCGCGTTTTGAGCTGCACTGGCGCTGGGCGCCAGGCTTGATTCGCCGCTGGGCGCCCCGCTTGATTCGCCGCCGGGCGCGGTGGCGCTGCCAGCGCGCAGCACGCCAGCGCGGCTACAGCCCCTAGGTATCGAGTCTGCATAAATGCCGCCAGTATACGCCCCAGTGGGTTAGGATGAGGCGTCCATCACGCGGGGAGTCACTTGCCGATTTTGAGCGTGGGCGAGATATTGTGGGATGTTTTCCCCGACGCAGAACACCTGGGCGGTGCGCCGCTCAACTTCGCGGCGGCGCTGCAGCGGCTGGGCGATCGGGTGGTGCTCGCAACCGCGGTGGGTGCGGATGCGCGCGGGGAACGGGCGCTGCAGCGCATGCGCGCGCTGGGTCTCTCCACCGAGTTGGTGCAGGTGGCGCCGGGTCAGGCCACGGGAACGGCCCTGGTCTCGAAGGATCCATCGGGCAACGCCTCTTTTGTGCTTCCACGTCCGGCGGCGTATGACGCCCTAGCGGTGGACGAGGCGCTGCTCTCCCGCCTGTGCCTCCGGTCTTGGGACTGGATCTACTTTGGCACGCTCGCGCAGACGCCGGCCAGCCAGGAGCAGCAGCTGCAGCGGTTGCTGGCGCGCATTCCCGGCGTCCGGGGCTTCTACGACATGAACCTGCGCGCGGGCCATTGGAATCTGGAGCTGGTGCAGCGCCTGTCAGCGCTGGCGGCGGTCATTAAGCTCAATGAGTCTGAGGCCGCGGCATTATGGGATCGCCGTGGCGGCGTCGAGGAATTCTCTCTGGAACGGTTTTGCCGCTACTGGGCCGCGGCCTATAAGGTGGAAGTGATGTGCGTTACGCTGGGGGAGCAGGGCTGTGCCGTGCTGGCGGACGATGAGTTTCAGACGGCGGCGGGCTTTCCCTCCGCGGCCGTGGACACGGTGGGCGCTGGCGACGCCTTCGCCGCGGCGTTGCTTTATGGCCTGCAGCGCCGCTGGCCGTTGCCGCGCACGGCCGCCTTCGCCAACGCCTTGGGGGCGATCGTGGCCGGCCGCGCCGGCGCGATTCCGGAGTGGAGCGCGGCTGAGTTGGAAGGCCTGGCGGCTCGCGGGGCGTCCGCGAAGATGCGGTAGCATTAAGGGTTGTTCAACGAGAGGAATTTTCATGGCGGCGAGCGAGCAAAAGGGTACCGATAAGCAGTACGACCTGGTCATCATTGGCAGCGGCCCGGGCGGGTACTGGGCGGCGGTGCGTGCGGGCGAGTATGGCCTGTCCACGCTCTGCATTGAAAAGGACGAGAAGCTGGGCGGCACCTGCCTGCACGTCGGCTGCATCCCCACCAAGGCGCTGTTGCACGCCGCCGATGTGGTGGACACCTTCCGCGATGCCAAGAATCTGGGCATCGACGTGGAAGCGTTCTCGGTGAACTGGGCGCAGATGCAGCGGCGGAAGGATGACATCGTCAGCAAGCACGCCAAAGGGATTGAGTTCCTTTTTAAGAAGAACAAGGTCGAGTGGCTGCGCGGAACGGCGAGTTGGGCGGGGCCGGGCGAGTTGTCGGTGAAGACCGCCGACGGCACGCGGCGGGTGCGCGCCAAGAACATCATCATCGCCACCGGCTCGACCGCGCGCATGCTGCCGGGACTCGCCGCCGATGACCGCATCCTGACCAATATTGAGATTCTGAAGCTGAATCAGATTCCCAAACGGCTGGTGGTGATCGGGGCGGGCGCGGTGGGGGTCGAGTTCGCCTCCATTTATCAGCGGATGGGAACCCAGGTGATGGTGCTGGAGATGTTGCCGCGCATCGTCGCCATCGAAGACGAAGACGTGTCGCGGGAGCTGGAGAAGGCGCTCAAGAAGCAGAAGATCGACATCCACACCTCGGCCAAGTTCGAAAAGGTGGAGAAGACCGCCGCCGGCGTGAAGGTCACCTACACCACCGCCGACGGCAAAAAGCAGGTGATCGAAGCGGACAAGCTGCTGGTCGCGGTGGGCCGGGCGCCGGTGACGGCGGGCCTCAATCTGGAAAAGACCAAGATCCAGACCGAGCGCGGATTCCTCAAGACCGACGGCTACATGCGCACCGCCGAACCCAACGTGTACGCCATCGGCGATGTGGTGGCGGGTTCGCCGCAGTTGGCGCACGTGGCCTCAATGGAGGGGCTGATCGCGGTGGCCCACATCGCCGGCAAGTCCACCCACCAGATGGATTACACGCGCGTGCCCAACTGCACTTACTGCGAGCCGCAGGTGGCCAGCGTGGGGTTGACCGAGCAGGCGGCCAAGGCCAAGGGACTGCACTATAAGGTGGGCAAGTTCCCGTTTGCGGGCAACTCCAAGGCCACGATCCTGGGCGCGCACGAAGGTTTCATCAAGATGATCGCCGACGCCAAGGACGGCACCATTCTCGGCGTGCACATGATCGGGCCGACGGTGACCGAGCTGGTGTCGGAGGCGACACTGGCACTGCAGATGAACGCTTCGGTGGATGAGCTGATGGAGACCATCCACGCGCACCCCACCGTTTATGAGGCGCTGCTGGACGCGGCCAACTCGGTTTACGGGTTGACCATTAACGCGTAAAAAGTGAGCGGTGAGCAGTTGGAAGTGAGCAGTTGGGCGGCGCCGTCGATCGCGGTGATCAATCCGGGGCGGGTGGGGTATGCGGACGCGGAGCGGCTGCAGAAATCATTGGTCCGGCGGCGGCAGGCGGGCGAGATCGGCGACGTGCTGGTGCTGCTCGAGCACGAGCCGGTGATCACGCTGGGGCGGAACGCGCAGGCGGCGAACGTGCTGAGTGCGCCGGGGGAGCTGGCGCGGCGGGGCATCGCGCTGGCGGAGTGTGACCGGGGCGGCGATGTTACCTACCATGGGCCGGGGCAGCTCGTCGGGTATCCCATCATGGACCTGCGCGGCTGCGCGCGCCCGGCGTTTTTGCCGGCGCGCACGGGGCGGCTGGAGTTGGGGCCGGTGGATTACGTGCGGGCGCTGGAAGAGGTGCTGATCCGGGTTGCGGCCGATTGCGGGGTGGCGTGCTGGCGGATTCCGGGGCTGACCGGGGTGTGGACGCAAGCCGAGCCGGCGCGCAAGCTGGCGGCGATCGGGGTGCACATCGCGCGCGGCGTCACCAGCCATGGTTTTGCGCTCAACCTGAACGCCGACTTGGCGGGGTTCGACTTGATCGTTCCCTGCGGTATCAGCGACCGGGGAGTGAGCTCGATCAGCCGGGAAGCGGGAATGGAATGGACGGTGAAGCGGGCTGCGCCTTTGGTCGAGCGCCGTTTTCTGGAAATCTTTGGACGGCAATTGGCAGCGGCGCCGGTTTCATGGGACGATTAAAGGTCGCAGTAAATCTCGAATAGCGAGGGAACCAGCATGGCCGTAGATGTGGTAATGCCGCAAATGGGCGAATCAATCTTCGAGGGCACAGTCACGAAGTGGCTGCGCCAGCCCGGTGATCAGGTGCGGCGGGATGAGCCGCTGTTTGAGATCTCGACCGATAAGGTGGATGCCGAGATTCCATCGCCGGCGAGCGGCGTGCTGAAGGAGATCAAGGTACCGGCCGGCAAGACGGTGCAGGTCAACACCGTGGTCGCCATTCTGGAAGAGGCCGGGGCGGCGGCCGCGCCGTCCGCGCCCGCCCCCGCCGCGACGCCACCCGCACCGGCGGCGGCGGCACCGCCGCCTGCTCCTGCAGCCCCGGCGCCGTCCGCACCCGCCGCCGAGGTCCGTTCCTCGCATGAAGTCCGTTCCTCGCACGAGGTCCGTTCCTCCCCGCTGGTGCGCCGCCTGGCACGCGAGAATAATGTGGCGCTCGCGGCGGTGCCGGGCACCGGTTCGGGCGGCCGCGTCTCCAAACGCGATTTGCTGAACTTCCTGGAAGCTGCCCCCGCTCCGTCCGCGCCCGCTGCCGCCGCCCCGCCGCCGCAGGTCTATGCGCCTGGGTCGGTCGAGATCGTGCCCATGACCAACATGCGCAAGCGCATCGCCGAGCACATGGTGATGAGCAAGCGCACCTCACCGCACGTCTACAGTGTGTTCGCCGTCGATGTCACCAACATCGCCAAGCTGCGCGACCGCAGCAAACAACAGTTCGAGGCGACGACCGGGCAGAAGCTGACCTTCATGCCGTTTTTCTGCCTGGCGATGGTCGAGACGCTGCGCCAATTCCGGGTGCTGAACTCCTCGGTGCAGGAGGATTCGATCGTCTACAAGAACGACATCAATCTGGGCATCGCGGTATCGCTGGATTGGGGACTTATTGTCCCGGTCATTAAGCACGCTGAAGAGAGGAACTTCCTCGGTCTGCAGCGCGCCATCAACGATCTGGCGGATCGGGCGCGCAACAAGAAGCTCTCGCCCGATGAGATCCAGGACGGGACGTTCTCGATCTCCAACTACGGCATCTACGGCGGCCTGATCGGCATGCCGGTGATCAACCAGCCGCAGGTCGCGATCCTGGGAATTGGCGGCATCCACAAGACGCCGGTGGTGATTGACGACGCCATCGCCATCCGCTCGATCGTGCACCTGACGCTGAGCTTCGACCACCGCGTGGTCGACGGCGCCACCGCCGATCAGTCGCTGGCGTTTCTGCGCGACCGGCTCGAGGGCTGGTCGGAGCCGATCGTCTAGCCAGTCAATCGTCTCAAGGAGAAAAGCGCGATGGCGGCGAAGACCTGGGCGGCTGTAGACGACTACCTGAACGAGCTGATTGTCCGCCCCGACGCCGCCTTGGCCGCCGCGACGGCGGCGAGCAAGGTGGCGGGGCTGCCGGAGATCGCCGTGAGTGCGCCGCAGGGCAAGCTCCTCAACCTGCTGGCGCGCATGATGGGGGCGCGGCGCATCCTCGAGATCGGCGTCCTGGGCGGCTACAGCACCATCTGGCTGGCGCGTGCGCTGCCGCCCGAAGGCCGGCTCATCAGCCTGGAGTACAAGCAGAAGCACGCCGAGGTGGCGCGCGCCAACCTCGCCCAGGCGGGTCTCGCGGATGTGGCCGAGGTGCGGGTGGGCGCGGGGGTGGATTTGCTGCCGACGCTCACCGGACCATTCGACTTCTTCTTCATCGACGCCGACAAGGAAGGCTACCCGGATTACTTCCGCGGCTGTCTGAAGCTTGCCCGCCCCGGCAGCGTGATGGTGTTTGACAACGTCGTCCGCGACGGGAAAGTGATCGACGCCGCCACCTCCGACACCGCGGTGGAGGGCGCGCGCCAGCTGCACGCCGCCATCGCCGCCGAGCCGCGCGTCTCGGCGACCTCCATCCAGACGGTCGGCTCCAAAGGCTACGATGGCTTTTGCATGGCGATCGTGAATCGTTGAGGAACTGGCTCCCATGCCGATGATTCGAACCGCCCTTTGCACCTGCGCCTTCTTGCTCGCTCCGGGCGTTTATGCTCAAACGCCTTCCGCCACGCAGCGTTTCCAGCTCGCGAGCGTGACCGGCCTGATCGCCAAAAATGTGACCCTTAAGGCGGTGCAATACCAAGGACGCAAAGCCGTGCTGTTGACGGTGCCCCCCAGCTCGCCGGGCGGCTTCGCCCTCGTATCGGGCGCCGGCTTTCAGGACGGAACCATTGAAGCCGATATCGCCCTGAAAACGACGACGCCTCCTGGCGTCAGGATGCCGGGCTATGTCGGTATCGCGTTCCGAGCGCGGCCAGACGCCTCGCATTATGATCTCTTTTATGTTCGACCCGGGAACTCCGGCGCCCAGGATCAGGCGATGCGCAACCACTCCGTCCAATACGTTGCAATGCCGGATTTTGATTGGTATCGGCTGCGCCGCGACTGGCCTTGGGTGTATGAAAGCTACGCGCCGCTCCAACTGGAGACCTGGACCAAGGTGAAGATCGTGGTCAAAGGCCGTTCCGCCACGCTCTACCTGAACGGCTCGAACCTGCCCAGCCTGATCGTCAGCGGACTCCTCGACAGCGACCTCCGAGGTGGCGTGGCGCTGTGGGGAGACCAAGGTGAGGACGCCTATTTCTCCAACCTGCGCATCACCAATACCGCGCCGCAGCCGATCCAGAACGGCTCCGATGCCACCGGAACCTGGCGAGTGCGGTTTGCGAGCGACGTTGGCGCTGTTACTGGCGTCTTGAAGCTCGTCCGCCACGAAAGCCAATTGAGCGGCAACTGGTCCGGCGGCCTCGGTGAGAACCTGCCTGTCCAGGGAACTTGGCGCAACGGCTACGTGGATCTCACCTTTTCTGGCAGCTGTTCGAAAAGTGCCCCCGCGGCAACGGCGCATCTGGCCGGATGGATCGATGGCGCTTCCGCTCAGGGCCGGATGGAAATCACCGGTTGTGCCAGCGGGCCATGGACCGCGACAAAGCCGTAAAGGACGCCGTCACCAGTGAGGCCACGTTGGCGCCGGCGGCGTTGCTCGGTGACTAGCTGGCTGCGGGCTTGCCGAGCAGCAGCTCCTCTTCGTCCTTGCCCTCGCCGCTGAGTTTGAGCAGGACGGAGTAATCCTCGATGGTGGTGGTGTCGCCTTTGACCTCCCTGGTGGTGACCAGCTCGCGCAGCAGGCGGCGCATGATCTTGCCACTGCGGGTTTTGGGCAGGCCCTCGACCAGGCGCACCTCCTCGGGGCGGGCAAAGGAGCCGATCTCGGTGGCGACCCAGGCGCGCAGCTCGTGGGCGAGCGCGGACGTGGGGGCGGTGCCGCCCTTGATGGTGGCGAAGACCACCAGCGCCTGGCCTTTCAGTTCATCGGGGCGGCCGACGGCGGCCGCTTCTGCCACGGCCGGGTGCCGCACCATCACCGATTCCACCTCCATGGTGCTCATGCGGTGGCCGCTGACGTTGATGACGTCATCGACGCGGCCCAGCACCCAGTAGTAGCCGTCGGCATCGCGGCGGGCGGCATCGCCGGTGAAGTAGCGGCCGGGGTAGCGGGACCAGTAGCTCTCCTGGTAGCGCTCGGGGTCGCGGTAGAGGCCACGCAACATCGAGGGCCAAGGCGTGCGCAGGATGAGGTAGCCTTGTTCCCCGTCGGGTACGGGCTCGCCCTTGAGGTTCACGACGTCGGCATCGATACCGGGCAGCGGGAGCGTGGCCGAGCCCGGTTTGGTGGCCACCGCGCCGGGGACGGGTGAGAGGAGGATGGCGCCGGTTTCGGTCTGCCACCAAGTATCCACGATGGGACAGCGGCTGCCGCCGATGATCGCGTGGTACCAATTCCAGGCGGCGGGGTTGATGGGCTCGCCAACGGAACCTAGCAGGCGCAGGCTGGAGAGGTCGTGGCGTTCGGGATAGGCGTTGCCCTGGCGGATGAAGCTGCGGATGGCGGTGGGCGAGGTGTAGAAGAGGTTGACGCGGTACTTCTCGATGAGGCGCCAGAAGCGGTCGGGTTCGGGCCAGTCGGGGGCGCCTTCGTACATGAGGGTGGTGGCGCCGGCGGCGAGCGGGCCGTAGATGATGTAGGAGTGTCCGGTGACCCAGCCGATGTCGGCGGTGCACCAGTAGACGTCCTCCTCGCGCAGATCGAAGACCCACTCCATGGTGGACTGGGTTTGCAACAGGTAGCCGGCGGTGGAGTGGACCACGCCCTTGGGCTTACCGGTCGTCCCGCTGGTGTAGAGCACGTAGAGTGGATGCTCGCTCGGCACGGGCTCGGCGGGGCAGCTTTCGGCGCTGCCGCGCATAAGCTCGGTCCAGTCGAGGTCGCGGCCCTCCCGCATTTCGACGGCGGCGCCGGTGTGCCGGTAGACGATGGAGTGGCGGATGCCGGGGCAGTGTTCGAGCGCAGCGTCGACGTTCTTTTTGAGTGGGACTTCCTTGCCGCGGCGGCGGCCGGCGTCGGCGGTGATGACGAGCTGGGCTTCGAGGTCGTCCATGCGGGTGCGCAGCGCTTCACTGGAGAAGCCGGCGAAGACGACCGAGTGGATGATGCCCAACCGGGCACAGGCGAGCATGGCCACCGCCGCCTCCGGGATCATGGGCAGGTAGATGATGGCGCGGTCGCCTTTTTTATAGCCGAGCCCGAGTAGCACGTTGGCCAGTTTGCAGACGCGCCGATGCAGCTCCTGGTAGGTGAGGATGCGCTGCTCGAAGTTCTCGCCCTCCCAGATGATCGCCGCCTTGTTGCGGCGCGATCCGGTGAGATGGCGGTCGACGCAGTTGGTGCAGGCGTTAAGCGTGCCGCCGGTGAACCATTCGGCAAACGGCGGCTGCCAGTTGAGCACGGTTTCAAAGGGCGTAAACCAGTGCAGCCCGGCGCGGGCGCGGGCGCTCCAGAAGGCCTCGGGATCGGCCAAGGCGAGGCGGCGCAGCTCATCGTAGGCGGCACGGCTGGAGATGCGGGCGCCGGCAGCGAAGTCGGCGGGGGGGTGAATGGCGGCGGTGGTGCTCATGAACGGGCAATCTCCTCGTGGGGCTCGCGGCGTGGGCTCAAGCTGCGGCGGCTGCCCCAGGCGGCTCCGATCGCGGCCGCGACGACCAGTTCGATCACGCCTCCGAGGGCGCCGGGCTTGGTGACCATCACCAGCATGATGCCGACGGTGAGCAAGGGCAACATGAAGTGCACGGTACGGGCCAACGGCCCGCGCGCGGCGGCGACGAACTCGGGGGCCAAGGGCGCATTCAGCGGTTGTCCTTGCAGGCGCTGCCGCAGTTTCCGGCGGCCCTTGCCGCTGGCGCCGCCGAACCCTTCGAGTGCGATCAGCCCCACGATGGAAATACTGATCCAGGGCAGGGCCCAATTCCAGCGGCTCTGCGTCAGGTAGGCGCCGGTGAGCAACAGCGCCAGGCCGATCCAGGGCATCCAGCGCGCGCCGCTGTGGGTGAGGTCCAGCGCCTGCAGCGCTTGGCCGGAGGTGTCGGCCGACCACAGCCGCTCCATGCCGACATGGATCTGGGCGGCGAACCAGAACGCCGCCACCACGCAGCCGAGGTGCAGGAATAGACCCAGGTTGTACCAGCTCATAGGCTCTGATGGTACCGCCGCCGGCCGGGACGCGCCACCCCCATAATTACGGTAAAATGGGGGTATGAAGACGACCGTCGAAATCGACGATGACTTGCTGCGGGCGGCCAAACGCGCGGCCGTGGATCAGGATACGAGCTTGCGCGCGATCCTGGAGCAAGCCTTACGGCGGGAGTTAGCATCGGCGCGTCCCAAACGGCCGCTGCGCATCGTGACCTCTCCGGGCTCGGCGCCTGAGTTCATCAAAAGTCGTCAGCGCATGTGGGAGTGGTTTGATTCCACCGCCGGCGGCCGCCCCTGAGCCGTGGTCGCGCTGGACACCAATATTCTGGTTTACGCCCATCGTGCCGGGGACGCACGCCATCGCCGGGCGGTGTCGATTGTGCGCCACGCCAGCCAGCATCCACGGGGGTGGGGCATGGCGCTGCCGGTGGTGGCGGAGTTCTGGCGGGTGGTGACGCATCCGCGGGCGCCGGGCGGTGCGGCGACGTTCGATCAGGCCGATGGCTTCTTGCAGGCGCTCGCCGACGCGGGTGCGGCCTGCTGGCAGCCTCTGCCGGGGTTTGATCGCCGGCTGATCGCGTGGGCTGGCCGCTTGGGGGTTACGGATCGAGGCATCTTCGACTTGCAAATCGGGCTCATGGCCCAGGAAGCAGGGGCGACCCGGCTGTTGTCGCACGACCGCGAGTTCATCACCGTGCCCGGGCTGGAGCTGCTCGATCCGTTCGGCGAGTGAAGCCGGGGCCCGTGCCATAATTCGATTGAGGAATCCGTATGCTCCGCTCATCCTGGATCGCTGATCGCGCCGCGCGCCAAACCGCGGCGGGTACCGATGTTATGACGCAGTTGCACTTTGCCCGGCGGGACGAGATCACGCCGGAGATGGAGTTCGTCGCTCAGCGGGAAGGGGTGGAAGCCGAGCTGATCCGGGCCGAGGTGGCTGCGGGACGGATGATCATTCCCGCCAATATCCGGCATCCGGAGCTGGAGCCCATGGCCATCGGCGTGGGCAGCCGCTGCAAGATCAACGCCAACATCGGCAACTCCTCGTTGGCCAGCGACCGCGCGGCGGAGTTGGAGAAGCTGCACGTGGCCGTGCACTATGGCGCAGATACGGTCATGGACCTGTCGACGGGCGGCGATATCCCGGCGATTCGCGAGGCCATCCTGCGGCATTCCCCGGTGCCGATCGGCACGGTGCCCATTTACGAAGCCCTGACCAAGGTGAAGCAGATCCGGGACCTGACGCCGGCGCTGTTGTTGGAGACGATCGAGCGCCAAGCCGAGCAGGGGGTCGATTACATGACCATCCACGCCGGCATTCTGCTCGAGTACCTGCCGCTGACCGCGGGCCGCATAACCGGCATCGTCAGCCGGGGCGGCGCCATCCTGGCGGAGTGGATGGTCAAAAACAACGCCGAAAACCCGCTCTTCGATTGTTTCGACGACATCTGCAAGATTTTCCGAAAGTACGACGTGTCGTTCTCGTTGGGCGACAGCCTGCGGCCGGGATCGATCCACGACGCCAGCGACGCCGCCCAGTTCGCCGAGTTGAAGACGTTGGGCGAATTGACGCAGCGTGCCTGGGCACAGGAGGTGCAGGTGATGATCGAGGGGCCGGGGCACGTGCCCATGGATCAGATTCAGCTTCAGGTGGAGAAGGAAGTCGAGCTGTGCCACGCGGCGCCGTTCTACACGCTGGGGCCGCTGGTCACCGACTTTGCCCCCGGCTACGATCACATCACCAGCGCCATCGGGGCGGCCATGATCGGCTGGCACGGGGCGGCGATGCTATGCTACGTCACCCCCAAGGAGCACTTGGGCCTGCCCAACGCCGAGGACGTGAAGCAGGGTCTGATCGCCTACCGCATCGCTGCCCACGCCGCCGACATCGCCCGCCACCGTCCCGGGGCGCGGGACCGGGATGACGCGCTTTCGCGGGCGCGCAAAGCTTTCGACTGGCGGCAGCAGTTCGCGCTGGCGCTCGATCCGGAGACCGCCCGCGCCTACCACGACCAGACGCTACCGCAAGAGGGCTACAAGGACGCCAGCTTCTGCACCATGTGCGGTCCGCAGCACTGCTCGATGGCGCATACGGCCGTGGACGAGTACGTGGCCGAGGCCGCGGCCGAACCGGCGCCCGTGGGCAGCGGCGGCCATTAGGCCGTAACCGTAGCATTTACCGTAACTGGGTTGTCATCCCCACCGGGACGCACTACACTCCGTCCCGGAGTGTGGAGACAGCCATGTTGAAACGGATCATAACGTTCGTCGCAACTCTCGTCCTGTTGGGATGCTGCCTCGCCATCGGGATGGCGGCGCAAGCGACCTCGCAAATTTCCGGTACGGTATCGGCCCCGGGAGGGGCGGTGATCCCGGGCGCCAGACTGACGGCGACCAACGTGAACACCAATGCCAGCCGTACGGTGCAAACCACTGCGGACGGCACCTACCTCCTCCCGGCGCTGCCGCTGGGGACCTACAAGTTGGAGGTCACGAAACAGGGATTTAAGACCTTCACCCAGTCGGGCATCGTGTTGCAGGTGGGCAGCAACCCGACGGTGAACGTCGGCCTGCAGATCGGCGATATGGCGCAGACGGTCGAGGTCCGGGCCAACGCCTCGATGGTGAACTCGGAGAGCACCAGCGTGGGCACGGTGATCCAGCCGGAACAGGTGATCGATCTCCCCCTCAATGGACGGCAGGCCACGGATTTAATCGCGCTCGCGGGCGCGGCGGTGGACACCCGTGGAGCCGGCGGCCTGACCAACACGCTCGATTTCCCCAGCTCCGTATCGTATTCGGTCGCCGGCAGCCAGGCGAACGCGACCGAATACCAGCTGGATGGCGCCCCCAACATGGATTACCGCACCAACGTGGGCGAGCCGCTGCCGTTTCCGGATGCGCTGCAAGAGTTCAAGGTTTCCTCCAGCGCCCAGGCGGCGGGCAGCGACAACCGGCCGGGCGGGAATGTGAGCGGGGCCACCAGATCGGGCACGAATAACTTCCATGGCGATCTGTTCGAGTTCTTGCGCAACGGCTCGATGGACGCCCGCACCCAAGCATTCGCCACCAACTCTGGTCAGCTTTCAGGGGCGACCCGCGACAGCCTCAAGCGCAATCAATTCGGCGGCACCATCGGCGGGCCGGTCCTGCACAACAAACTGTTTTTCTTCTATGGTTTCCAGGGGACGACGGAGCGGCAGCAGACGGCCGGCCGGAACCAGATCGTACCCACGCCGGCGACCCTGGCGGGTGATTTCACAACTTTTCTGGGCGCGGTGTGCCAGAACAAAAAACCCATTACGCTGAACTCGACCGTGCCCTCGCCCAACGGCGGTCCGGCGCAGCCGCTGACCACCACGGCTGGCAGCAATATTCTCCAGCCCCAATGGCTAATGACGCCGTCGGCCAAAATCGCCGCCCAATATGCGGCCCTGCTGCCGGCGCCCAGCGACAACTGCGGCGACTTCCTCACCTCGAACTACCAGCACGACAATGAGTTTCAAAACGTGGGCCGGGTGGACTATCAGCGTACTCCAAGCGACGCCTTGTTCGCGCGCTACTTCGTGGACAACTACAACCTGCTCTCGTATCTGGCGCCGGGCAAGCTCAACCTGTTGAGCAGCAGTGGCAGCGGGCTCGCCGACCGGTTCCAGAGCATCGTGTTGGGCGACACGCGCACGCTGGGCCCGACCATGGTCAACTCCTTCCGCCTGAGCTTCGCCCGCACGGCCACCAACCGCACTTCCAACTCGCGCATCCCGACGCTCTGCTCGATGGGCGCCAACGTCAGTTGCATCCAACCCAATCAGATTCAGCTGCTGTTCAACAGCCCCGGCTTCCTGGGCTATGACTACGAGAACGACTTTGGCCTGACGGAATCGCTGGGCTGGCAGCGCGGCACCCACTATATCCAGATCGGCGGCGGCTGGCAGCATGTGCAGATGAACTCCGACGGCACGTTCCAGGTCAACCCCCGCATTTCGTTCTCGACCGGCAGCAGCTCCTACACCGGCGAGAACATGGCCGATTTCGTTACCGGCAATGTGGACAGCCTGAGCCAAGGCGGAGGTCAGGTGGGCCGCGACGCCCAGAACATGCCGGTGGTGTACTTTCAGGACGCTTGGCATGCGAGTTCGCGCCTGACCGTCAATTATGGCGTGCGCTGGCAGCCGTTTTTCCCGCAGCACTCGAAATATGCCTACGCCTCCGATTTCAACTTGGCGAATTACACGGCGGGCAAGACGAGCGCAATCTTCCCCAATGCCCCTCCCGGCGTGACGTTCCCTGGGGATGCGGGATTCAATGGCCACTCCGATACCGAGAACTCGCTCAATCAGTGGGCGCCCACGGTCGGCATTGCCTGGGATCCGAGTGGCCGGGGGGCGGAATCGATCCGCGCCGGCTACGGCATCGCCTACGATTCCTCGGTGCTCTGGAACACCATGCACGTGGTGCTGAATCCGCCGTGGGGCGCCACGGTCGGCATCACGCCCCAGCCGGTCGATGCCGCCTCCAGCGACCCGCTGGCGGGGGGCGGGATCGCCAACCCCTTCTACGGCGTTCCTGGCGGGAATCCGTTCCCCATCGCCACGCCGGGCGCGAGTACGCTGTTTCCGCCGACCGGCACCTATGTATTTGAGGATCAGGGCGCCAAACCGAGCCGGACGCAGCAGTGGAACGTGGCGTTGGAGAAGCAGCTCGGCGCCAATTGGCTGGCTTCGGCGACGTACATCGGCAGCACCAGCAGCGAAATTTGGGCGGGGGTGAACCTGGACCCCTCGGTGGTCATCAGCGCCGGCATGACCGCGCCGGGCATCGTGAGCACGGCTGGGATGACGGGCATATCCGGTCCCTGCACCCTGAAGTACCTGAGCCAGACGGTGACGTTCCCAACGTGCAACTCCAGTTCGCGCACCTCGGTGAATGGCGTCAACAACGAGAATGCGCGGCTCCAATTGACGCTGGCCAACCCCGCCGCCGGGCCGGCGTTCAATGGCGGCTTGACGCAGGCGCAGTCCATCGGCCGCGCCACCTACAACGCCCTGCTGCTTTCGCTGCGGCATCGGTTGAGCAACGGCTTCTCGATTCTGTCCAACTACACTTGGTCGCACTGCCTGGCCAACGCCAATTCCGGCCAGGATATCGGGAACTCGTTCCAGAATCCCGCCAATCCGGAAGGCGACTACGGCAACTGCTCGACCGACCGGCCGCAGGCGGTGAACGTGTCCCTGATCGGGCAGACGCCGCACTTCCGCTCGGTGCTGGCGCAGGGCGTGCTCGGCTACTGGAACGTGTCCGGCATCGTGACCTGGTCGAGCGGCAGCCCCTACACGGTGAGCGATGGGACGGACAACTCGTTGACGGGCGTGGGCGCGGATCGCCCCAACGTGATTGGGGATCCGTTCAAGCCCGGGCCGGTGGCCGGCGGTACGTCGGCGTGCAATGCCAACGCGCCAACGTCGGTCGGCAATGACCATAGCTGGTTCAATCCCTGCGCCTTCGTGCCCGCGGGCGCGGGCAACTACGGTAACGAGGCCGTCAACCAGTATTTCGGGCCCTCCCAATGGGATGTAAACGCGGCGCTGTGGCGGACCTTCCCGGTGATGGAGGGCAAGCAGGTGGAACTGCGCGCGGAGGCGTTCAACCTCTTCAATCATCCGGGCTTGGGAGGTCCAGGCTCGAACCTGAACAGCGGTTCCAGCTTGACCCGCATCACCAGCGCTGCCAATGCTCCCCGCATCATGCAGGTGGCGTTGAAGTTCACCTTCTAGGGTGGTGCGCCTGACCGTGGTGGGGCGGAGCCGCCCCAAACCCGCCGCCCCCGCCGAGCTTCTCGACGGGGGCGGCGGCGTTGAAAAACCCCTGCCAAACCCGCTAGACTGCGGTGTGGCGGCGGCAGAAGGGGAGCCCGAGGTCGATGCCCAGCAACGGGCGCAGCAGGCCATGCACCAGCAGGTGGTGGCGCAGCTTGGCCGCATCTCGGCCAGCGCGACCTTCCGTGGCGCTGGGCGGCTGCGCCGCTTCCTTGAATTCATCGTGGCCGAGGCGTTGGCGGGGCGCAAGGACCAGCTCAAGGAGTACGTGGTCGGGGTGGCGGTGTTCGACAAGCCGGCCACGTTCGATCCCCGCATCGATCCCATTGTGCGGGTCCGGGCGCGCCGCCTGCGGGCGATGCTGGAGCGCTATTACCGGGACGAGGGTGGCGCCCAGGAACTGATCATCGAGCTGCCCAAGGGCGGCTATGCCCCCGCCTTCAACGCCCAGCCGGCGCGCACCGCGCCGGCGTCGCTGCCGCTGGTGCTGGCCAACCGCAACGTGGTGGCGGTGCTGGCGTTTCAGGATTTTACGCCCGGGCACACGCTCGCCAGTTTTTGCCAGGAGCTGCGCGAGGAGATGGTGTGCGCGCTGGCGCAAGTGGCACGGCTGCGCGTGTTGACCGACGAGAGCGGGGAAGCGGACGGGATGGCTAATCTCCCCGGCGCCGCCTTGCAGGTGGGCGGGAGCGTGCGGGTGACGAGCGGGGCGGGAGGCGGGCGGGCGGGCGGGACAACGCCGGAGAGCGGCCTGCGCATCCTGCTGCATCTCGCCGATCGCGCCAGCGGCTGTTACGTGTGGGCCGACAGTCTGGAGGGCCCCAGTGCGCAGGCGCTGGAGTTGCAACAAGAAGCGGCGCGGCGCTTGGCGGCCCGGCTGGCCTCGGGTTTGCAGGGGACGGCGGCGGGCGTGCACCTGGCCGAGAATCTGGCCGCGCGGAACCTCTACTTGCAGGGGCGCTATCACATGGGCCAGCGTACCGAGGAGGGGCTGCGCCGCGCCGCTGAACTTTTTGAGCGGGCGCTGGTGGAGGATCCGCAATTCGCCTTGGCGCACGCCGGCTTGGCCGATGCCTATTCGCTGCTGGGGCACTACGGCGTGCTGTCGCCGGCCGAGGTGTGGACCAAGGCGGCCTCCAGCGCCGCCAATGCGGTGATGCTGGATGCCAACTCGGCCGAGGCGCAGGCCTCATTGGCGCACGTCAAGGCCAGCCAGGATTGGGATTGGGCGGGGGCGCAGCGGCAGTTCCTGCTCGCACTCCGCCTTGATCCGGGCTACGCCACGGCACGGCACTGGTTTGCCATGAGTTGTCTGGTGCCGCTGGGAAGGCTGGCGGAGGCGCTGGAGGAGTTGCGCCTGGCGCAGGCGGTGGATCCGGTGTCGGCCATCATCGCGCGCGATGTGGCGGTGGTGCACTATTACCGGCGGGATTTTGATCTGGCCTTGGAACAGTGCGACCACACCATCGAGCTCAACCCCCATTTCGCACCGGCCTTTTGGACGCTGGGCTGTATTCAGGAGCAACGCGGCGATTACGAAGAGGCGGCGGCCGCGTTCCAGAATGCGATTCGCCTGGTGCCGTCATCGCCTCGCTTCCACGGGGCGCTCGCGCATTTGTACGCGGTCACCAAGAAGCGGCAAGCCTGCCAGAAGGAGCTGCAGAACCTGAAAACAATGGCGCCGGAGCGCTACGTCTCGCCGATCGAGTTCGCGGCCATCGACTTTGCCTTGGGCCAGCGCGACACCGGTTTCGAGTGGCTGGCCAAGGCCTGCCAGGACCGGTGTTTTGAGCTGGTCTATCTCAACGTGGACCCGAGGTTCGACGACCTGCGCCAGGACCCGCGTTTCCAGGCGGTGGTGCGCCGGCTGAATCTCGCCGCCGCCGGTGAGGCCACATCAGCGGCCCCAACATCCCGGCCGAAAAAAAAGTTCAAAGCGGCGCCGGGGCGGACACGGGAATGATCGCCGAGTTGAAAAAGCGGCCGAAGAGAACTTCTTCGGTCGGCTTGTCCTCCGGAATTGGCACGCTCACCCAGGTCGTGTTCATGAAGTGCTTGACCGAGATGTTCTCGCTGACGATGTTACCGCCCCAGGTGCCGCATCCCAGGCTGGCCGTCATCGGCATGCCGTTGGTGAAGGACCCGGCGTTGGCCGAGACCTGCGGCTGCCGCACGGTGATGCGGCTCACCGGCGCCCGCAGCGCCAGGGCGCGGATATGGTCGGGATTGAACGTATAGATTCCGGTGGAGTGGCCCTTGCCCCCGACCTCCAGAATCTGGTCCACCATGTCCAAGACCGTGTCGAAGCTTTGGTAGCGGAAAATGGCGAGGACCGTGGTCAGCTTTTCTCCCGAGAAGCGGTGCTCCTTGCCGATGTGGCTTTCCGGCACGATGAGGAACTTCGTATCCGCGGGGACCTTGAAGCCCGCGCGCTCGGCCACCTTGGTGGCGGCGCGGGCAACGGTGTCGAGCGTGCGATGGCCCTCGGCATCCCACATCGCGGCTTCCAGCAGCTTCTTCTCCGCGGGCGAAACCAGATAGCCGCCTTCTTTCCGGAGTTGTTCGAGGAAACGATCGTAAATCGAATCCTCCACCAGCAGATTGCCGTCGCATGAGCAACCCGAGCCGTTGTTGTGGGTCTTGCTGATGCGCGAGTTCTTTGCGGCCTCGGCAATGTCGGCCGTCTCGTCAATAATCATGGTGGCGTTGCCCGCGCCCACGCCGTAGGCCGGTTTGCCGGAGCCGTAGGCGGCGCGGACCATGGCGGCGCCGCCGGTGGCGACGGTCAGATCGCAGATCGCCATCAGCTCCTGTGCGACTGGAATGCTCGGCTTATCGATGCACTGCACCAGGTCTTCGGGCACGCCTTCGCGCCGCAGCGTCTCGCGCAGGACGCGCACCGTCTCCAACGCCGTGCGCCGGCTGGCCGGGTGCGGCGAAAAGATCACGGCGTCGCGGCATTTCAGCGCATTAATGGCCGTCGCGACAATGGTCACCAGGGGATTGGTCACCGGCAGCAAGCTGGCGATGACCCCGGCGGGCTTGGCATACTTCACGATGCCCTTGGTGGGGATTTCCTCGATGACGCCGATGCTCTTTTGCCGCAGAGCGTCCCGGAGAATCCCCATGATCTTGAAACGCCGCGTCTTGCCGCCGTCGGCGTTGCCCATCCCGCTCTCGGCCACGCTCATTTCCGTCAGGGCGACAAAGGTCGCTTCATTCGCCGTTGCCCAGCTGACGGCGCGGCACAGATCGTCCACCTTTTCCTGATGAAACTCGAACGCCACCGTCATGGCCGCGCGCGCCCGCCGCAGCATTTCATGCACCAGTTGTTTCTCTTCTTCGGTCATGCTTCGCGCCATGTACGCTCCTGTAGTCCTCTTCTCCCAGCCTAATCCAGGCACCCGGCATTGCCCTAAAGGGTTACGGTGTCACGGCTACCGGATACCCTTGCCGCCGCGAGCCGGGCTCCGAACTGGAAGACGGGGCTTGAGGCCCAGCGAGCGCCATCGAGGTCGCGATACCGTGTCCCCACGGTTACTATCGCCTCGCGCCGCGGTGGCGATGCTAGCCTTGGTGTGACCCTAAATTCTTCGGTATTTTGGATTGCATGCTGGCCCAAACTTCCAATGAATCGCAACCGGCGCGGCTGGCGATCGTCGGCTCGTGGTGCGATCGCGTCGTCCCGATAATCAGCCAACCGGATGCCTCCCGCCCAGGAGTTTGGGTAGGGGATGCGGCCGCGGGCGCGTGGGTGCGGGAAATGAAGGAAGATCGGCTCATCACGTTACGTTGGACGGGGAGCCTGGCGCAGGAGGAGACCCATTGAGAGACGCGAAGCTTGAAGCGATGCCTGAAGTGATGACCGGAGCCATGTTTATCGCCGCCTGCCTCAAGCAGGAGGGCGTGGAAAAAGTCTTCGGCCAGTGCGGCCATACCAACTACGCACTGATTGACGCCTGCCATCAGATGGGGATCGAGTACATCTCCTTCCGGCATGAGCAGATGGCGGCGCACGCGGCCGACGCCTATGCGCGCGCCGCCCATAGGCTGGCGGTGCTGAACGTGCATATCTCCCCGGGCATGACCAACGCGCTGACCGGGGTGGCTTCGGCCGCCGCCGATTCCACGCCCATGCTGGTGTTTGCCGGGAATACGCCCTCCTACAACCACGCCCGTGAGCCGCACCAGGGCATCCGCTTCCACGCCGATGCCTCACAAGGGGATATTTACCGGCCGATTTGCAAGCGGGTGTGGCGGGTGGACGATGTGCAGCTGCTGCCCGACGTCATGGCGCACGCGCTCAACCTGGCCCAGACCGGCCGCCCCGGCCCGGTGCTGATTGACGTGCCCATGGATACGTTTTCTGCGCCCCTGAAGGCTGGCAACGTCAACATGCGGGTGCGCCGCCCCAATTACGGTCGAGCCGTGGGGGATGCCGGCGGGATTGCGGCAGCGGCGGCGCTGCTGGCCCAGGCGCGCCAGCCGGTCATCTTCGCCGGCAACGGCGTGTTGCTCAGCCAGGGGTGGGAGGAGTTGCGCGAGCTGGCCGAGATGACCGGCACGCCCGTCGCCACCACCCTCATCGGCAAGGGGCTGCTGCCAGAGGACCATCCGCTGGCGTTGGGCGTGGCCGGCATCTGGGGCACACGCCCCGCCAACGATACCCTCCGCACCGCCGACGTGATTCTCGCCTTGGGTACCGCCTTTGGCGAAGCCGATTGCAGCTCCTGGAACCCGAAGTTCACCTTCGCCATTCCACCCACGCGCCTGATTCAGATTGACGCCGACCCGCAGGAGATCGGCAAGATTTATGCGGTCGAGGTGGGCATCGTGGGTGATGCCAAGGCCACGCTGCGGGCATTGATCGAGCGGCTGCGGCCGCAGGCGAAACCGCGGCCTGAGGCCGCCCGCCAGCTCGCCGAGCGGCGGCGGACGTGGCAGCAGGAGTTGACCAAGTCCCAACAGGATGCCAGCAAGCCCATCCACCCGGCCCGGCTGTTGGCCGAGCTGGCGAAGGTGGCGCCGCGCGATGCCATTTATGTGACTGACGTGGGATGGAACAAGAACGGCGCCGGGCAGCAGTTGCCGTGTTATTCCCCAGGCGGGTTTATCACCTCGGGCGGCATGGCGACCATGGGGTTTGCGCCGTCAGCGGCGATTGGGGCCAAGATGGCCGCGCCGGGTCGCAAGGTCATTTGCCTGGTCGGCGATGGCGGGCTGCTGTCGGTGCTCGGCGCCCTCACCACGGCGGTGGAGCTGGGAGTGGCGGTGGTGTGGGTGCTGTTCAACAATTTTTGTTTTTCCACCATCCGCACTGTGGGGACGACGTATTTCAAGAGCGTCTACGGCACCGAGTTCACCACGCCGGATGGGAAGCCCTACAACCCCGATTTCCAGCTGCTGGCGAAGGCGTTTGGGATCGAGGCGGGGTTGGTCGAGGAGCCGGACGCCATCGGCGCCGGGCTGGAACGGGCGCTCGCCTCGGAGCGTCCCTACTTGTTGGAGGTCCGCACCAAGGCCGAAATTCCCATGCCGCGCACCGGCTACTGGGACATCGCCGAGTTCCTTAGTTGGGGCAATGACGAGCCGGCCCCGCCCGCCGAGGAATGGGTGCACGCCAGTGCCTTGGAGCGGTCGTAGTGGCCAGCGCGGCGTTACCGTGACGCTACCGTAAACCTGGCGGCAGCGCGGCGGTGGCGGCGTATGCTGAACGGCAGCGCGGCGCACCGATAAAGAGGACATGATGAAAAGGCGCGAGTTCTTTCAAGCAGGAGCGGGTACGCTGGCGGCGCTGGCCGCCGCCCATGGCGCCAGGGCGCAAGGCGGTTTCGGAGGCGGGGCGCCGGCCGCTGCCTTCGCACCTGGCCCGCTGCGCGTCGACGCATACTCGCGGCATCTGCAATGGCTGCGCACCGCCGATGAGGTTGCCGAAGCCACCATCGAGATGTCCTATGACGGCGTGGACATCACGGTGCGACCTTACCCCGGCCACGTGGATCCGGCGCGGGTGAAGACGGATTTGCCGCCCTTCGTCAACGCCATCCGCAAACACGGTCTGCAGGTGGTGACCATCACCTGCCCCATCACCGACGCCGATTCGCCTTACGCCGAAGAGATTCTGGCTACCGCCTCCAGCCTCGGCATTCACCATTACTGGTGGGGCACGTTCCGCTACCAGCAGAATCAGCCGGTGCAGGTCCAGTTGGACGCGCTCAAGCCGCGGGTGGCGAGGCTGGCGGCCTTGAATGCCAAATATGGCATGACCGCCATGTATCACACCTACTCGGGCGCCGGCACGGTTGGGGCGGCGGTCTGGGACATGTTGAGCGTGCTGCGCGAGTTCGATCCCAAGCAGGTGGGCTTTCACTACGATATCGGCCACATGACCGTGGCCGGCGGCGGCGGTACCTGGGTGACCAGCCTGCGCGCAGCGGGCCCGTATGTCGCTGGTATCTCGTGCAAGGACTACGTGCTGGAGCCGACGCTGAAGGTCGACGAGGGCGGACCGATGAGCGCGGCGGAGGAGAAGAGCCTGAACCAGCCATTCCAGTTCGGCGGCGGCGGCCGGGGCGGCCGCGGCGGAGCCCGTGGTGCAGGCCGTGGCGGCGCGCCCGGGGCTGCAGGCGGTGGGGCGGCGGGAGCGGGCCGGGCTGAAGGCCGTAGCGGCGCCGCGGGTCCGGGGCGCGGAGCGGGACCTGGAGGCGGAGCGGGACCGGGCCGAGGTGGCTTCACCATGGTGGGCATGAAGCCAAGCTGGCGTGAGCTGGCTGTGCCGCTGAATACGGGCATGGTGGATCTGCCGACTTTTGCCACGATCTTGAAGGAAATACATTTCTCCGGGCCGGTGGAAATTCAGGCCGAATACCCCAACGGTGGCGCTAACAACGCCAGCGACAAGATCACTCTCCCGCGTGCCGTGGTGCTGGGGAACATGAAACGCGATCTGCTGGCGCTGCGCCAGGAGTGGGCGGCCGCGGGCCTGCTGTATGGGCCGCTCGATAACGTTTCCTAGGAGCTGGACCATGAAACCATCCCGTCTTGCACTGATCGTTCTGTCCGGACTAACGTTGCTGGGTGCACAGGCCAACTGGTCCAATCCTGGCAACGACCCCGGGGGGACCAAGTTCTCGACCCTGACGCAAATCACGCCCGCCAACGTCAAAGATTTGAAAGTGGCGTGGACGTACAAGGTCACTGAAAAGCCCGGCGGGTTTACGGGGTGGGAGGTCACGCCGCTGGTGATCAACGGCGTGCTGTATACCTCCACGACCGGCGGCACCCTGTTGGCGCTCAATGCCTCGACGGGGGCGAAATTGTGGGAGTTTGATGCCAAGACGGTAACCCCGCAATCGAACTTTGCCCCGCGCGGCATCTCCTACTGGCCGGGCGACGCCCAGATGCCACCGGCCATTGTGGCCACTCTCACCAACGGCTACCTGATCCAGGTGGATCTTAAAACCGGAAAGCTGACGCAGCACAATGGCAAGCCTTGGGTGGTGAATGTTCACGATTTCATCAACCCGAAGTATGGGCCGCGGTACTCCTTTGACGCCATGCCGGCGATTTATAAGAACCTGGCCATCGTCGTGCCGTCCACCGGCGAGCAGGGCCGGTACGGCTATCGTGGCGACCCGCGCGCGATCAACCTTGATACCGGCAAGCAGGTGTGGGATTTCCATACCGTGCCGCAGCCGGGGGATGCCAATTTCGGGACGTGGGGCCCGAATGGCTGGCAGGACCGCCATGGACCTGGTAGCTGGGTGCCGATGACGGTGGATACCGCGCGCGGGCTGGTTTACATCGCGCTCGGCAATGCGACCGATCAAAACTACGGCGGTTCCCGTCCGGGGAAGGATTTGTACGCCGCCAGCGTGATCTGTCTCAATGCCAACACCGGCAAGCTGGTGTGGTACCAGCAGCTGACGCATCACGACACCTTCGATTGGGATGTGAATGGGCCGCCGACGTTGATCACGGTCAAGAAGAACGGGGTCGACATTCCAGCCGTGGCCCAGACCGATAAGAACGGGTTGATGTTCATCTTCAACCGCCTGAACGGCGATCCGGTTTTCGGCATGGAAGAACGCCCGGTGATGGCGAGCGATGCCCCCGGCGAAATCTCCTCGCCCACGCAGCCGTTCCCCATTAAACCTCTGCCGATTGCGCGCATCAGCATGACCCGGGACGAGGTCAGCCGCATCTCGCCGGCCGCCACCAAATCCTGCTTGGCGCAGTATGACAAGGCCGTGCAGGCGGGCCCGGACACGCCCTACTTAATGGAGCCGAGCCTGGTGTTTCCCTCCTCCGAAGGCGGACCCAGTTGGTCGGGTGCGAGCTTCGATCCGCAGCTGGGCTACGTCATCGTGAACACGCGCGACTTGGGCACCATGGGCAAGCTGGCGCCGACGATGTCCTCAGGTGTGCTGTCCTCTTATGCCAAGCGCAAGATTCCGTTTGAGGATGCCGAAGGCTACCCGTGCAGCGCGCCGCCGTGGGGCGAGCTGATGGCCATCAACGCCAACACCGGCGACTTCGTTTGGCGGGTGCCGCTGGGCGAGTACAAAGAGCTGACCGCGCGTGGCATTCCGGATACGGGCACGCCCAACGCCGGCGGGCCCATCACCACCGCCGGCGGGGTGCTGTTCATCGGCTCGACCGTGGATTCCACGTTCCGCGCCTTTGACCCCAAGACCGGCAAGGAGATCTGGTCGGCGCCGCTGCCGAACAGCGCCTATGCCACGCCCATGACCTACATGAGCAAGGGAGTGCAGTACGTGGCCACGATTGCCGCGGGTGGCGGCCGCATGGACGTCTTCGCCCACCCCACGCTGACCCGCGCGGAGATGATGGCGAGGCCGGTCGAGATCGTCGCCTATGCATTGAAGAAATAGGCCGCCGGCCGATTCCTGTCGGCGATTGATGTTACCGGGCAGGGAAGTTCCGCTAAGATCTGTTCTGGATGGCGGAACGCAGGGCGAAAATTGTCTGTACGCTGGGGCCGGCGAGCGCGACGCCAGCGATGATTGAAAAACTGGTGGTGGCCGGGATGGATGTGGCCCGGCTGAACTTCTCCCATGGCACGCACGAGGACCACGCGCGGCTGGTGAAGTCGGTCCGGCGGGCGGCCCATCAGCGCAAAAAAGCGGTTGCCATTCTCGCCGACCTGCAAGGGCCGAAGATCCGGACCGGACTCATCGCCGGCGGGGGGGCGGTGCGTCTGCGCGCTGGCCAGACCTTCTTTCTCACGACGCGCAATGTGGCCGGCACGGCCGAGGGCGTGAGCACGACCTTCGGTGGGTTGCCGCGCTCGGTCGGCTCTGGCGACACCATCCTGCTGGCCGATGGAGGGATCGAATTGCGGGTGCTTTCGGTGCGCGGCAAGGACGTGGCCTGCCGAGTGAAAAACGGCGGTCTGCTGGGTGAGCACAAGGGCATCAATCTGCCGGGCGTCAAGCTGAAGATTCCGTCGCTGACCAAGAAAGACGCCATCGATCTGGCGTTTGCCTTGGAAGCTGGAGTCGAGTACGTGGCGCTCAGCTTTGTCCGTTCCCCCAAAGACGTGGAAGCGGCGCAAGTGCTGATTCAGCGAGCCGGGAAGAGTCCGCTGGTCATCGCCAAACTCGAAAAGCCGGAGGCCATCGAGCATTTGGATGGCATTCTGGCCGTGGCCGACGCGGTTATGGTGGCGCGGGGCGATTTGGGGGTGGAGATGAGCCCGGAGCGCGTGCCGGTGGTGCAGAAGCAGATCATCCTGCGTGCCCGCGATGCGCTCGTACCGGTGATCACGGCGACGCAGATGCTGGATTCGATGGAAAAGAATCTGCGCCCCACGCGCGCCGAGGCGTCCGACGTGGCCAACGCCATCTTCGACGGCAGCGATGCGCTCATGCTCTCCGGGGAGACGGCGGCGGGCAAGTATCCGGTGGAGGCGGTGCGGATGATGGACCGCATTATCCGCGAGGCGGAGGCGAACATCGCTGAGCCGCCGCGCCCGGCGCGGGCCACGACCTTGCGCATCAGCGAGGTGGTGGCGCAGGCGGTGTGCCGCGCGGCCGAGGAGCTGAGGATGAAAGCGGTGGTCGTGTTCACCGAAACCGGGGCCTCGGCACGGCTGGTGTCGAAGTACCGTCCGTGCGTGCCCATAGTGGCGTTCACTCCGAATCCGGAAACCTATCCGCAGATGGGCCTGCTCTGGGGCGTTCTGGCGCGGCGCACGGGCGCGATGCAGGATATCGACGAGCTCACGCACGAGGCCGAAACCCGCCTGCTGGCGGAAGGCATGGTCAAGCCCGGCGACGTGGTCGGCATCATCGCCGGTACCCCGGTGGGCGCCAAAGGTTCGACCAACCTGATGCGCCTGCGCCGTATTGGCGCGGTTCCCAAGCCGAGCGCCTTTTAGCCGCCAATCTGCCGCGGCGGCAGCACCACCAGCCGCATGGGGCCAGTGAGATCGGCGCGCGACAACGCCAACGTGGGCGCGGGCGCCCAGGTGACTTGGTCCGGGCGGTAATGGGCGGTGAACTCGGTGACCGGGAGCATGCGCGGCTTGGCGCCGGGGATGCGGTAATGCATCGGGATCACGAGCTTGGGCTGCAGCAGGGCCAGCGCGGCGTGGAGATCCGGGAGCGGGATGGTGGGCGGACCGCCGACGGGAACGAGAGCGATGTCGATGCCCCAAAGCTGCTGCAGTTGAGAGCGGCTGAGGCGGTTGCCGACGTCGCCGAAGTGGGCGATCTCGATGCCGTCGATGACCAAGCGGTACATGGCGTTGTCGCGCGGCTGAGGTTTATCGCTGCCCTCGCGGCTGGGGATGGTGCGGAGGTTCAAACCGCGGACGTCCTGCTCCGGCGGAGCGGTGGCGGTGATGACCAGCGGATCGCCCGGGAGGCCGTCGATGCAGGCGTGGGCGCGGTCGTCGGCGGAGCTGCGGATGACCACGTCGGCGCGTTCGGCGATGGGGCGCAGGCCCAGGATCTCGGGATCGTAAGGGTCGGTCAGCAGGCGGAACCCGTCCGCGGCCTCAATCAGGAAGCTGGCGTGGCCCAGCCATGTCCACGATGCCAAGCCCATGATTATTGGATGGCGGCCTCGGGCCGGAACGGGGTCACGGGATCAAGCCAACCCCAGGCAATCACGGCGGGAACGTACATGGCGGCCATGATCAAGATGTAGAGATGCCAGTTGTTGTTGGTCCAGTGCAGGACGAAGCCAGTGAGCACGGTGGCGATGAAGCCGGAGGCGCTGCCAAAGGTGTTCATCAGACCGGAGACGGTGCCGGCGTACTCGCCGCCCACATCCATGCAGGCGGCCCAGCAGGTGGGGATGGCCCAGTCGTTGAAGAAGCTGGAGAGCGCCATCATCAGGACCACGCCAGTAACAGTGGGCATAAACGCGGCCAAGGCTAGGAAAAAGCAGGCCAAGCCCAGGCCCACCCCGGCCAGCCATTGGCGGCTCCGGCCCAGATTCCCCAACCAGCGCGCCCAGGGCCGGGAAATCGAGCCACAGAATAACGATCCCACGCCGTTGAAGAACAGCGGCCAGATGGCAAAGGCCGCCGTTCTCGCCAGGGAGAGATGAAAGTTTTCGTGCAGGTAGGTGGGCAGCCAGGTGATGAAGAAGAACCAGCCGAACGACAGGCAAAAGTACTGAAAACAGAGCAACTGCACCGAGCGGTTGCTGAGGATGGCCGCCCACGGGGTGGGGCTGGTGGCCGATTTTTTCGACGGACGGGGCAGCAGCGCCAACTCGGCGGCATTCACGCCGGGGTGGAGAGCGGGGTTGTCCCGGTACCAGGAGTAGAACCACACCGCCCACACCCCGCCGATCAGGCCAAACACGCCGAAGGCGTAGCGCCAGCTCATGTAGCGCAGCAGGAAGACCACCAGCAGGGGGGTGAAGGCGCCGCCCCAGCGCGCGCCCACCCAGACCCAGGCCTGGGCGCGGACGCGCTCCTGGGGCGGCAACCAGGTGGTCATGGCCTTGGCGGAGGTGGGGAAGCCACCGGCCTCACCCGCGCCAAACAGCAGGCGGGTGATCCACATCGACCAGTAGCTCCACATGGCGCCGGTGAGGATGGTGAAGGCCGACCACCAAATGACAATGCGGGTGAGGACGCGGCGGGGGCCGATGCGGTCGCCGAGCCAGCCGCTGGGCAGCTCCAATAGCGCGTAGCTGAACGCATACACACCCAGCACCGAGCCCAGGGCGATGGTGCTCAGATGGAGGTCGCGGGCGATGAGCGGCGCCGCCTGGGCCATGGCCACCCGGTCGAGGTAGCTCAGCACGGCGAGGGAGACGGCGAAGCCGACGACGCCTTGCCGCGCCCGGGTCGGGGTCTCAGGGCTGGGTTGCGGGGATGGAGATGGCATGACGGAGCGTTACCCGCCGCAGTGTAGCGTCTTTGGCAATGATGTGGCAGCGGATACGGTGCCCTTACGGTGGCGTGGCGGCGCTTGGTGGGGGCCGGAGAGGTAACCGTGTGGAACGGTTACACCCGCCCGGGGCGGCCGGGCGCGGTCATAATCAACTTGGAATGGAGCCCACCAAAGAACAAGCCAAGGAACAAGCCAGCGCCGACAGTAGTTGGCGCACGAATGAAGCCAGCGCCAACAGTAGTTGGCGCAC
>JANWJU010000150.1 GCA_025451775.1 Terriglobales bacterium
CTGGGCGGCAGCGTGCGCGCTGTGCCTGACCGGCATGCTGGTACTGGCCGGAGCGACCTGGCGGCGGTTCGCGGCTCCGGTCCCGCAGGTCGTTTTTGCCCCGCCTGCGCCGGCACCACCGGTCGTCAGCGTGTCCGTGCCCGCGCGGGCCGCCCGGCTACCCCCGACGGCGCCGCCGCCGGATGCACGCGCCCTTCATCCCACGGCCCAGGAGCGGCTATTGGCGCGCCTCGTTGCCGATCAACCCGGGGCACTGACCCAGCTGTTCGCCGGGCCCGAGTTTCAACCACCCAACCCGCCCGGCGACGCAAAACTTACAGGAGAAAAGCAATGAAAATGCCATCGTTTATTCTGGCCCTGGCCTTGCTCGCGCTCGCCTCCCTCGCCCTGGGCCAGAAGCCGCCAGCCGCGGCTCCTGTGGGGCCGGAGGCCGCCTTTCATATCCAGGTAACCATCCGCGACGCCGCGGCCGGTGCCGCCGGTCCCAGCCATAATTTTTCCTTCATCGTGTTGGAGGGATCTCAAGACACCATTCAAACCGGCGACCGTGTACCGGTGAAGTCGTCATCCGACCAATTCACCTATGTGCCTATTGGATTCAAGCTGACGTGCCAGCTCCCCGCGGACCACAGCACGAAACCAGGACATTTGCGACTCGACCTGCAACTATCGATCTCCGCAGTGGTGCCCCCGGCATCGGGTGGCTCGGCGCAGCCCCCGGTATTGCGCAGCACAGACGCCACCATCAACGCGGTGGTGCCGCTGGGCACCCGTGCCTCGGTGGCGGAGTTCAATGACGCCGCCGGCAAAACCACCTACAACGTCGAGGTGCTGGCGACGCCGGCTGTGCCCTGAGCGCCTACTCCAGCCCCCAGGCGCCGACCAGCAGGCCGTCGTCGACGACTGGCAGGCGGTGAACGCCGCAGCGGGCCACAGTGCGGCGCGCCTCCTCGACGTCCTCCGACGACGCTAGCACGGCGGGCGGCTTGGTGATCAACTCGCGGCACATCGCCTCCGACGGACGGCGGTCGAACACCGCCAAAAACACCGCCGCGCGCTGCGCCGTGATCCAGCCCAGAAAGCTCGAACTTTCGTGACTTTCCACCACGGCCACCCAATCCACGTTCTCCTCACCCATGATCTCGAGCGCATCCCCCAGCCGCTGATGGGGCACACACCGCCGCAAACCGATCTGCATCTGGTCAGCGCACGTCATGCCCCCCATTGTAATCATCCAGGGTGCGGAATCTGGTAACTTAAAGGCAGCACTCATCGTTTTTACCTTCCGGAGGATTTGGATGAAGTTTGCCCTGCCCGTTGTGGTTTTGGCCGCCTGCCTGTTGCCCCTTGGGGCGCAATTCACCCCAAGCGCCAGCCCCGCCACCCCTAACCTCGCGGAATCGGCCCAGGTTCCTGCCGCCGCCGTCCCGGCGCCGCCGTCCAACCCCGCTGCCCACACCGCTCTCACCAGCGATGTGATGGAGGCGCTCACCCGCACGGCCACCCTTAGCACCACCCCGATCACCGTCAACGTGACCGATCAGGGCGATGTCTCGCTCAACGGCGTGGTTACCACCCAGACGCAGGCGGACGCCGCCATTGCCACGGTCAAGGCCGTGGCCGGCGTGAAAAGCGTTAAGAGCCAAATCGTGGTCGACAAGGACCCCTTTGCCACCGCCGCCCCGGCGGCGCCAACGTCCAGCGCCACCAGTGCGCTGGTCGGCAACGGCAACGATCCCCAAGCCAAGCTGGATCTGGCCTTGAACGCCCAGGCCGGTCTGGCCCAGGTCGCCTCCACCGTCTACGCCAATGAAGTGACACTATTTGGCACGGTGGCCTCCAATAAGGAGAAAAAGCAAGCCGAGCAGATCGCCAGAACGACGCTGCCGAGCTACAAGCTCTCCAACATCATCTGGGTCAACCCCCACCCCGCCGCTCCTGCACCGATGATTCCGGTTCAGTAGCCCTCTCCAGTCGCGAGCATAAGCCGGACGCGCGGCGCAGGCCGCGCTGGGGCCCGCGCCAATGGAAGCGGCGCAGCGCCGGCTTGGGGCTCCGGGCCCCCAAGCCTGCGCGAGCATAAGCGGGACGCGCGGCAAGTTTGCCGCGCTGGGGCCCGCGCCAATGTTTAGTAGCCAGGATCCTCGTCGGCATCCTCGGCCAGGTTCTCGAAGCGGGTGTAGGCGTGGATGAAAGCCAGCTTGACCGCGCCGATCGGTCCGTTGCGCTGCTTGGCGATGATGATCTTGGCCTTGCCTTTGTCCGGGGAGTCGTCTTTGTGATAGACCTCGTCCCGGTAAATGAAGGCGACCACGTCGGCGTCCTGCTCGATTGAGCCCGATTCACGCAAGTCGCTGAGGATGGGCTCGTGGTTCCCGGTGCGTTGCTCGGGGGCGCGGCTGAGCTGGGAGAGCGCGATCACGGGGGCGTTCAGTTCCTTGGCCAGCATTTTCAGGCCGCGGGAGATGGCCGAAATCTCCAGGTTCCGGTTTTCCGATTTCCCGCTCGATCCCATGAGCTGCAGGTAATCGATCACCACCAGATCCAGCGTACGCGGTGGATGCTGGGCGGCCAGCTCCGCCATCAGGCGGCGGCACTTGGCGCGCATCGAGGGCAGATCGATACCGGAGCTGTCGTCAATATAGATGGGCACCTGCGCCAGCCGGCCGGCGGCTTCGGTGAGCGCATTGATCTCATCGCGGCCCAGAAACCCGGTGCGCAGGCTGTGGGCGTCGACGCGGCCGTTGGAGCACATCATGCGCAGCACCAGCTGCACCTTGCTCATCTCCAGGCTGAACACGGCCGCCGTGGCTTTGGACAAGATGGCGGCGTTCTCGACGATGTTCATGGCAAATGAGGTTTTGCCCATCGAGGGGCGGCCGGCGATGATGACCAGATCGGCGCGCTGCAGGCCAGCGGTGAGGCGGTCGAGCTTGTCGTAGCCGGTTTTCAGGCCGGTGATCTCGGTGCCGTGCAGCGCGTCCAGCTTCTCGATGACGGGGCCGGTGAGCTCGCTGAGGGCGGTGAGATCGTCCTGAATCCGGTCCTGGGCGATATCCAGGAAGCGCCGCTGCGCCAGCTCCAGCACCTCGATCGAGCTCTCGCCAGCCAGCACCGATTGCGAGACCTCGTTGGCGCTGGCCAGGCACTCGCGCAACACCGCCCGGTCCTTGATGATGGCGGCGTAGTGCTCGACGTTGACGCCGCGGGGCAAGCCATCGGTAAGGGTGGTGAGGTAGGCGTGGCCGCCCACCGCCTCCAGGTCGTGGGTGCGCTCCAGCGCATCGCCGAGCGTGATGTAGTCGATGGCGGTGTTGGTCTGCGCCAGCTCGCGGATGGCACGGTAGATTTTGCGGTGCGTGTCGAGATGGAAATCGTCAGGGCGGAGCAGGGCGGCGATCTGGTAGTAGTTGACGCTGTCCAGCAGGATGGCGCCCAGGACGGAGCGCTCCGCCAGGATGTTGGCGGGCAAACCTTGAACCGAAAGTGCGTCAGCGAGCGCCATGCGGATATCGCATCATACGCAAACCGGCGCGGCTGTGTCTGTCGAAAATACGGCGATCCGCAGTAATCACATTTCCACAGCGGAAAACCTGTGGAAAATACCGTCGAATGGTGGCGAGCGACTCAGGCCAGGTCTAGAAACTTGCCGATGATCCGCCGTCCGTGGCCGGCGACTTGGGCGAGGTGGGCGTCGCGCAACTCGATGCCAGCAGGCAGGCGCGGGCGCCACGCTTCGGTCAAGCCGGCATTCATCTCGCAGTGGAACTGCAGCCCATAGGCCGTGTCTCCGGAGCGGAACGCCTGGTGGGGGAACTTGCCGCTGCTGGCCAGCCAGACCGCGTTCGGCGGCAACTGGAACGTATCCTGATGCCAGTGCACGACCGGCAGGTGCGCGCCGGCGCCACCGAGCACAGGATCGCGTTGTCCCTCCTCGGTGAGCGTGACTTCGCCTTCGCCCACCTCGGCTTCCGGACCGCGCGCCACCGCCGCGCCCAGCGCCGCGGCGAGTAACTGCGCGCCCAGGCATACACCCAGCACGGGCAGGCCGCGGGCCACCGCCGCGCGCATCAGCTCGCGCTCCTGGTCCAGGTGCGGATGCTGGGCGCCGTCGTTGACTCCCATCGGTCCGCCCATGACCACCAGCCCAACGAAGTGGTCAGCATCGGGCAGGCCATCGTCGCGGTCCTGGCGATAGACGCGATAGCCGCGCCCGCGCGCCGCCAGTTCCTCGGCAATCAGTCCCGGTCCTTCCCACTCGACGTGCTGCAGAATCGCCCAGCTTCTCCGTGACATGCCGCCATGGTACTCCTGTTGGGGCGGCTTGGAAGGGCCACGAGCAGAGTGGCGCGACCAGCGGCCACCCTCGGCGGGATGGGCGAGCTTCGCCTCCTAGCCTTTGCGATAGCATGGCAAGTGTGCCTGCAACAACGCTTCAAGATCGCCCGTTAGCCGGGCGGGTCGCGCTGGTGACCGGCGGCGCGCGCCGCATTGGCCGCGCCATCGCCCTGGAATTAGCCCGCCAGGGGGCTGATATCGCCTTCACCTATCGCCACTCCCAGAGGGAGGCGGCGGCGCTGGAAACCGAGCTGCTGGCGCTGGGGGTGCGGGCCGGCGGCATCCGCGCCGACCTCACCCGCCCCACGCTGGCCGCCGCCGCCCTGGAGGCGGTGCTTGACCCGCTGGGCCGGTTGGACGTGCTGGTCAACAACGCCGGCCGTTACGACGCCGCCCCGTTTGAGGCGATCACCGACCGGCAATGGAACGCCATGATCGCCACCAACCTGACCGCCCCCTTTTTGGTGAGCCGCGCCGCCCTGCCCCGGCTGCGGGCCGCCGGCGGCGGACGCATCATCAACATCACCTCCGTCGGCGCCCTGCGCGCCTTCCCCACCCACGCCCACTACTGCGCTTCGAAAGCCGGCCTGAGCCATCTCACCCGTGCCATGGCGCGCGCCTTGGCGCCCGAGATCCAGGTCAACGCCGTGGCGCCGGGGCTCATCGCCTTTGATCCCGTGCTCACCGCCTGGGAGCAGCACATGTGCAATCGCACGCCGCTAGGCCGCGCCGGCACCGCCGAGGATGTCGCCGGCGCCGTCGTCTTCCTCGCCAACTGTCCCCCCGGATTGACCGGGCAGACCTTGGTGGTCGATGGCGGCCTGGCGCTGGTCCCTTCACCTTAATGCCATGAAAACCCGCACCGCCTACTTCACCTTCAACACCCGCCACGCGCGCGAGTACATCAACATCACCGAGCGGGTGGCCGCCGAGGTCCGTGCCGCCGCCATCGCCGAAGGCATGGTGCTGGTCTCGGCCATGCACATCACCGCCGGCGTCTGGGTCAACGACGCCGAGGAGGGTCTGCTCGCCGACATCGACGCGTGGCTGGAGCATCTCGCGCCCTTCCGCGCCGACTACCGCCATCACCGCACCGGCGAAACCAACGGCGACGCCCACCTGAAGAGCCTGCTTGTGCACCACGAGGTCATCGTGCCCATCACCGCCGGGCGCATGGACTTCGGCCCTTGGCAGCAGATCTACTACGCCGAGTTCGACGGCCAGCGTCCCAAGCGCGTGATTGTTAAAGTCATGGGTGAATGACGGTGAATGAGAGCGAATCGCGGGGCGCGGCCTCCGCGCCGGCCCGCGCCAATCAAATGAAGGCGCTGCTCATTCAATTTGGACAACTGGGCGACGCCGTGCTGGCCCTGCCCGCCGCGCTCGCCTTGCGCGAGCAGGTGGCGCACGCGGAGTGGACCGTGCTCGCGCCCCGGGGCGCGCACGCCATCTTTGAGATGGCCGGGTTCCGCGACGTCTGGATCGCCGACCGCGTGCGCTGGAAAAATGCGCCCTGGACCGCCGCCGTCCAGGTTCCGGCGCTGGTGCTCCGCCTCCGCCGCCAGCGGTTCGAACTCTCCGTCGACCTGCACAGCTACAAGGAAACCAACCTGCTGGCCTGGTGTGCCGGCATCCGGCGGCGGGTCGCCATGTTGCGGCCCACGCGCTCGTGGCCGTGGCTCATCACCCACAAGCCCCGTCCCGACGACCCCGACGCCCCCATCCTGGATCGCTACTGCGAGGTGGTCGCGGCGCTTGGCGTCGTGGTGCGCCAGCGCCGCCCAATTTTAGTCCCGCCCGCCGCCGCCCAAGAACGCGTGCGCGCGATGTTCGCCGCGTGGGCGGCGGCCGCGGGCAACACCCCCATCCTCGGCATCTGCCCCGGCGCTGGGCATCCGGGGCGGCGCTGGCCGGCGGAGCGGTTCGCGGCGCTGGCAGGGATGGCCGCCGGACACGCGCGACGGGTGGCCGTGTTCGCCGGGCCGGAGGAGCCGGAGGCGCTGCTGGCCCCGCTCGCGCGTCTGGCCCACGTTCAAATCTGGCGCGGGCTCTCGATCCCTGAGTTGGCCGCCGCACTGGCTGAGTGCCGGGTGGTGGTGGCGAACGCGACTGGCCCGTCCCACATCGCCGCGGCGGTGGGCACGCGGGTGCTGGCGCTGGGCGAAATCCCCGCGTTTGATCCTGTGGGCCGAACCCCGGAGC
>JANWJU010000151.1 GCA_025451775.1 Terriglobales bacterium
CGGCACTGCTGGCCGCGCCGGTGACCTCGAAGCCCAGCTCCGCCAGATACTCGGTGCCCATGCGGCGGGCCAGCGGGCTATCGTCGGCGAGCAGGATCGTCCTCGGCATGGCCCGATTATAAGGCGCGCGGCGGCGGCGCTAACCGCGGGCCCACGCCGACTATAATGACCGCATCCCCTTGTCCGTCTCCGCTGACACCATCGTCGCCATCGCCACCCCCGCCGGACGCGGCGGCTTGGGCGTGGTGCGCCTCTCCGGCCCCCAGGCGCTCGCCATCGGACAGGCGCTGACCGGGGTGGCCGCCCTCCGTCCCCGCCACGCCCATTTCGCGCACTTCCGCGACGCCGAGGGGGCCGTGCTCGATGAAGTAGTGGCGACCGCCTTCCCCGCCCCCCGTTCGGCCACCGCCGAGGACGTGGTCGAGATCACCGCCCACGGCTCGCCCGTGCTGCTCGCCGCGCTCGTCGCCGCCGCCCAGGCCCGCGGCGCCCGCCTCGCCGAGCCCGGCGAGTTCACCCGCCGGGCGTTCCTCAATGGCCGCATCGACCTCACCCAGGCCGAAGCCGTGCGCGATCTCATCGACGCCCATACCCTGTTCCAGGCGCGCACCGCGGCCCGCCAGATGCAGGGCTCGGTGGCGGCCGCGCTCCGCCCCCTGCACCGCCGCTACACCGAACTCATCGCCCGCCTCGAAGCCGGCATCGACTTCGCCGATGACGATGTCACCGTCGCCGCCGATGGCTGGATCAGCGCCGAGATCGCCGCCGTGGGCGCCGCCGTCGAGCCGTTGCTCTCCAGCTTCCAGCGCGGACGCACCGTGCGCGAAGGCGTGAGCGTGGCCATCGTGGGCCGGCCCAACGTGGGCAAATCCAGCCTCTTCAACCGCCTCCTGGCCAGCGAGCGCGCCATCGTCACCGCCGAGGCCGGCACCACGCGCGATCTGGTCGCCGAGCCCATGGATTGGGAGGGCGTGCCGGTGCGGTTGGTGGACACCGCCGGGCTGCGCGATCCCAAAGGCGAAGCCGAGCGGCTCGGCATTCAGAAATCCTGGGAGGCGGCCGCCGACGCCCACCTCGTCCTCGCCATCTTCGACCGCTCCCAGCCGCTGAGCGGTGACGATCACGCCCTGCTGCGCCAAGTCCGGGATTGGCCGCTGGTGCTGGTGGTGGCCAATAAGTGCGACCTGCCCGCCGGCGCCGGCCCGGAAGCCACGCTGCCCGAGGCAGCGCTGCCCATTTCAGCCCGGACCGGCGCTGGGCTGGCGGAGTTGCGCGCCGCCGTGCGGCAGATGGTCGCCCCCGACGTGAGCGAAGGCGCCGAGTTCATCACCAACGCCCGCCACGCCCAGCACCTCGCCGCCGCCGCCGCCCATCTGCAGCACGCGGGCGCAGCGGCTCAGGCAGGGCTGCCCCATGAAATGCTGCTGGTCGATCTCTACGACGGCCTGCACGAACTCGACGCCATTACCGGCCAGACCACGGTTGAGGATATACTGGGAGTAATCTTTTCGACTTTTTGCATCGGCAAATAACGATGTGACAGGTCAGCCTGAAGGTGGTGCGTGCGTCGGTTTGTCCGCCCAGTTTTTTCCCGGCCGGTGTGGTCCCGTTGGCTGCGCGCGGGCGCCGTGTCACTGTTGTTGCCCCTCGCCGCTCTGCCGCTCACCGCCCAACCCGCGCCCGCCGGAACCAGCAGCGCCAGCGAAACTAATGGGGCCAGCGGCGCGAGCAGCGCCAGCATTGACGGCGTCGCCACCGCCGATAAAGCCACCGCCAAAAAGCTCAAGGCCGAAGACAACGTCTACCTCATCGGCAAGCGCGACGTCAGCGGCGGCATCAACTTCTACTCCCAGTCGAAAGAGTTTGCCCTCGGCCAGCAGCTCGCCGCCGAGGTCATGCAGAACTCGACCGTGATCACCGACCCGGTGGTCAACGAGTACATCAACCGCCTGGCACAGAACCTGGTGCGTAACTCCGACGCCAAGGTGCCCTTCACCGTGCACGTGCTGCAAGATGATACGGTCAACGCCTTCGCCCTGCCCGGCGGTTTTTTCTTCGTCAACAGCGGCGTCATCCTGGCCTGCAACGACGAAGATGAGCTGGCGGGGGTGATGGCGCACGAGATCGCCCATGTGGCCGCCCGCCACGGCACCCGCAACGCCACCAAAGGCGATCTCATGCAGATCCTGACCATCCCCGCCATGATCGCCGCCGGCCCCGGCCTCGCCGGGTTGGGCGCCGAGGAGGCGGCCAGCGCCGTCATCCCCCTGCAGATGGAACGCTTCAGCCGCGGCGACGAGCAGGAGGCCGACTGGCTCGGCATCCAGTACCTGTGGAAGGCCGGCTACGATCCGCAAGCACTGCCGCAAGCCTTCGAGCTGCTCGAACAGGACGAAAAGCAGAAGCCGGGCGTCATCTCCCGCCTGTTCTCCAGTCACCCGCAAACACCCGACCGCATCGCCCTGTCGGAAAAAGAGATTGCCACCATCATTCCCCCGCGGCCTGAGTACAAGGTGACCACCTCGGATTTCGCGGCGGTGCAGGCGCGCTTGCGGGCTCTGTTAAAATCAAAAGTCGAGGCGGGAGTCACGGTGCCGGGCGGTGGGTCGCCGGCAGCCACCCAGGCTCCTCCCGTTCCGGCAGGGCCGCCGGAGATCCACCGCTAGTTCGGAATCGGGACGCGATGACACAGGTAGAAGAGATTAAGAAAAAGCTTGTCATCCTTTTGGCTGGAATCGCCGTCTAAGTGACGAGGAAGTCACGTTGAGGCACTCATGATGACCAACACCAATCAGTTGCAGAAGTCGCTCACCGAGTTGAAAAAGGAACAGGCCCGTCTGCAGGAAGCCATCCGTATTTTGGAGCAGCTCGTCAATGGCGCCAAAAGCAACCGCCTGAGCCCGGAGGGGCGGGCGCGCATCTCGGAAGCCGCGCGCAAACGCTGGGAAGAGCACCGGCGCAAGGCCGCCAGCCGCCCCGGGGCAGGCGCCGGCCGCCACAGCGAACGCCGCGCCGCCTAACCCCGGTGGCGGCCTCCGGCATCCCTGCCGACTCAGGTGTTTTACTGAGTGGCCGGACGCCCAGCAGCCGGACGAGCAGCAGCCGGACGCGCAGCGGCTGGCTGCGCAGCAGCGCGGGATGGCGGGGGATCGCGTGGCACGGCCGCACCGCCCGGCGGCGGGCTGGATCGGTGCACGATGAGCTCACCTTTCCAGCGTGCATACTGGGCGGCGGTCACGATGTGCTTGGTCAGTAACTCCCGCTTGCTGCGGTAGGGGCGGTGCGCCAGGATCGCCGCCGCCGTGGCCGCATCCATCCCCGGCAGCGTCTCCAGCGCCACCTCACTGACTTGGTTCAGATCCCAAGGCGTCCCGGACGAATCCTTGCCGCCGGCCCGCGCCTGCGGACCCGGCAGCGCCAACCCCACCGGGCGCAGCCCGTCGCCGGAGAGCTCCGCCGAAGCCCCGGGCTGCGCCGCCGTCGCCACCTGCACCGCAAACACCCGGTACGGACGGGACCCGCACCCCGTCAGCAGCATGCCTGCCATCGCTGCCGCGCCCGCCGCCAGCACCAGCGTCCACCGCCTAAGGCATCGCATAGGCTCTAGCCTGCGCCGCCGCCCCAACCGCGGCAACCCGCCCCCATAGGGGGGCGGACCTCAGGCCGCTTGCAGGCGCCACGAGCAGCGCGGTGAGCCGCGTGGCTCGGGCTCGACCCGCGCCCTATTGCACCGTGATCTTCTGCACGTTCCACAGGATGGCCGAGCCCAAGTAGACGACGTTGCCGGGCGCGCAGGCGATCTCGTGGATCAGGCGGCCGTCGTCATCCTCTCCCCGTCCCAAGCTGGTCTGCGCCCAGCCCAGCACCTTGCCGCTCAAATCCATCTTGTAGATCTTGCCCGTCGTCCCGTCGCCGCTGAAGAGGTATTGCGTGGAACCCTTGGCCGCGGGCGTCACGCAGACGCTCCAGGGCGAGCCCATGCCGGTGTAGGTGCGCAGGTAGTTCAGGCCGCTGTCATAGACCTGGATGCGGCTGTTGTTGCGATCGGCAACGTACACGGTATCGTTGTTGTCCAGGGCGATGCCATGCGGGATGTGAAACTGGTCCCGGCCGGCGCCGAAGGTGCCCACCGTCTTGAGCCAGTGGCCGCCGGGCGCGATTTTCACGATGCGCGAGTTGCCGTAGCCATCAGAGACATAGATGTTGTCCTTCGAATCCCAGCTCACGTCGGTGGGGCGGTCGAAGGTGCCCGTGGTCCCGACCGGATGGGCGGCCCGGTGCCGGCCGGAGGTGGGATCCTCGAAGCCGCCGTTGTACCCGGTCCCGCCGTGCTCGAGGAACTCCTCCAGATAGTCGATCGCCTCTGGGGTGCGGCCATACTGTCCCACCGGCTCACCTTGCGGGTCGTATTTGACGATCATCCCCGAGCCCTCGTCGACCTCCCACACGTTATCGTGCCGATCCACCCGGACCGAGTGCGCAAACGACTCGGCGTAGTTGTGGGGGCCCCATTCTTTGATGAATTTCCCGCTGGGGCCGAACTCCCACAGCTTCGCCGCCGCCGCCCCGCGCGCCACCCCCGTCGGGTGGGTGCGCGAGTAAACGAACAAGTGGCCCTTCGAGTCCATCGAGACCCCCACCGGCTCCCCCATGGTCTCGCCGGGGACATCGAGCTTCAGGAACTCGTCGGTGATCCGCAGCTTCGGGATGTTTTTCTCCAATTCGGTTTGCGCCGCGATCTGGGCCCGGCTGGATATGCCCTCCGTGCGCGGTTCGGTGGCCGGCCGGGCTTGCTGCAGCCGCGCCGCCAACAGCGCCACGGCGGCGAGCGTCAGGCCGAGAATGATCGTGGTTTTGTGCATTTTCATCTTTGTCTCCTTGGCCCGGAGATACGCAGGCCGTCCCCGCAATTTGGTGGCTCGCCACTTTTCGCTGGGTCGCTCCCGCGATGCTCGCGCTGTGAGCATCGCTCGCTTGAGGACGGGCTTCGATTCGCGGCAGAGGATGCCCGCTCTGCTCGTGGCACCTCCACGCAGCCTCCATAGGGTTGATCCTGCGCCGCCGCCCCACCGGCGGCAACCCGCCCCTATAGGGGGCTCCTTAGGGGGCTCCAACGGTGACGGACGCCACCACGCTGCGGGCGGTTTCCAGGCCCAGCATGCGGTAGCTCTCCATCTGCGTCTCGCTGAACCACTGCTCGAGCGTGCTCTCGTGCGGAAACGCCGCATGGGCGTGCGCGTAGCTGAGCACGTCGGCGGCCTCATCGCCCTGGACCATGGGCTTCAGGTAGATCAGCTCGCCATCGGGCGCGCCCGCCCCATCGGCCATGCTGTAGCGGATCGGCGCTCGCGCCCATCGCCGATGCTGCGCCCGCAGCGCCTCGTACCCGCCGGCCTCGAAATCGATGGCGATGCCCAAATCCACACGGATCTTCTCGACCGCATTGCCCAGGTCGGCGAATTCGAACGCCGGATCGCAGCCGGCGTCGAGGGCCACGATGGTACGGCAGCGCCGCTGCACCAGGGCGTAGAGGCCGAGGTTCTCGAAGTGCCCGCCATCGGAGAGGTTCACATAAGGGCTGCGGTCCCCCGCCCACCCCAACCCCTCGCGCGCCAGCCACAGCAGCGACGAGCGCGGCGCGGAACGGCGCCAGCGGCGTTGCGCGGGATTGCCCAGCCACGCGCCCAGCCGAAGATTGAAGAGCGCCATGAGAAACGCCACGCACGGCGCGGAGTGGGATCCCATGTTGGGGTTCACCGCCGCTCCCGACGTGGCCATGGCGGCGCCCAGACCAAGCCCGCCGGCATACCCGGAGGTGGGCCGCCAGCCCGTGACCGCGCTGCCGCAGTGCAGCGGCGTGGCCGTGAACAGCGCCGCCCGGCGCTGCTGCCATGGCAGCCGGGGATGGCGCGTAAGGTTGAGCGTCATGTTGACGACCAGCAGCGGGCGCTGCCCGGCAAGCTGGCTCAGTGGAACGTCGGCGCCGCCGAGGAAGGCGCGCGTCAAGCGGTCGCGGTACATGCCCTGCAGCGAACAGGTATTAACGTTCACGCAGCGTGCCGCCGCCACCGCCAGCAGCACCAGCGCGGCGAGCGTGGGCGCGGTCATCGTCAACGGCACCTGCGCCCGCAGGATGGCCCCCAACCCCACCATCATCCCCGCCACAAACAACGCCGGTCCCAGGCGGACCAGCAGCGCCTCCCCCCCACCGGCGGCGGGAGCAGGGCGCGCGCGCGTGGCCGACGAGCGCGAGCCGGCGAGCGCAGCCAACCATCCGCTGATGGCAGCGATGGCCGTGGCCGCGGCCACAACGCCGTGCCGCACCGCCGATCCGTGCAGCGTGAGCAGCCACGCCGGCGCGAGCAGTGTGAGCCCGCAGAGGACGCTCCACACCGCCGCCGCCCGCAGGAGCTGCCCACCGCGGCGGGCGTTCCGCTCCCTCGCTCGCGTCCATAATCCCAGCGGCGCCAGCACGCCAAAAAGCCCCGCCAGCACCGCTGCCGGCACCCAAGTGAAGGCGGTCACGCTCACGCCCCAGCCGTGCGCCGCCACCCCCCATGCCGCCTGTGGTGCCAGCACCGCCGCCAGCACCAGCGGCACAAACACCGCCCAGTTCCACAGCAGGTTACGGATCACGGTGGCAATCAGCGTCCAGGTATCGCCGGCGAGCACGCCCATGCGCGGCGTCAGGTAATCGCACATCGCCCGCAGGCGCGCCACTTCCTGCGGCTCCCCGCCGCCCGCCTCCGGCCGCAGGTCTGACAGTACCCGCTCCCGCCCCTCGCGATGCATCCACGCGGCCAGCCACGCCCCGATGTAGCCCCCGCCGGAGGCGGTCGAGAGGTAATCGAAGCGCTCGAGCCAACTCCCTCCCTGCCCATCCCGCTCGGCCAGCCCTTGCAGCAGCCCCAACCCCAGCATCGCCGCACGGATCCCGCCCCCCGACAAACACAACCCCCACCGCCGCCGCGCCTCGCCCTCACCGCCCGCCGCCGCCTCCTCCTCTTGGAGCACCTGCGCCCAAGCCAGCGGTCCGGGGTCTATCCTGGTCGCCACCCCCGGTACGACGCTCCCGCCGCCATCCACTCCGCCGCCATTCCGTGACCGAACGAGGACGTATTGGCAACGGGTTGATCGGCGGCTACGAATAAACTAAACTAAGTGGACTAAGTTCATTCCCATGCGTACCGTGAACATGCACGAGGCCAAGACCCAGCTCTCCAAGCTGGTGGACCGCGCCGTGAAGGGCGAACCCTTCATCATCGCCAAGGCCGGCAAACCGCTGGTGAAGGTGACGGCGTTGGAGGAGAGCGAACCCAAGCAGCCGCAGCGTTTTGGTTTCATGAAGGGCGAGATCTCGGTCCCCGACGATTTCGACACCATGTTCGCCGACGAGATCCGGCGCATGTTCGAAGGGGAATGAAGCTCCTGCTCGACACCCACCTGCTGATTTGGGCGGCGGAGGCGATGTCGCGCGTGCCGCACCGGGCGCGGATGCTGATGGCCGACCCAGAAAACGAGCTGTATTTCAGCGCCTGCAGCGTTTGGGAAGTCGCGATCAAGCATCGACTCGGGAACCGGTTTCAACTGGACCCGCAGGTGTGGCGCCGGCGCCTCTTGGAAAATGGCTATCAGGAACTCGCCATCACCGGCGAGCACGCCGCCGCCACGGCGGCGCTGCCCGCCATTCACGCCGATCCGTTTGATCGCCTGCTGGTGGCTCAGGCGGTCACTGAGGGGGTCATGCTGCTGACCGCCGACCGCATCGTGGCTCGTTATCCTGGAACGATGGCCGGGATTTAACCCTGGGACGAATCCCGCCCCAGCAGGCGGTGAACGCGGGCGGGGATGGGGGGATGGGTCGAGAACAGGTTGGCGAACAGCGAGCGCGTGCGGGGGGCGATGATGAACAGGTGCGCGGTTGCGGGCGTGCCCAGCATGGGGCGCTGGCGGGCGTAGGCGTCGAGCTTCTCCAGCGCGCGCGCCAGGGCCTGCGGGTTGCCGGTCCAGTGGGCGCCGGAGGCGTCGGCGGCGTACTCGCGCGAGCGGGAGATGGCCAGCTGGATCATGGTGGCGGCGAGAGGCGCGACAATCATCAGGGCGATGGCGCCGAGGGCGCCGCCTTCACGGTCGTTGTCCCGGCCGCCATAGCCGCCGAACAGCGCCGCCCAGCCCGCCATGCGGGCGATCAGCATGATGGCGCCCGCCAGCGTGGCCGCGATCGAGCTGATCAGGATGTCGCGGTTGCGCACGTGGCCCAGCTCGTGGCTCAGCACGCCTTCGAGTTCCTCGTCGGTGAGCAGCGTCAGGATGCCGCGCGTGACCGCGACCGAGGCGTGCTGCGGGTTGCGTCCGGTGGCGAAGGCGTTGGGCGAATCGGTGGGGATGACGTAGACCTTGGGCATGGGCAGGTTCTCCCGCCCGGTGAGGCCTTCGAGAATGCGGTAGACGTTGGGCAGCTCGGCGCGCGTTGCCGGCTGCGCGTTGTAGGTCTTGAGCGCGATCTTGTCGCTGAAGAAATACGCCGAGAAGTTCATCACCACCGCGAACGCCAGCGCGATCACGATGCCCGCCTCGCCGCCCAGCCAGTTGCCGATCAGCATCAGCAGGATCGTCAACGCGGTCATCAAGAAGGCGGTCTTGAAGATTTGCATGATGGTTACTTCTATGGTTACTTCTTGGCGGCGTTTTCGCCAACCGCGACCGCCGTTTTGGCTGCGCGGAACAACAGCTTGTCGCCCGCGGGCGCGACCACCGCTTCCACCTGCTCGCCCGGCACAACCTCTCCTTTAAGGATGGCACTGGCGAGAGGGTTTTGCACCAGCCGCTGCAGGGCGCGCTTCAGCGGCCGCGCGCCGTACTGCGGGTCGTAGCCCTGGTGCAGGACGAGGTCGCGCGCCGCCGGCGCCAGCTCGATGCCGATGCCGCGCTCGGCGAGCAGCGCCCGCAGTTGCGCCAGCTGCATTTCGACGATGGGGCCGAGCTGGGCCTCGTCGAGGGAGTGGAAGATCACGATCTCGTCCACGCGGTTGAGGAACTCGGGACGGAAGTGTCCGCGCACGGCGTTCATCACCTGGTTGCGCGCCGCGGCGGTGACCTCGCCGCGCAGGAATTCGCTGCCCAGATTCGAGGTCATGATGACGACGGTGTTGCGGAAATCGACGGTGCGGCCCTTGCCGTCGGTCAAACGCCCGTCATCGAGCACCTGCAGCAGCACGTTGAACACGTCGGCGTGGGCCTTCTCGACCTCGTCGAGCAGCAGCACGGTGTAGGGGCGGCGGCGCACGCGTTCGGTGAGCTGGCCTCCCTCCTCGTAGCCAACGTAGCCGGGCGGGGCGCCGATGAGGCGCGCCACCGCGTGCTTCTCCATGTACTCACTCATATCGATGCGCACCATGGCGTGCTCGTCGTCGAACAGGAACTCGGCGAGCGCGCGCGCCAGCTCGGTCTTCCCCACCCCGGTCGGGCCGAGAAACAAAAATGAACCAATGGGGCGCCGCGGATCGCCCAGCCCGGCGCGGGAGCGCCGGATGGCGTCGCTCACCAGCTCGACGGCTTCGTCCTGCCCCACGACGCGCTGATGCAGCCGGGCTTCCATATGAACCAGCTTTTGCTTCTCGGCCTCCAGCATGCGGGTGACGGGGATGCCGGTCCACTTCGAGACCACGGCGGCGATCTCGCTCTCGCCCACCTCCTCGCGCAATAGACGCGCGCCCCGGGCGTCGTCGGAGGCCTCGCTGGCCTCCAGCTTGCGGCTCGCCGCGGCCAGCTCGCTTTCCGCCTGCAGGCGCAAGCCGTAGCGGATCTCGGCCACGCGGCTGAGGTTGCCGGCGCGCTCGGCCTGCTGCTCCTCGAGTTGCAGCTGGTCCAGACGGGCCTTGAGATCCTGCACGTTCTGGATCTCGGCCTTTTCGTTCTCCCAGCGGGCGCGCAGCGCCGAGACCTGCTCCTGCAACTCGGCGCGCTCACGCTCGATCTGGCGGGAGCGTTCCTTCGAAGCCTCGTCTTTTTCCTTGGCCAGCGCGGTGTGCTCGATCTCGAGCTGCATCAGCTTGCGCTCCAGCGTCTCGATCTCGACCGGACGGGAATCGAGCTGCATGCGCAGCGCCGAGGCCGCCTCGTCGATCAAGTCGATGGCCTTGTCGGGCAGGAAGCGGTCGCTGATGTAGCGGCTCGACAGCCGCGCCGCCGCCACCAGCGCGGCATCCTGGATGCGCACGCGGTGGTGCAGCTCGTACCGCTCCTTGAGGCCGCGCAGGATGGCGACGGTGTCCTCGACCGAAGGCTCGCCCACCATCACGGGCTGGAAGCGCCGCTCCAGGGCGGCGTCCTTTTCAATGTATTTCTTGTACTCGTTGAGCGTGGTGGCGCCGATGGCGCGCAGCTCGCCCCGCGCCAGCGCCGGCTTCAGCATGTTGCTGGCGTCCATCGAGCCCTCGGCGGCGCCCGCGCCCACCAGCGTGTGCAGCTCGTCGATGAAAAGGATGACCTCGCCCTGCGCCTCCTCGATCTCCTTGAGCACCGCCTTCAGCCGGTCCTCGAACTCGCCCCGGTACTTGGCGCCCGCCACCAGCGCTCCCAAGTCGAGCCCGAGCACGCGCTTGGTCTTCAACACCTCGGGCACGTCGCCCTCGATGATGCGCCGCGCCAGCCCCTCGACGATGGCGGTCTTGCCCACCCCCGGCTCGCCAATCAGCACCGGGTTGTTCTTGGTGCGCCGCGACAGCACCTGGATCACGCGCCGGATCTCCTCGTCGCGTCCAATCACCGGATCGAGCTTGCCCTTGCGCGCCAACTCGGTAAGGTCGCGCCCGTAGCGTTCGAGCGCCTGGTATTTTTGCTCGGGGTTCTGGTCGGTCACGCGCTGTGTGCCGCGGATCGCCTGCAGCGCCTGCAGCACCCGGTCGCGCGTCACCCCAGCGGCGGCCAAGACCGCGCCGGCAGGATCGTCCTTCACGTCTAAAACGCCCAGCAGCAGGTGCTCGGTCGAGACGAACTCGTCGTGGAACTTGTCGGCTTCCTTGAAGGCCTGCTCGAGCGCCTCGGCGAGCGTGGGCGACAAGGTGCGTTCGACGCTCGCTCCCTGCACCTTGGGCAGCTTGTCCAGCGCCGCCTCCAGGTCGGCGGCAATCGCCGCCGCGTTCACCCCCAGCCGCTGCAGCGTGGGGC
>JANWJU010000152.1 GCA_025451775.1 Terriglobales bacterium
AAGGCTGTCCACGGCCCCCAGCGCCTGCGGCGCTGGGGCATCGCTGCCGCGCGCAGCGGCGCGGGCGCGCGCTGCGGTTATTCCACTTTGAGCACGGCGAGGAAGGCCTCCTGGGGGATTTCGACGCTGCCCAGGCGTTTCATGCGCTTCTTGCCTTCTTTTTGCTTTTCGAGCAGCTTGCGTTTGCGGCTGATGTCGCCGCCGTAGCATTTGGCGAGCACATCCTTGCGCATGGCGCGCACCGTCTCGCGGGCAATGACCTTGCCGCCGATCGCCGCCTGGATCGGCACCTCGAACTGCTGCCGCGGGATCAGCTCCTTCATCTTCGCCGCCAGCGCCTTGCCGCGCTCGAAGGCGTTGTCGCGGTGCAGGATCATGGAGAGCGCATCCACCGGGTCGCCCGCCACGAGCACGTCCAGCTTGACCAGATCCGAGGGCCGGAAGCCGTTCAGGTGATAGTCGAACGAGGCATAGCCGCGGGAAACGGTCTTCAGCCGGTCGTAGAAATCCAGCACCACCTCGTTCAGCGGCAACTCGTAGGTGAGCATGACGCGCTTCGGTCCCACGTAGTCGAAGCCCTTCTGCACGCCGCGTTTGTCCTCGCACAGCTTGAGAATGCCGCCCAGGTTGTCGTCGTTGGCGATGATCATCGCGGTGATGATGGGCTCCTCGATGCGTTCAATCTCGCCCGGCGGCGGCAGCTTTTCGGGGTTGTTGACCTCGATGTGTTCCCCGTCCCGGCGATAGACCTGGTAGCGCACACCGGGGGCGGTGACGATGAGGTCGAGGTTGAACTCCCGCTCCAGGCGCTCCTGCACGATCTCCATGTGCAGCAGCCCCAAAAAGCCGCAGCGGAATCCGAAGCCCAGCGCCGCCGAACTCTCCGGCTCGAAAAAGAACGAGGAGTCGTTGAGGCGCAGCTTCTCCAGCGCGTCGCGCAAGGCGGTGTGCTGATCGCTTTCGATGGGGTAGAGTCCGGCAAAGACCATGGGTTTGATCTCTTCAAACCCGGCCAGCGGCGCGGCGGCGGGAGCAGCGTCGTCGGTGATGGTGTCGCCGATTTTGGCGTCACTGACGCGTTTGATGTTGGCGACGATGAGGCCCACCTCGCCTGCCATCAGCGTGTCCACCGGCTCGCTCTTGGGCGTGCGCACCGCCAGTGCGTCGATGTAAAAGCTCTCGCCATTGGACATGAGGCGAATCTTCTGCCCCACCCGCAGCGTGCCCTCGACCACGCGCGCCAGGATGATCACGCCGCGGTAGGCGTCGAACCAGGAGTCGAACAGCAGCGCCCGCAAGGTCGCCTCGGGCTCGCCTTGGGGCGGCGGGATGCGGGTGACGATCGCTTCCAACACCGCTTCGGTGCCGAAGCCGGTCTTGGCCGAGGTGCGGATGGCGTTGGAGGCGTCCAGCCCGATCACGCTCTCGATCTGTTCCTGGATGCGTTCCGGTTCGGCGCTGGGCAGATCGACCTTGTTGATGACCGGAATCACCTCCAGCTGCTGGTTCACCGCCAGATAGGCATTGGCCACGGTCTGCGCCTCCACGCCCTGGGCCGCGTCCACCACCAGCAGCGCGCCCTCACAGGCGGCCAGACTGCGCGAGACCTCGTAGGAGAAATCGACATGGCCGGGCGTATCGATTAAAGTGAGCTGGTACTCGTGGCCATCCTGGGCGTGGTAGGTGAGGCGGACGGCGTGCGCCTTGATGGTAATGCCCCGCTCCCGCTCCAGATCCATGGTATCGAGCACCTGCTTCTGCATCTCACGAGCGGTGAGCGCACCGGTGAACTCGAGCAGGCGGTCGGCCAGCGTGCTCTTGCCGTGGTCGATGTGGGCCACGATGGAAAAATTGCGGATGAAGCGGCGGTCCATAATTGGCGCGGGCCCCTGCCCGGCCGATGGCCGGGCGTCCCGCTTGTGCTCGCCTGGGCTCGGCGACCCTTCGCCCCATGCCCAGGCTGCGCTCGAATTGGCGCGGGCCCCTGCCCGGCCTGCCGCCGGGCGTCCCGCTTGTGCTCGCCTGGACTCGGCGACCCTTCGCCCCATGCCCAGGCTGCGCTCGAATTGGCGCAGGCCCCTGCCCGGCCTGCCGCCGCCCCAAGTTCAGGCTGCGCTACACAGGCAGAGATTCTAGGATACCTGACGCCGCCTGCTAGAATGAGGCAGCGATGGCGCCCTGGGATCAAATGCAGCTGGTGCAGGTGGATACCACACCCCCGGTGGCGCACGTCACGCTGAACCGTCCCGATAAGCTCAATGCCTTGAACCGGACGATGATGCGGGAGCTGACGCTGGCATGGGGCAAGATCCTGCAGGCGAAAGATGTACGCGCGGTCGTGCTGACCGGCGCGGGCGAGCGCGCGTTTGCCGCCGGCGCCGACATCGCCGAGCTGGCGGAGCTCGACGCCGCCACCGCGCAGGCACTGAGCAAGAACGGCAACGATCTGATGAGCGGCATTGAGCGCTTTGCCGTGCCCTGGATCGCCGCCATCAATGGCTTTGCTCTGGGCGGCGGGTTGGAGTTGGCACTGGCCTGCACGCTGCGCATCGCCAGCGAGAATGCGCGCTTGGGGCAGCCCGAGGTCAAATTGGGCCTCATCCCCGGCTACGGCGGCACGCAACGGCTCACCCGGCTGATTGGCCCGGCGCGCGCGCAGGAGATGATCCTCACCGGCGAACCCATCACCGCGCAAGAGGCGCTGCGGATCGGGCTGGTGAGCCGGGTCGTGCCCAGGGCTGAACTGCTGGCGGCCGCCGATGCGCTCGCCGCGCAGATCGCCGCCAACGCACCGCTGGCGGTGCGCTGGGCGCGCCAGGCCGTCGCCGGCGGCGATGCCGGCCCGGAGTTGGAGTCCTCGCTGTTCGGCCTCTGCTGCGCGACCGCTGACATGAAGGAGGGGACACGGGCGTTTATCGAGAAACGCGTGCCCGCGTTCCAAGGTAAGTGACCATCCCCAAGAACCAAAAAGGCAAACTCACCGCCGAGGGACTACGGTTCGCCGTGGTCTTCAGCCGCTTCAACGAGTTCATCACCCGCCGCCTGCTGGCCAGCGCCACCGACGCGCTGGAGCGGCTCGGCGCCGCCTCAATCGACGTCATCGAAGTGCCGGGGGCGTTTGAGATCCCGGCCGCCGCGCGCGCCGCCGCCGGCTCCGGCCGCTATGACGCGGTGGTCTGCCTGGGCCTCATCCTGCGCGGCGAAACCCCGCACTTTGACGTCATCAGCCGCGAGGTGGCCCGCGGCATCGGGCAATCGGCGCTCGAATCCGGGGTGCCCCACGCCTTTGGCGTGCTCACCTGCGAGACCCTGGAGGAGGCGGTGCAGCGCGCCGGCCTCAAGGCCGGCAATAAGGGTTGGGAGGCGGCGTTGGCGGCCGTCGAGATGGCGTGCTTGTTCCGCCAGCTCCGCCAAGAGTTCACCACCGCCAACGTTTGAGGTATATAATTGCCGTATTGGCTGCGAGGGAGTGCGCCAACGCCAGGTGAACCTGCTTTTCTAGATGCTGGGCTTTCACCGCGCGCCCCCGCTGATTGTGGCAGCCCTGCGGTGACGATGTCGCCGGCGTAAGAGTATACCTGAATGCAAACAGCGGGTTTGGTCCCGCTTGTGAGGTTGATTTGGTGACGACCAATACACCTGTAGCCCCGCCGGTTGAAAAAACCGGAGCGGAATCTTCTCCCCCCGGCGCTGTGGACGGTCCGCGCCGCGTTCTGGTCGCGGTGGATGACCTGTTCTTCCTGGCCAAAATCCAAGAAACCGCCCGCCAGTTGAAAATCCCCATCGAGCGCGTGAAAACCGACCGCGAGCTGCTGGAAAAAGCGGCCACGCCTCCGTCGCTGATCATCCTCGATTTGAACAGCACCGCGCTCAAGCCGCTCGCCACCATCGCCAAGATCCGGCACAACCCGCTGCTCAAGAAAACGCCCATGATCGGCTTCCTCAACCATCTGCAAGCCGACCTCAAGCTCAAGGCGCAGGAGGCCGGCTGCGATCTGGTCATGCCGCGCTCAGCGTTCTCAGTGAACCTGCCCGGCCTGCTCCGCCGCCACGGCCTCCCCGAACCCGCCTAGCCGCCTAGCCGCTGGGCGCGGCAGCCATTCCCCAGCGCGTGCGGCGCTGGGGGCCGCGGGAGGCCTGGAGGGAGGGGGCGGCTCCCGTTGGTCGCCGAATGGGCTATCGCTTTTTCCGCGAGCTGGGGGCGTTGGCGTCGTTGATGATCAGCGTTTTGGGCGGCGGAGGAGCCGCCGCTGGGCGGGCTGCCGCTGCGGCTTGCGCCCGCATCCGTTCCAGGCTGGCGTAGTTGGCGGCGCCACGCGCCTCGATCCAGTCGCCCAGCTTCCCTAAGCTGTCGCGCAAGCCGCTGGTCGCGCTGGCTAAGGCGGCGCTGCGGTCGTTGCCGTTACCGCCATCGTTGTCGTTGTTGCTGGCCGGTATCGCCTCCACGCTATGCTGCGCCACCGATAGAACCGCATCCAAATCCCGATAGAGCCGGAAGGCGGCGCCCGTGTTCTCCGGCGTTTTCCTGAATGCGGCGAGCAGGCCCGGCACGGCTTCGGTTAAGTTGCGCTCCAGCGAGGCTTGGCTTTGCGCCAGCACTTGCTTCTGCTCCCCACCGATATGCAGCGCGTCCGGATCCACCGCTTGCACGGCGGCCTGCAACGGCGTCAACGCCTGCTGAATGCCATCCGCCACGGCAGCGCCATTGGGAGCAACGGCCGTGCCCTGCCCTGCGGCAAAGCTCACGGCCAGCAGAAGTACGCAGTAGATGGAAACGACCCGCATCAATCGACCTGTTGGATGCGGTCGCAAGGCCGTAAGTCTACTTGAAAAAGCGACAACGGAAGCGTCTTGGTGAGCTAGGCTCCCGCCAAGTCGGCTGCCGCGCCGAGCGGGCCAAAAAAGAAAAAGCCGACTCGCTTCCCCCCGGAAAAGTCGGCTCTCTCTTTATAGCCGAGATCTTGGTTTCCCAAGATCTCGGCGTCTCGACATTCACTGAGCACGCACCGTGCCAAAATCTACCCTCTCAGCCATTTGGCTGATTTCGGCTCATTTATCGCCATGTATTCCCCAGCCATGGCGGTGCGGCTAAGAATGAATTGAGGTCATTATTTACCTTTTGTAACTTTTTCTCCGTCTTCTCTGAGCGACCGCCGCCAGCGGTGAACATGGTGCCACGCCAGCGCGATCAAGCCCGCCGCCAGCACCGGCACCCACACCGCCTCCAGACGGTGGAACGCTGGCCCCATCGCGGTCCAGTTTGCGCCCAACCGGAAACCGATATAGGCCAGCAGCCAGCACCACGCCCAGGAGCCGATAAACGTAAACACGTTGAAGGGCATCAGCGGCATGCGTGCCACTCCGGCGGGCAGGGCAATGTAGGTGCGGATCAAGGGGAGCATGCGGCTGACTAGCACGGTGAGGTTGCCATAGCGGCGAAACCACGCCTCGCTCCGGTCCAAGTCGGCGGTGCTGACCAGCAGCCAGCGTCCATAGCGGCGGGCGAGGGGACGGCCACCGTAGTAGCCGATGCCGTAGGCCACCATCGAACCCAGATTGCATCCCACCGCACCGGCCAAGCTGACCCCAAGTAGGCTGAACCGTCCCGTATAGGCCAAGTAGCCTGAAAACGGAAGAATCACCTCCGAGGACAACGGAATGCAGGCGGATTCAATCCCCATCAAGAGGACGACGCCGCCGTAGCCGAGGCGGGAGATGACGGCGATGATCTCCAGGCTGACCCAGTTGACGAGGTGGTTCATGCAAGCGAAGCGCCGGCATCTTCATGGAGGCGAGGCGCCGACACCATGGTAACTTGAGTGCAAAGGTACGAACGACGGTATGAACATCACTTTCCTCGGCACCGGCATCATGGGCGCACCCATGGCGGCCAACCTGGCCCGCGCCGGCCATACGGTTCGGGTTTGGAACCGCACCCCAGAAAAAGCTGTCATCAAGGGCACCACGCCGGTGGACACGCCGGCCCTCGGCGTCGCCGGCGCCGATGTGGTCTGGATGTGCGTCAGCGACAACGCCGCCATCGACGAGATCTTAGGCGGTGCCAACGGCGTCCTGGAAGCTGCGCACGAGGGTTTGATCGTGGCCGATTCCAGCACCATCTCCCCCCGCGTCAGCCGCGCATGGGCGGAGAAGTTCGCCGCCCGCGGCGCCACCATGATCGACTGCCCGGTCACCGGCTCCCGCGACGGCGCCCAGGCGGCCAAGCTGATCTTTATCGTGGGCGGACCGCAAGAGACGGTGGAGAAGCTCGATCCGCTGTTCAAGGCCATGGGCCAGCGCGTGTTCTACATGGGCGGCAACGGCATGGGACTGGCCACCAAGCTCTCCATGAACCTCAATATTGCCCTGATTTATCAGGGGTTCTGCGAGGGCTTGGTGCTGGCGGAGAAATCCGGCATTCCGGCAGAACGGATGCTGGAGATTGTGGGCGCCACCATGCTGCGCTCGGGCGTGGTCGACTACAAAGCCGACGCCATCCGCAATCGCGACTTCCAGGCTCGCTTCCCGCTCAAGCTCATGCTCAAGGACATCCGGCTGATGCTGGACCACGCCCGCGAGATGCGGGTCAAACTGCCCGCGCTGGAGACGGTGGAAGAGGTCTACGAAGTGGCCGCCGAGGAGGGCTTGGGAGAGCTGGACTTCGCCGCCACCCTCAGCTTACTGGAGAAGTGGGCCGGCCTGCCCGGCGGTGATCTCGTCGGCGGCGACTCCACCTTAGCCGCCGACTAGAACGGCGTATCCAATTGCCCCGGCGCGGTCAAGTTATGCGCCTGGTCCGGTCACGATCAAGCCCCCACGCGCAGCTGCGGCAGCCAAGCGCTGATCGAAGCAGACGAAACGTACCGGGCTGTTCAGCTCCCGTTGCAGATTGCGCTGGTATCGAAAAACACGCTCAGAAACGATCCTCGCGACCTCAATAATGGTTTCTGACAGCGAT
>JANWJU010000153.1 GCA_025451775.1 Terriglobales bacterium
AAAATGTACGCTCGCGCCAGCGGCTGACATCGGGCGCGGTCCACGGCTGCGGATGGCGCGTGCTGGTGAACGCCGCGCTATCGTGCTTCACGTTGGCGGTGGAGACCGCGCCGCCGGCGGGGATGGGGCGCGTGGCGCGGCCCACTAGCACGCCGTACATGATGACCGCATCGCCCACGGCACGCGCCTCGGTCACCAGCTTGTGCTTGGCGTTGACGGCGGCGGGCAGCGTGAGCGTGACGCCATCGGCGGAGACGGTATCGCCGGCGCGCAGCTCCTCCAGCGCGATCAGAACGTTGTCGCGGGCATCGAGGCGGAGAACCCTGGGCATGCTTTCAGCTTACCGCGCCGTCCTGCACCCCACGCACCCAGCGCGCCGTCACATTCTTGCTGTCGTGCAGCACCACGGCTGGAACATTGGCCGGCGTTTTCACGTGGAACAAGTCCACGTTCTCGGCGTCCTGCAACACGATCCCCGGGCGCGCGTCCGGCGTCATGGCCTCGATCTGGATGCCGCTCAGCTCGATGTTGTTGACGTGCCGGATGTAAAAGCCTTGGGATGGCATGCGGCCGAACATCCCCGGCTCGGGGTACTTGCTCTCGTCCTCGGGCGGCGTGATGGCAGCGTCGGCGGCGGTCCCGCCTCCCCGGTGCTGGATGTAGATATCACTGAGGCTCACGTTTTCGATGGGGTGGCCGGGCACGCCGCTGATCACGCAGCCCAGGTACGAGGCCGAATCCGAACACACCACGTTGCTGATCCTGACCCGCCGCATGGCGCCCGTGTGGGTCGTGCCCGCCGGGCCGCGCAGCCGGCTGCCCAGACGCATAAAGATGGGCGCCGAAACGATGCCGCGCATGGTGAGGTTGGAGATGGTCACGTCCTCCAGCAACGCCCCATCGTCGCTCTCCAGCGCCAGCCCCTGGCAGCCCTCGAACACGCAGTTGGTGATGGTGATGTTCTGGAAGCCGCCGTTCGATTCCGTGCCCATCTTGATGCGGCCCGTGTGACCGACGCGCGGGCCGCCGGGCTCAAACTCTTTCCAGGTGCCATCGAGCATGGTCCCGAGCTGGTAGGCCCCGGTCACGTAGCAGTTGCTGATCTCCAGGTTGATGGTGGGCCGCGCGTAACCCAGCGCATAGCTGCTCTTGGGCACGATGGCATCGTCCCAGGGGGAGTTGACGGCGCAGTTGCTGACGTGCACGTTGCGGCAGCAGTCGATGTCCATGCCGTCGCGGTTGGTATCGATGGTGAGGCCGTCGATGGTGAGGTTATCGACGCCGGTGGCCAGAATACCGAACCAACCGGCCTGCAGGATCTGGAAGTCCTTGAGCAGCACGTTGTGGCAATTCTTCAGGCTGATGGATTTGTTGCCTTCGCCGATGGGGCTGCGGGCGTTATTGGCGCGGGAGAGGCCTTTGCCGTAGATGCGCCCCGGCCCGAGAATCGAGATGTTCTCCAACCCCTCGCCCCAGATCAGGCTGTTCTGCCAGTGGTTGTGGCCAAAATCCTGATACGCCTCCCAGGCCTGCGCCGGCCCCGGCGGATCGTAACCCGGCCCCGATTGGCCTTCCTTGAAATCAGCGGCCACGATGACGGCGCCCGGCCCCAAATGCAGCCCGACGTTGCTTTTGAGATGGATCGAGTAACAAAGGTACTGCCCCGCCGCAAAGTGCACCATGCCCCCGCCCGCCGCCGCCGCTGCTTCGATGGCGCGGTTGATGGCTGGGGTGTCAAGCGTGGCGCCATCGCCCGTGGCCCCGAAAGCGGTGACCTCGAACACGCCCCCTGGGGCCGCCCCGGTGCCACTCGCCGCCTGAGCCCGCGCGCGCGGCGCTCCGGCGGCCATCACCCCGGCGACCGCCCCCGCCGTGCCCGCACCCGCCAGCTTCAAGAATCCCCGCCGCGCCGGGACGAGATCGCCCTTTATGTCCGCCATGGTTGCCCTCCGTGTTCGTTAACGAATCCAGCTCGCAATTTAGGGGATTCCCGCCGTCCCGTCAAGGCGGAGCGATATGGCGCCAGACTGTTGTGGCCGCTGCCGGTAAGCAGCAACAGAAGCTCCTGCAGCTTCCAAACGCTAAAATGCCTCTTCTGCTGCGCCCAATCAACGCCAAGGGAATCGATCCGATACCTGCCGGGTCGAGAAGGTCGCCGGAAAATGACGGCGCAAGAAACGCGTGATCCGGCTATGTGGGTCGTCCAACTCTGTTTTGAGCGACATACTGGTCGCCATTACGCATCGCCAACGAACACGGCCGCGCTTTCCATTAGGCCGCGCGGCGGGTGGAAGCCTTCTGCCCTGAATCGTACGGCGCGCCGGGTGGGCGGCAGCAGCCGGCCGCAGCGCCATCCCGTTGCCGATGGTGAGACCCTGCCCATTGTTGTTGCAATAGCCCACGCCCAAAGGCGCGGGCCGGGGAGACGAGGCTAACGCGTGCGCTCGGCTTCGGCGCTGTCGGGCAGGATACTGGGCACTTGGCCCGACCCGATGGGGGCGAACGCCGGACGCCGGTCCATCTCCCGCGTCTGCTGGTAGGTGTGGCGAATGCGGTGGATGACGGTGATGTTGCTGAACACCGCGATCACCCACAGGCAGGCCGCCATGCGGTTGAACAGCGCTCCAATGATGACCAGCACGATGCGCTCGGGCCGCTCCATGAACCCCACCTTGCAGCTCGGGATGGTGTTCTCGGCGCGGGCGCGGGCGTAGCTGACCATGACCGAACCCGTCATCACCACCGCCACCAGCACCACGTAGAACTCGCGGTTGATGCTGGCGTAGTAGACCAATAAACCAAAGTAGAGCGCCAGGTCGGAGTAGCGGTCCAGCACGGAATCGAAGAAGCCGCCAAAGTGGCTGACGGTGTTGGTGTAGCGGGCCACGCGGCCATCCACCATGTCGAAGATGCCGGCGCCGATGATGACCAGCCCGGCGATGAAAAAGTGCCCGTAACCGAACAGGACGGCGGCGATGATGTTGATCACCAGGCCGAGGAAGGTGAGGACGTTGGGGTTGATCTTGGCCAGCGCCAGCCCGCGCACAATGGCGTCCAAGATGTACTTACAGCCGGCCCCGATAGCGCGTGTGTAGGTCACTGACTGTTGTCGCCGCCTTCTACATCTTCGCGGTCGTGGATGGTGGAGAGGCGGCGCAACTCGAATTCCTTGGCGCCGTTCGGGGTTTGGATCTTGACCTCGTCGCCGGGCTTTTTGCCTAACAAGCCGCGACCGATGGGCGAGGAGGTGGAGATGAGCCCTTTGGCCACATTGGCCTCTTCGCTGGTCACCAGGTGGTACTCGATCATCTCGCCCTTGTCCAAGTCGTACAGCTCGACGATGGAACCGTAGGCGACGCGGTCGTGAGGAATGTTGTTAAGGTTGACCAGGCTCAGCTCCGCCAGCCGCTTTTTGAGCTGACCCAAGCGGGCGTTGACGAACTCCTGCCGCTGTTTGGCCATGTGGTACTCGGCGTTCTCGCTGAGATCCCCGAGTGCGACAGCGCGTTTGAGTTCGGCGGGCAGCTCGATGGCGAGTTCGTGCTCCAGCAGCTGCACTTCTTTTTCGAGCTTTCCCCTGATATTTACGGACATAGACGTCCCCTGCTTGTACTGCTCCCCGCCATTTTGTCATACTAGGGCTAGCCCGGCACGCGCAACTGCCGGGCGCGAACCGCCCGCGACCGACCGCTGCCTTCTTATGACCGCCAGCCTTTCTTTCCGGATCGGGGATAAAGTGGTTTACCCCAACCATGGTGTCGGCGTCATCGAGCACATCAGCAGCCGCGGGGCGGGCGAATCCGATCAGCTATTTTATCTGCTCCGCATCGAATCCAGCAACCTGCGCGTCATGGTGCCCTGCGCCAACGCCGTCAACGTGGGCATGCGGGCGCTGACGCAGGCGTGCGAGCTGGCCACCATCCTCGACTTCCTCGGGCGTCCGGAGGCGGTGGCCAGCTCCACCGACTGGAAATGGCGGTTCAAGGAAAACTCCGACAAGATGCGGGGCGGTTCCTTGGGTCAGGTGGCGGAGGTGCTGAAAAGCCTGGTGCAACTCCACCAGGCGAAGCCGCTCTCGTTCCGCGAGAAAAAGATGCTGGATCGCTCCGTGATCCTTCTCGCCGGCGAGATGGCCAGCGCCCATAACCTCAGCCAGACCGAGGCCCTGACGACCTTGGCCGCGGCGCTGGAGAAGGCGGCGCTGGTGCTGCCGCCGCTGGAACAGCCCGAAGACCTGCACGTTTAATTTTATTGTGGCAGCTGCTAATTTTTGAGCTGCTTGCGCGCTCGCGCCAGGCTCTTTTCGATCTCCGCCGCCAGATGCGGCTCCTGCACGGGCGCGGGAACGCGCTGCACATCCGCCAGCGCCTGCGTCCAACTCGCCGCCGCCGGCCCCCATTGTCCCTGTTCGGCGTAGGCCTGCCCCAAATGGTCGAGGATGGCGGGATCGCGGGGATCGAGCTGGGCTGCGCGTTGCAGGTTGTGGACCGCCTCCGGCCAGCGCCTCATCTTGAAGTAGACCCAGCCCAGCGTATCCAGGTAGCCGGGGTTGTCGGCGTCCTGGCGCAGCGACTGCCGCGCGTAGGCGAGCGCATCGATGAGGCGGGAGCCGCGTTGGGCGAGCACATACCCCAGCGAGTTCAAAACGTTGGCGTTCGTGGGGTCGAGCGCCAGCGCCACTTGCAACTGCTTTTCCGCGTCGTCGTAGTGGTGCTGGCCGCTGGCGATGGCGCCCAACTGGGCCGCCGCCTGGGCGCGGAGGAGGGGCGAACTGGCCAGCGTTTGCGCCCGGCTGGTGTCATCGCGCGCGTCGGACCAGTGCCGCGCCGCCATCTGTGCCGCTCCCATGGCCAAGTACAGGTCCGCGTCGCTCGCGTCCCCTCGCAGCAGCGGTTTGAGAGTGGCGAGCGCGCCATTCACATCCCCTGATTCGGCCTGTAAGCTGGCGTAGCTGAGCGTTAGGGGGCGGGAGCCGGGACGGGCGATGAGCTGCTGCCCGACCACGGCCAGCGCTTGCGGATAATTGCGCTCCTGCCGGAACAGTTCCAGTTCCAGCGCTTGGGCGCGGGCCGTATGAGTACCGCCCAGCTTGGCCAACCGCTCGAAGCTGGCTTGGGCGCCGCCGTAGTCGGCGGTGCGCATCTGCAGCCGTCCGAGCTGATCCAGGAAGATGCTCTCGGTGCGGACGTTGTTGGGCTGTGCCGCCAACGCCTGCAGGTCGGCGAGCGCGGCCTGGTCCTGACCCTGGCTCTGGGCAAGCAGGGCGCGGGCGTAGCCCACTTCGATGTCGCCGGGCGGAAGCAAGCGTCCGGCGGTGGTCAGGCTGGTGGAGGCGGCGGCGAGTTGTCCCATCTGCATCTGCATCTGGGCGACGCGTAGCGCCGTGCGGCCATCGTCAGGCACCTCCTGCGCCAGGCGTTGGAAGGCGGCCAGCGCGCCGGCGTAATCGTCGTTCTGCATCAGCGCCTGCGCCCAGTCGTTCTGGAACTCGGGCACGTCCGGACGCGCCTGCACCGCCTTTTGGAAGGCGGCGGCCGCGTCGCCATAGCGATGCTGCCCGAAGTAAGCTCCGCCCAGGGTGGCGTAGACGCGCCCGGTGCGCGCCGCCGGGGGCTCGGCCTCAATGGCGGCGGCGGCGGCTTCAAGCTGTCCCCCACTCGCCAACGTCTGCACCAGGCTGACCAAGGCATCGCTCGCGGCGGGGTCCAGGTTCAGCGCCGCCCGAAACTCCCGCTGCGCCGCCGCCGTATCGCCACTGGCGCCGTAGAGTTTGCCCAGCACCACGTGCTCACCGGCGTTGGCCTGGTCCATCCCCACCAGGGTCTGGTACGCCGCTAGCGCCTGCGCCAGCAACTGCTTGTCGCCGGAGCCCGGAGCTGGCTTGGGCGTCTGCTCCAGCACGTTCAGATAAATGTCCCCCAGCAAGCGATGCGCCGCCAGGCTGGCGGGGTGATCCTTGACGAGCGTCTGGGCCATGGCGATGGCCTGCGTGGCCTGGCCACTGGAGGAGAGCAGCTCAGCCACCTGCCCGGCCAGAAAGATCGACTGTGGATCCTCGGCCAGCGCCGCCCGGTAATGTTGTAGCGCCGGGGCAAGGTCCGCGCTGGAAGGGTCAGCGCCCGCTTTCAACTCCGCCCATTTGCCCAACTCGTACTGGGCGTAGCCCTGCGCCCGCGGCGAGAGCGGCGCTGGCGCCGCCGAAGCCTCCGAGGCTTCCGAGGCCTTCAACCCCGGGGGCTCTTGAGTCCAAGCGGCGGTTCCAATCGCCAGGCTCAGAACGGCAATGACAGCAGTACGGCGCAAAGCGGCCCTCTTGTCCACAGCTTACAATAGGAGGGCAAGGTGCCGGTGCTGGTAGGATTAAAGAACCAGTCCGTCATGCCGTCCACAGCGTCCATCTCCGCTAATACGCCGGCAACACCCCGCGGGATACCCTCGGTATTGCAGCAAATCCTGAGCGAGCGGCAAACCGCCGTCCAGCAGGCCCGGCAACGGGTGCCGGAAGAGGAGTGGAAGCGCCAAGCCCAACAGCGTGAGCGGCGGGATTTCCTGCAGGCGCTCCGCCCTGTGCGGCCCGGTCGTTCGCCGGCGCTGCCGGCGGTCATCGCCGAGTTGAAGCGCGCCTCACCCTCGCGTGGCCTGCTGCGCCAGGATTTTGACGTGGCGGCGCTCGCCGCCGGCTACCAGGCCGCGGGCGCGGCCGCGCTCTCGGTGCTGACCGAGGAGACGCACTTTCAGGGTCGGCTCGAATACTTGGCGGAGGCGCGCGCCGCCACTCGCCTGCCCTTGCTGCGCAAGGATTTCATCTTTTCGTCCTACCAAATCTGGGAAGCGGCCGCGGCTGGCGCCGACGCCATCCTGCTCATCGCCGCCATGCTTGACGACGCCACCTGGGCGGCGTTGCTGGGCACCGCGCGCGAGGCTGGCGTCGCCGCCTTGTGCGAGGTCCACGATCAGGAGGAGATGCAGCGCGCTATCCGCCTGGGCGCCGACTGCATCGGCGTCAATAACCGCGACCTGCACACTTTCACGGTCGATACCGGATGCGCGCTCGGGCTCGCCCCGCTGCTGCCGCCCACCACTTTGGGGGTGGCCGAAAGTGGCCTGAAAACCCGCGCCGATCTGCACGCCATCACCGCCGCGGGCCTGCACGCCGCCCTGATCGGCGAAACCTGCATGACCGCGCCCGTACCCGCGCGGGCGCTCACCAAGCTGCTGGGCGGCTTCGTCAAGGTCTGCGGCCTCACCACCGCCGCCGACGTGGAGGCGGTCGCCGCCGCCGGCGCCGATGCCGCCGGCTTCGTCTTCGCCGACTCGCCCCGCGCCATCACCCCCGAGCGCGCCCGCCCCCTGATCGCCGCCTTGCCGGCAGACGTGCTGCGCGTGGGTCTGTTCCGGGGCGCGGACACCTCCACCATTATTAGGATTGCCGCCGAATGCGGCCTTGACCGGGTGCAATTGCACGGCGCTTATACCACCGCCGACGGCGCCGCCATCGCCTCCCACCTCCCCGTCTGGCGCGCTCTGGCCGTGCCCGCCAACGCCGCCGAAATCCGCGCTTGGGCGCCGCACGCCGAGCGTTTCGTGCTCGACGCCGCCGTGGCTGGCCGCACCGGCGGCAACGGCGTCAGCTTCGATTGGGACACCGTGCCGGCGTTGGCGCGCGCCTTCCCCGCCCTGCGCTTCATCGTCGCTGGCGGCCTCAACCCCAGCAACGTGGCCACCGCCATCGCTCGTTCGGGCGCGTTCGCCGTGGATGCCGCCTCCGGCCTGGAGAACGCGCCTGGAGGCCAACCCGGCAAAAACGCCGCCGCCGTCCTGGCCTTCGCTCACGCCGCGCGGGAGGCGTTCCAAGCTTTATGACTGATTCCACCGCCGCCGCACTCCCCGCCGCATCCACTGCCGCCAGCAATGGGCGCTTTGGCCCCTACGGCGGACGCTACGTCCCGGAAACGCTGGTGCATCCGCTCGCCGAGTTGACCGAGGCCTACGAGCAGGCCCAGCGCGACCCCGGTTTTCAGCAGGAACTGGATCGCCTGCTGCATCACTTCGCCGGCCGCCCCACGCCCCTCTTCCACGCCCGCCGCCTCAGCCATCACCTCGTCCCCAGCGGCCGCGCGCGCGTGTACCTGAAGCGCGAGGACCTGCTCCACACCGGCGCCCACAAAATCAACAATTGCCTGGGCCAGGCCCTGCTCGCCCGCCGCATGGGCAAGCGCCGCATCATCGCCGAAACCGGCGCCGGACAGCACGGCGTCGCCACCGCCACCGTGGCCGCGCTGTTCAACTTCGAGTGCGTGGTCTACATGGGCGCCGACGACATGGCCCGCCAGGCCCTCAACGTGGCCCGCATGCGCCTGCTGGGCACCGAGGTGCGCGCCGTCGATAGCGGCAGCCGCACCTTGAAAGACGCCATCAGCGAGGCCATGCGCGACTGGGTGGCGCGCTGCGACGATACCCACTACCTGCTGGGCTCGGTGCTGGGCGCGCACCCCTATCCGGCCATGGTGCGCGACTTCCACGCCTGCATCGGGCGCGAGGCGCGGCAGCAGTTTCTCGAGGCCGAAGGCCGCTTGCCGGATGTGTTGTTCGCCTGCGTGGGCGGCGGCTCCAACGCCATCGGCCTGTTCCACCCCTTTCTCGACGACGCTGGCGTGGCCATGATCGGAGTCGAAGCCGGCGGCCGCGGCAACAAGCTGGGCGAGCACGCCGCCCGTTTCCTGCCCAACGGCGGCGGACGTCCCGGCGTGCTCCAGGGCACCTACTCCTACCTGTTACAGGACGACGCCGGCCAGATCGCCGCCACCCACTCCATCTCCGCCGGCCTCGATTACCCCTCCATCGGCCCCGAGCACGCGCTCCTGCATGATGTGGGGCGGGCCACCTACACCTCCGCCAGCGACACCGAGGCGCTCGCCGCCTGCCAACTCCTGGCCCGCATCGAGGGCATCATCCCCGCCCTGGAGTCGGCGCACGCCGTCGCCGGCGCCTGCGCCCGCGTGCCCACGCTCGCCGGCAGCGACGGCAAATCCGAGCTGGGCGTGATCATCAATATTTCCGGGCGCGGCGACAAGGACATGGACATTCTCACCCGGACTTTAGGACTCAATGCCTGAATCCATCCCTACCTTAGCGCCGGTATCACGCCGCTTTGCTGCCATTTTCCAGCGGGCGCGGGACCAAGACCGCTGCGCCCTCATCCCCTATATCACCGCCGGCGATCCCTCCATCGACGCCACCGTCGCCATCGCCATTGAACTGGCCCGCGCCGGGGCCGACATCATTGAGTTGGGCGTGCCCTTCAGCGATCCCGTCGCCGACGGACCGGTGATCCAGGCCGCCAGCGAACGCGCCTTGGCGCGCCAGACCCGCCTGGCCGATGTGCTCGCCGCCGCGGGCCAAGTTCGTGCCGCCGCCCCTGAGGTCGGGTTGCTGGTGTTCAGCTACTACAATCCCATCCTGCAATACGGCGTCGAAGCCTTCGCGCGCGATGCCGCCGCCGCCGGCTGCGATGGCGCGCTGGTCACCGACCTCATCCCCGAGGAAGCCGCGGCCTACCGGGCCGCGGCCCAAAATGCCGGGCTGGACACCGTGTTTTTAGCCGCGCCCACCTCCCCCGACCACCGCCTGCGGGCCATCGTTGCCGCCAGCACTGGCTTCGTCTACGCCGTCTCCCGCCTGGGCGTGACCGGGGCGCGCACCGCTGTCGCCCCCGGTGCGGCGGAGTTGGTGCGGCGCCTGCAGGCCCAAATGATCCCCGCCGCGCCGCTGCCGGTGGCGCTGGGCTTCGGCCTCGCGCGCGCCGAACAAGTCCGCGAGGTGGCCGCCTTCGCCCAGGCCGCGGTGGTGGGCACGGCTCTGGTCGATGCCATTGCCCACGCTCCGGCTGGACAAAGCGCCGTGATCGCGGGAAACTTCCTACGGAGCCTTTGCCTGGGGGCTGCCGGTGCACGAGCGACCAACGGAAGCGACCCAGCGAAAAGTGGCGAGCCACATGGATCATGACCTGAGTGATTGGCGCGACCAAATCGACGCCATTGATGCCCAACTCGTCGCCCTGCTCAATCAGCGCTGCCAGTGCGCTCTCGAGGTCGGCCGCTACAAGCAACTCCATGAGCGCGCCGTCTGTGATCCCGACCGGGAGCTGACCGTGCTCGCCAACGTCGCGCGCCTCAATCCGGGTCCACTCCCCCAGCCCGTCCTGCGCCGCTTATTCGAGCAGATCATGGCCGAGATGCGCACCCTGCAGAGCGAAGAACAGCGGAAGGAACGCCGCGGGCGGCAGCGCCCGCACGGGATGGCCACCCGCGTACCCTAACTCCGCCGCGCCACCAGCAAAATATTGTCACCAAAAAGCAGCGAGCGCGACCCCAGCGCCTGCCGGATTTCCCGGTTCCGCTCGCGTTGCGCCGGGTCTTTTTCCCGGCGCAAGGCGAGGCGGGTATAGAGCCAGGTCCACGGCGCGAGGAGGGCATAGGCGAAGCCGATCGGCTTCATGTGCGTGTGTGAGACTTCGGCGAGCTGGAACCCTGAGGTGTGCAGGATGTAGCGCCACTCCCAAAAAGTCCGCAGCCCGATATGGTGCAACGGGTGCCGCTCGGATTCGTTCAGCGGCCGCGGGTCTTGAGTAAAGAATCCGCTGCCCAGATAACGGACGCGGGATCGCAGCGACAAAACGTTGGGCGTGGTCACCACCAGGTAACCACCCGAACGGCACAGCCGATGCGCCTCCCGGATAAACGCAAACGGATTTTCCAAGTGTTCAATCCCTTCGGCGCACACGACCACGTCAAAGCTGGCGTCCGGCCAGGGCAGCGGCTGGGTAAGATCGGCGATGCGGAAACGGCCCTCCAGGGCTTGTGCCGCCGATGGCTCCAGCAGGGGCAGGATGTCCGCCCCGGAAACTTCAAAGCCATGGTGGGCGAGCGTTAGGCACAGCTCCCCCTCGCCACAAGGGGCATCGAGGACACGGGCCCCCGCTGGCAACCCCAGGGCGCGCACCGCCGCGGCGAGGGAACGGTGAATTTTGACGCAGGCGGGGCTTGTCATCGAACAATACTCAGCCGGGCCAATCTGCCGCTGCATCCAGCGGAATATAGCGCCCCATTATGTCATGTCGCCCATCCCCGTCTGGATGACCAACCCCTGGCATTAGGCCGCGAGCGCCGCCAGCGCGCTGCCGATGGCCAGCAATATCGCGGCCGCGGCAAACAGGGGCCGGTAGCTGTGCAGATGGGCATACAGCACGGTGAAACCACCGCCGCCACCGGCGTAGGCGACCGAGAAGGCAATGGTCATCCAACCCCAGATCTGGGTGCGATGCCTGGGCGCGGCCAGCTCGCCGCTGCGCGCCGACATCAGCGCCGTGGTGCCGATCTGCATCGCCCCTACCCCCATCGACGACAACGCCAGCAGCGCCGGCGCCGTGCCCACCAGCGGTAGCGCCACCGCACCGGCCTCGATCAACAGGCTCCAACCCAGGCACCGCTGCACCCCCAGCCAATCCCCCACCACGCCGGTGAGCGCCGAACCCGCCACCGCCGCCAAGCCCAATTCCATGTAGGCGTGGCCGCCGGCCGCCAGGCCGCGGCCCAGTTCCCGGGCAATGTAGTCCACCCAAAACAAGGAATGGGGCACATAGCCGATGGCACAGGCGATGTAGGCCGCCATCAGCAACACCAAACGCCGCGACAAACGCAGCGGTTCGTGGTGCCTGGCCCCTCCATGCGAAATGCTCTCAGGCTCCGCCCAATAGCTCCACACCGCCGCTGCCACGATCAGACACAGCCCGCCCAAGGCCAGCCAGGTCAGCGTCAAACCGTAGGGGACTAATTCCGGCACCAACGCCCCGGCCAGCACCACCCCGCTGCCGATGCCGGTGAACACCAACCCGCCCACCAGCCCCCGCCGCGGCGCGGGCGTACGCGCCAACACCGCCGGGATGCCCAGCACCATCAGCAGCCCGGCGGCCACGCCCGCCGCCACCCGCCAGACCAGAAACCACCCAAACCCCCAGGGCCGCGCACACGCCCAAAAGCTGAACGCCGCCACCAGCAGCGACGCCCGGACCCACCCCCCGGGCCTTTGCCGCGCCAGCGCCTGTGCCGCCAGTAACGACCCGATGACATAACCCGCCAAATTCAATGCCGCCAGGTAATCGGCGTTGGCAGCCGTGAACCAGTGCTGGCGCACCAGCTCCGGAATCAGCGGTGAGTACCCGAAGCGCGCCATGCCAATGCCCACAAACAAGCACACCCAACCGGCGCTGGCGTGGCGCCACACGGCGCTGGGGGATGGAGTCGCTACTTCTTGCGGCACTGGGTTATTGTAGGGGCGGCGAGGTGCCGATATGCGGTTTGGCGTGAATACCATGATCTGGGCGGCCGAGTTTGGCCCGGCGCAGTTTTCTCTTTTGCCGCCCATCAAAGCCGCGGGCTTTGATGGTATCGAAGTGCCGCTGCTGCATCCGCAGACGTTTGCCGCCGCCGCCGTGCGCCGCGCCTGCGCCGAACACGGCCTGGCCAGCACCGCAACCACCGTCCTCACCGGGGGGCTCAGCTTGATCAGTGGCGACGCCGCCACGCGGCACAAGGCTGGGGCGCTGCTGCGCGAGATCATCGCGGCCACCGCCGAGGCCGGGGCCGAAATTCTCGCCGGCCCCGTCTACAGCCCGGTCGGGTACCTGCCCGGCCGCCGCCGCACCGCTGAGGAGTGGGCGTGGGCCGTCGAGGGCCTGCAAGCACTCGGCCCGACGCTCGACGAGCACCACGTCACGCTGGCCATCGAGCCCTTGAACCGCTTCGAAACCTACTTCCTCAATACCGCCGAGGATGCCGCCGCACTCGCCGCCGCCATCCATCACCCCCGCATCGGCATCCTGTTCGACACCTTCCACGCCAACATTGAAGAGAAGGACATCGCCAGCGGTTACCGCACCGTCGGGCGCTGGCTCAAACACGTCCACATCTGCGAGAACGATCGCGGCACCCCCGGCTCCGGCCACGTCGCCTGGCCCGAGGTGTTTCAAGCCTTGCGGGAGTTGCACTACGACGGCTGGCTCACCATCGAGAGCTTCGGCTCCGCCCTCCCCGAACTCAGCGCCGCTGCCGCCATCTGGCGCGACATCGAGCCCAATGCCGAGCGCATTGCGTTTGACGGTATCCATTTTCTCAAACAGAGCTGGAGCCGTCCCGGCGCCGCCGCAGCCAACCCTAATACGACACTTCGAGCTCGCGCAGGCGAACCGGGTCGGCGATGATGTCGGCCTGAACGATTTTTCCGCCCGCGAATGTAAACCGCAGCGCCCGGAGCAGCCGTCCCTGAGAGGCCCAGACGAGGCCCGCGCTCCCGTTCAACACCGCGAGCGACACCCCTTGGGCGTGCTGCGCGAAGGCCACCGCACCCCGCGCCCAGTTTTCAGCACCGCGGATTTCCACCCGCTTGCCGCCACCCGCCCCGGCCTCTCTCCGCACCACCACCTCGGGATCGAGCACGGCGATGAGTCCGGCGACATCGCCGGCGCGCAGCGCGGCCAGAAACGCCTCCACCACCTGCCGCTGCTGCGCCAGGGTGGCGGGGGATGGCCGAGCTAGCGATGCGCCCTGCAGGCGCCGCCGGGCACGGCTGGCGAGCTGCCTCACCGCGGCGGACGATCGCCCAAGGATGCCCGCGATATCTTCAAACGGAACCGCAAACGCGTCACGCAAGACGAAGGCCACCCGCTCGGCCGGCGTGAGCCGATCCAACATGACCAGCATGGCCACGCTGACCGAATCCGCCAGCACCGCTTCCTGCTCGGGATCGATCGGATGGCCCCGGCCGGCCGGGGCTGCTTCGATGGATTTTTGAATGGGCTCTTGGATGGGCTCTTCGCGGCGCGCGGCGCGGGAACGCAACATGTCGAGGCACACCCGCGCGACCACGGTCGTGAGCCAGGCCTGGAGGTTCTCGATGGCGCCGGCATCGGAGCGGCTGAGCCGAAGCCAGGCCTCCTGCACGGCGTCGTCCGCTTCGCTCGGCGAGCCCAGCATCCGGTAGGCCACCGCGCGCAGGTGGCCGCGGCACGCCTCGAATCGGCGCGCCAGGAGTTCTTTATCGTCCGTGGTCACATTTTCTCTTTGTGGTCCGTCCTTGTGATGACGGAACAAATTCATCCGCTGTGACAAGGAGGAAAACGATGATGCCAGCACGCATGAATAACCCGGTCATGATCATCCCCGAAGCCATGCAGGCGCTGCAAGCCCTGGCGAAGTCCACGGAAAACGCCGGCGTGCCGGCGAAAACACTGGGGCTGGTCGAGCTGCGCGCCAGCCAGATCAACGGCTGCGGCGTGTGCCTGGACATGCACGCGCGCTTTATGAAGTTGCAGGGCGAAAGCGACGAGCGCCTGCACGCGGTGGCGGCTTGGCGCGAGACGCCCTATTTCACCGAGGCCGAACGCGCCGCCCTGGCGCTCGCCGAAGCGGCCACGCGCCTCAGCGACCACCCCGATCCGGTGCCCGATGGCATCTGGGCCGAGGCCGCCCAACACTTCGACGAGCGGCAATTATCCGCTCTGTTGCTCCGCATTGCGCTGATTAACGTCTGGAACCGGCTCAACGTCTCCACGCGCCAAGTGGCGGGCGAGTGGATCAAATCGGCCGAAGCCAAAAAATGGCTCGAATCAGGCGCGGCGTCCCGCTGACCGCCTACAGCCCTCCGGGGCAACTCTTCATCTCCCCGGTGCGGGTTCACGCCACCCCGACGCTGCGGTAGAACGCCTCCACGCGTTCGGCCATGCCGCCGGCGTCGTAGCGCTCTTCGACCAGCGCGCGTGCCCGCAGCGCTAACGCGGCCGTCCCCTCGGGATCGGCGGCGAGCGCCTCTACTGCAGCCGCCAAGGCGGAGGGCTGGCGTGGCGGCACCAAATACCCGGTCACCCCTGCGGTGATAATACCCGCGGGCCCGCCTGCGTCGGTGGCCACCACCGGCACGCCCGCCGCCATCGCCTCCAAAATCACCAAGCCGAACGGCTCCTCCCAGGACGGGGCCAGCAAAACATCGATCCCGGCCAAAAACGCCGCCGCCGGCGTGAAGCCATTCCAGACCACGGGCAAGCCCTCCGCCCGGCGCCGCAACCGCCGCAAGTAGGCATCCTCGCCCGCGCCGGCGATGCGCAACCCGAACCCCGGCCCGAGTTGCCGCAGTCCTTCCAAGGCATCCTCATGTCCTTTATGGGGCGCAATCTGGCCCAACAGCCCCATCCGCAACGGGCGCTGGGGCCGATAAGGGCGAAAGCCATACGCCGCCGTGTCGATGCCATTGGCGATGACGCGGATCCTGCGCGGGCGCAGGGCCTCCAGCGTGCGGGCAATGCCGGCGGTGGGGGCAATCCAACCGGCGATGCGGCCATAGAGCGGGTTGGGACGCAAGGGATACAGTAGATGACGGGTGCACACCAACCGGGCCCGGCCGTTACCCGCCATGGCCAGGCAGGCGGGCGCGTAATCGCGCGCCACGTGGGCGTGCACAATATCGCAGGCATGCTGGCCGAGCCAGCGGCGCAGGCGCAAGGCGCTGTAGAGGTCGAACGCGTTCCGGAACGGAAGCGCCAGATCGATCTGCCCCCGGAACGCCCCCTGCCCCCGTCCCGCAAGGAACACCTCGTGGCCGCGGGCACGGAGCCCGGCGGCGAGCGCGGCCAGGTGGGTCTCCCCGCCACCCCAGGTGCTGGCGGAGTTGATCTGCAGAATGCGCATAAAAGCAGAACGCCCGCCAGGGCGATCAGAAGATCGAAACCCTGGCGGGCGTCTATTATAATTCCGGCGGCGTCCTACTCGGCTTTTTTGGCGCACGGCTGGCCGCCAGCCGCGCTTACCCAGGTCGCCGCTGCCCGAAACTGCGAAGGCCCGCAACCGGGTTTGGGCTGCGGGCCTTCGCGATATAATTCCGGCGGCGTCCTACTCTCCCACCAGGTTACCCTGGCAGTACAATCGGCGCTGAGGGGCTTAACTTCCGTGTTCGGGATGGGAACGGGTGGATCCCCCTCGCTATAGCCACCGGAAACGGCTGCGCGCCGGGCGAATCGGGGGGCTGCGCCCCCCGCGCCGCCCGCTGGGCGGCTCCCCTTCGGGGCCGCCTCAAGGGGCGCAGGAAACCTGTGGGGAACAACGACTACAACCGAAAGCAAAGCTGAACCAAACAACCCAAACAATCCAAGCGTCGGATTCTGGCCCAGCGGCGTGAAGTGGGGCAGGTTCGCCCGCGCTTCACGTCTGCGTTCTCCGCTCCCAGCCGAAGCTGGCGGCGGAGGGGTCACGCGGCAGGTGCCGCGGATGAATCCGTGATGAAACCGAACGGCCGATTAGTACTGGTTAGCTGAATCCGTTACCGGACTTACACACCCAGCCTATCAAACAGGTGGTCTACCTGTGGCCTTCTGAACCCCTAAGGGGTTGGGAGATCTCGTCTTGAGGCAGGCTTCACGCTTATATGCCTTCAGCGTTTATCCCGACCGAACTTCGCTACCCAGCCGTGCCACTGGCGTGACAGCTGGAACACAAGAGGTTCGTCCATCCCGGTCCTCTCGTACTAAGGACAGGCCCTCTCAAATCTCCTACGCCCACATCAGATAGGGACCGAACTGTCTCGCGACGTTCTGAACCCAGCTCACGTACCGCTTTAATGGGCGAACAGCCCAACCCTTGGAACCTTCTACAGCTCCAGGATGCGATGAGCCGACATCG
>JANWJU010000154.1 GCA_025451775.1 Terriglobales bacterium
GGCAAGCCGCGCAACGTCGATGGCCGCAACCTCTACATGGTGTCGCCCGAGTACCTCGCCGACTACGCCCGCCAGTTCATCGGCGCCGGCGCCAAGATCGTCGGCGGCTGCTGTGGCACCACCCCCGAGCACATTAAATGGATTCGTAACTATGTGCGTTCGACCACGCCGGGCAAACGCCGCGTGCGCGTCGAGACCGCCCCTCAGCGCGGCACCGCGCCTCGCACGGCGGTTCCCGTCGCCGAACGCTCGGCGCTGGGGCGCAAGCTGAGCGCAGGGAAGTTCGTCACCCTCGTCGAGATCCTTCCCCCCCGCGGCAGCGATCCCGCCAAGGAGATCAAGAGCGCGGCGTTTTTCGAAGCCCGCGGCGCCGACGCCATCAACATCCCCGACGGTCCCCGCGCCAACGCCCGCATGAGCAACCAGGCGCTGGCGGTGATGATGCGCTCCCAGCTCGCCATCGAGCCGGTGCTGCACTACTGCTGCCGCGACCGCAACGTCATCTCCATGCAGTCGGATCTGCTGGGGGGCTATGCCCTCGGGTTGCGTAACCTGATCGTCATTACCGGCGACCCGCCCAAGCTCGGCAACTACCCCGACGCCACGGCGGTATTTGATGTCGACGCCATCGGGTTGACCAATCTGGTCCACAATCTCAACCGCGGCCTCGACCTCGGCGGCAATGCCGTGGCTGGACAGACGTCGTTTCTGATCGGCGTGGGCGCCAACCCCGGCGCCGTGAACTACGAAGAGGAGATCCGGCGCTTTCATTGGAAGGTCGAAGCCGGCGCCGATTACGTTGTGACCCAGCCGGTGTTTGATATCGCCCTGCTCGAGCGCTTCCTGGCCGACACCGCCTCCCACCCGATTCCCCTGATCGCCGGGATTTGGCCGCTGGCCAGCCTGCGCCAGGCCGAGTTCATGCAGAACGAGTTGCACGTTGCCGTGCCGGAGCCCATTCTGGAGCGCATGCGCGCCGCCGGCTCCGCCGATGCCGCCAAGCGCGCTGGTCTCGACGTCGCCAAAGAGATGGTGCGGGCGCTGCGCCCACGCATCGCCGGCGTCCAGATCAGCGTGCTGGGCCGTGACGAGGCCGCCGCCGAACTGCTGCGCGAGGCGCAAACCAGCGATGCCGGCCAGGAAGCGGGCGCGTGATCTATCCCACCTGGCGAGAATTCCTCCCCGAACGCGAACGGCTGCGCGCCGCCAGGCTTAAGCTGGTCTTCACCAACGGTTGCTATGACCTGCTGCACCCCGGTCACCTGAAGACTTTAGAGGCGTCGCGCGCGTTGGGGGACCGGCTGATCGTCGCCATCAACACCGATGCCGGCGTCCGTTCCATGAAAGGCCCCGATCGGCCCATCACCCCGGAAGCCGAACGCGCCGAAGTCCTGGACGCACTCCAGTTCGTCGACGCCGTGACTTTCTTCGGTGAGCCGACGCCGCTGGAGATCATTACCGCCCTCCGGCCCGACGTGCTGGTCAAAGGCGCCGACTGGGGCACGGGCGAAGTCGTCGGCGAGCCCGAAGTGCTCGCCTGGGGCGGGGAAGTGGTCCGCATCCCGTTGGCGCCGGGCTACTCGACCAGCGCCATCATCGCCGCCATCCAAAGCGGAACTCCCTTGTCCTCGCGCTAATCCAGCCGCAGCGCCTTCCACGGGTCTAATTGCGCCGCCCGGCGCGCGGGCAGCCAGCAGGCGAACGCGGCCACCAGCAGCAGGAGCAGCGCGGTGAGCGCAAAGATGGCTGGGTCCCAGCTCTTCACGCCGAACAGAAAGCGGGACACCACGCGGCTGAGGGCGAGCGCCACGGCGATGCCAATGCCAATGCCGGCCAGCGCCAGCCGCACGCCCTCGCCCAGAACCAGCCGCAGCACCGTCTGCGGAGTCGCACCCAGCGCCATGCGCAACCCAATCTCGTGAGTGCGCTGGGCGACAGCGTAGCTCATGACGCCGTAAACGCCGAGGGCGGCGAGCACCAGCGCCAGCACGGCGAACAGGCTGAGCAACTCCAGGTTAAACCGCTGCGGAGCGGCGTAGCCGGCCTCGACCTCCTCCATCGGCAACACCTGGGAGAGGGGTTGATCCGGATCGAAGCCCGACACCGTCGTTTGTACCGCCCGGCTCAGCGCGTCCGGCGCGCCCGCCGTGCGCACCATGAGCGCCAGCGGCTCCAGGTGCGCCAGCAGCGGCACCGCGCCCGGCATGATCTGCGAAAGCGGCACGTAAACGGCCGGGCCCGCCGGTTGCGTCAGGTTGTACTCGCGGACATCCCCAACCACGCCCACGATTGTTCGCGGCGCGGCATCGGTGAGCGCCGGACCCATCTCACCCTTGCCGATCCAGATCGACTGCCCGATCGGGTCCTGGTGCGGCCACCACTGCTTGACCGCGGCTTGGTTGATGACCGCGACCGGCTGAGAGGTCGCAGTGTCGCCGACGCCGATGCCGCGTCCGTGCAGAACCAGCGCGCCCATGGCGGCGAATATCTGTCCCGAGGAGCCCAAATACGTCGCATCGGGCACGTCTTTGGGATTGAAACTGCGGCCGATGATTTGAAACGGCAGATCGGGGCCGCACTCGCCCGGCAGGCAAAACGTCAACGCCGCCGATTGCACGCCGGGCAGGGCGCGGATCTGGGGCAGGAGGCGGGTCACCAGATTGGCCACGTCGGAGGTGGCCTTGTAGCGGCTCGGCGCCAGCGGAATTTGTGCTGTCAGCAGGTGGTCGGCCTTGAAGCCGGCGTCGACGGTGCGCAGGCGGATCAAACTCGCGATCAACAGGCCGGCGCCGATCAACAGCGGTAGCGCCAGCGCCAACTCGCCCACGATCAGCAAGCGGCGCAACCGATGCCTCCCCCCGCCCGCCCCTCCGCCCTCCTGCTGCAGGACAGTATTGAGCTTGGTGTGCGAAACCTGAAGCGCCGGCGCCCAGCCGAACAGGATGCCGGTGACCACGGCCAGTGCCAGCGTAAATAGCAGGACGGCGCCGCTCATGCCGGCGTGGACGGGGATCTGCTGTTGAACTTGGACCGGGACAATCGCCAACAGCCCGCGCAATCCCGCCCACCCCAGGGCGAGGCCCGCGGCGCCGCCCAGCAGGGCGAGCACCACGCTCTCGGTCAGCAACTGGGCGACGATCCGGCGCCGCTCGGCCCCCAGCGCCAGGCGAACGGCGATCTCCCGGCGCCGTCCAGACGCCTTGGCGAGCAGCAAGTTGGCCAAATCGCCGCAGGCGATCAACAGCACCAGCCCCACGGCCGCAAACAGCATCAGCAGCGCCGGACGCACATTCCCCGACCAATACCTCTGCAATGGAATCAACCCGATGGTGTGACCGCCGTCCGTCTTGGCATACAGTTTTCCCAAGCGATCACCCACCGCCGTAACCTGCGATTGCGCTGCGGCCAGCGCAATGGATGGCCGGATGCGGCCGACGACGTGGATCAGGTTGGCGCCGCGATCCTGCGAGACGCCCTCCGGTTGCAGCGGCTCGAAGACGTCAGATGCCGATGTGGCAAAGTGGAAGCCGGCCGGCAACACTCCCACAATCGGGACGCTCTGATCGTTGATCCGCACCGCTTCTCCCACCATGTTGGGGTTGGCGTTGAAGCGCGTGCGCCAGAGCCCATCGCTGATGATGGCGACCGCCGGGCGGCCCACCTCATCGTCGCTTGGTTGAAAGCCGCCTCCGTGCGCCATCTGGATCCCGAGGAGTTGGAAGAAGTTCGTGTCGACGTAAAAGCCAGGCACACGCTGCGGCGCGGCGTTGCTGCCGGCGAGGTTGAAGTTCCCGGTCTCATAGCCGGCCATGCCGGTGAGTGTGGTGGCCTGGCGGCGCCAATCCAGGAAGGCGGGGATGGAGGCGTTGTCACTGTAGCCGCCTTTATATTGGCGCACCACCTCGACCAGTTGCTCCGGGTGCGGGAAGGGAAGCGGCCGCAGTAGCACGGCATTGACCAGGCTGAAAATCGCCGTGTTGGCCCCGATGCCGAGGCCCAGCGCCAGCACCGCCACGACGGTCAGTGCCGGGGTCTTCCGCAGCATGCGGAGCGCGAACCTAATGTCCTGGCCCAGGTGCATCGTGCCTCCCAGCGGATGGTACGGCGGCTGGTGCGGGAAAGTTCCGCCAGCTTATAGCAGCGCGGGAAGCTCCTCGACCTCGAGTCCCGCCCCGCGCGCCGCCGCGCACTGCCGCCGGTCAGCGGACAAGAAGACGTCAGCGCCCCAAAGTTGGGCGCTCGCTACCTGGATGGCGTTTGCAGACCGCAACGGCCACATCTCCAAGACTCGAATCGCCCGCAGGATCACGCCCCTCTGCAGCGCCACCATCTCACACGCCGCGATATCGGCGTCGAACGCCAGCTTCGCGGCTCCATATTGTTTCAAAGAAAGCGCCTTTTCCCGCACGGCGCGGTTGAGCGCGGCGATCACCTCGGCAATGGTGATGGTGCAGATGCCCAGCACCTCGCTGCTTTGCCAAAAAGATTCGACCGCCGCGCTGCTGGGCTCGGCACGGTACCGCTTGACGATGGCGGACGAATCAAAAAACAACCTCATTAGCCGGACTCGCGCTCGTCCAGGATCGCTTGGCTCAGGCTGAAGCCTGGTATGACCAACGGCGTTGCCTGGCGGCGCCGTCCCGGACCTGGATCTTGGCTGGCGTGAGCTGCCACCAGGCGAGCCACCACCTTGCCATGGCGCGCGATCTGAATCGACTCGCCCTGTTCCACCTCGTTCAGCAGCGCCGAAGCGTTGCGGCGGAATTCGGAAAAGCCCACCGTCCTCATGAGCAGATTGTACAACGTTGTACAATCTGCTGCCCTGCAGGCCGCGGCCGCCCAGCGGCCAGCGGGAGCGCCTGATCGAGCGCTACCCCCGCCAAGTTCGCTGCCGCGCGCAGCGGCTAGTCGTAGTACTCGAGCCCGAGGTGGGTGATCATCTCCTCGCCCTGAATATGCCGCATGGTGTTCTTCAGCTTCATCGACTGGATGAACAGATCGTGCTCGGGGTACAGGCCGGGCGGGGTGATCGGGCTCTTGAAGTAAAACGACAGCCACTCCTGGATGCCGAGGCCGCGCAACTCGGGCGTGCGCTGGGCGAGGTCCATCAAGAGCACAACGTCGAGCGCCACCGGCGCCGCCAGGATCGAGTCCCGGCAGAGGAAATCGACCTTGATCTGCATCGGGTAGCCGAGCCAGCCGAAGATGTCGATATTGTCCCAACCCTCTTTGTTGTCACCACGCGGCGGGTAATAGTTGATGCGAACCTTGTGGTAAAAGTCCTTGTAGAGGTCGGGGTACAGTTCGGGCTGCAGGATGTGCTCCAGCACCGAGAGCTTCGACTCTTCCTTGGTCTTGAACGATTCCGGATCGTCCAGCACCTCACCGTCGCGGTTGCCCAGGATGTTGGTCGAGAACCATCCCGACAGGCCGAGCATGCGCGCTTTGAGGCCGGGGGCGAGGATGGTCTTCATCAGCGTCTGCCCGGTTTTGAAGTCCTTGCCGCACACGGGCGCGTTGTTGCGTTTGGAAAGATCGAGCAGAGCGCCGGTATCGGTGGTGAGGTTGGGGGCGCCGTTGGCGTAGGGCACGCCTTCCTGCAGGGCCGCATAGGCATAGATCATGCTGGGAGCGATATCGGGATGGCTGGCCTTGAGGCCGGCCTCGAAGGCATCGAGAGTGGCATGCACCGCGCCCGGAGCGCGGAACGCCTCGGTCGAGCCGCACCAGATCATGACCAGCCGGTCGCAGCCATTTGCCGCCTTGAACTTGCGGATGTCATCCCGCAGCGCTTGCGCCAGGTCCCACTTGCTGGCGGCCTTTTTGACGTTGGGGCCGTCCAGGCGCTTGACGTAGGTTTTATCGAAAACCGCCGGCATGGGCTGGATGGACGACAGCAGCGGCTGCACTTGGGCGAGCAGATCTTTGTCGAGGACGCGGGCATTGCTCGCCGCCTGGAAGCAGTTGTCGTTGTAGATGTCCCAGCCACCGAAGACGAGCTGGTCCAGCCCCGCCAAGGGCAGGAACTCCTTGATCAGGGGCGAGCGCTTGTCGGTGCGCTTGCCCAGGCGGACCGTCCCCATCTGGGTCAGCGAGCCGATGGGTTTGGCCAAGCCGTGGCGGACGGCCTCGACGCCAGCGATGAAGGTGGTGCTGACGGCGCCCAGGCCGGGGATGAGGATGCCGAGCTTGCCAGAGGCGGGAGCGATGCCAGTAGATGGAGTCACGTCAGTATGGTAAGCGGAGCGGCTGCCAACCGGCAAGGCGCTAGACTGGGGAGCGTCACTATGGCTTCGCGCAAGCATTGGAATTCGCCCCGGAATCCGGGTCTGAACTCGCTCAACGACCTGCTGCTGTGGGCGCGGGAGGATGGCGCGGCGCCGCGCCTGGGGTGGAAAGCCAACGGCGCTTGGACCACCATGACCGCCGCCGGGCTCTATCGGCGCGCCCGCTCGGTGGCCGCGGCCCTGGCGGCGGGCGGGGTGGCGCCGGGGGCGCGGGTGGCCATCCTGTCGGAGAGCCGCCCCGAGTGGCTGATCGCTGATTTCGGCTGCCTGGCCGCCGGGGTGATCGACGTGCCGATTTATCCTACCCTGACCGCAGCGCAAATCAGCCACATCCTCCACGACAGCGGCGCCTGTGGCGTGTTCGCCTCCTCCCGCGAGCAGGTCGCCAAACTGTGCGAGATTGGGGGCGATCTCCCCGGCCTGCGTTGGGTGTGCTGCTTTGATGCGACCGGCGCCACCGCCCCGGCACCCACCCTGCGCGAGTGGGACTGGCCCACGCTGTTGGTGGCCGAGTCCACCGAGTCGGAAACCCATTTCATCGAGCGGATGCGGGCCACCCCGCCGGAGCGCGTGGCCACGCTGATCTACACCTCCGGCACCACGGGCGCGCCCAAGGGCGTCGTCCTCACCCACGCCAACCTGTGCGCCAACCTTGACGTTTCGGTGCTCGAGTTCGACTTCGGCGAGCGCGAGCGGCGACTCTCCATCCTGCCGCTGTCGCATATCACCGAGCGCCATGTCGCCTATGTCGACCTGATGTTCGGCGATGAACTGTACTTCGCTGAAAGCTTGGATCAGGTCGCGGCCAACCTGATCGAACTGCAGCCCACCTTCCTGGTCTCGGTGCCGCGGTTGTTCGAGAAGGTGGCGGCGGGGGTGAAGGCGCAGGTGGCGGCGCGGCCGCGGGCGGCGCGGGCAATCTTTGCCTGGGCGCGGCGCGTGGGTTCGGAACTGGCGCCGTGGCGTTTGCGGGGCGCTCCGCCTCCGCTCGGTCTGCGCGTCCGCGCCGCCGTGGCCAACCGTCTGGTGTGGGGCCAGCTCAAGGCCCGGCTCGGCGGCCGCCTCAACAAGATCATCAGCGGCGGCGCCCCGCTCGGTCGGGACCTGACCGAGTTCCTGCTCTCCATGGATGTGATGGTGGATGAAGGCTACGGCCTGACGGAAACCTCGCCCGTCGTCGCGTTGAACCGCCCCGGAGCCCGCCGGCCCGGGTCCATCGGCAAACCGCTGGCCAACCTTGAGGTCCGCTTCGCCGAGGATGGCGAACTGTTGGTCCGCGGACCGTCCGTGTTTCAGGGCTATTACCAGATGCCCGAAGCCACCGCCGCCGCCCTCGACGGCGCCGGCTGGTTCCACACCGGCGACATCGGCCGCCAGGACGCCGAGGGGTTCCTCTACATTACCGACAGGAAAAAAGACCTGATCAAAACGTCTGGAGGCAAATTTATTGCCCCGCAGCCCATCGAGGCCCAACTTAAAGCGTCGCTTTATGTGGCCGAGGCGGTGGTGGTGGGCGATGGACGGCACTTCGCCTCGGTGCTGCTCGTGCCCAACTGGGACGCCCTCGCGCAACGCGGGCTGGATTGCGGCGACCGTGCCGCCGCCTGCGTCCGGGCTGACGTGCGTGCCCTCTTCCAGGCCGAAATTGATCGCGTCAACGCTCACCTGGCCCGGTTTGAAACCCTGAAGAAATTTTTGTTGTTGGCGGAGGAGTTTACCGTCGCCTCGGGGGAGTTGACGCCCACCATCAAGGTGCGCCGCCGGACGGTGGAAGCCCGCTACCGGGCCGCCATCGATGCGCTCTACGCCGAGCCTAGGCCGGATGCGGAGCCGACGCTGCCCGTCTTACCGCGATGTCGATGAACGCCAGCGCCGCCAGACTGAGCACACGGTCGCGGCGAAAGATCAACCCGAGGTCGCGGAAGATCTTTTTCCCGTTCATCTCCAGCAGCACCAGCTCGCCGGCGCGGGCCTCGGCGGCGGCCAAGGTGCGGGCCACAAACGCCACCCCGAGACCCGCGGCCGCGAACCCCTTCAGCAACTCGGTGCTGTCCAACTCCATCGAGATGGGCAGCGCCGCTCCGTCCGGGTTGAGCCAGGCCTCGATCGCCTCCCGCGTCTGTCCCGCGCGGGGCAGCAGCAGCGGACAACGGAGCAGGGCTTCCGGGGTGGGCGGCTCGCCCGCCAGGGCCAGCGCGTGGCCGGGCGCCACCGCAATCAGAATCTGATCCCGGTGCAGCGGGACGACCTTCAAGCGCTGGTCCCGCACCGGCAGCGAGACCACGCCGAAATCCGCCCGGTTCTCCAGCACCTGTTCCATGATGTCGTTGTGCTCGCCGCGCCGGATGCGCACCTGCACCGCCTCGTGCTGGCGCTTGAACTCGGCAAAGACCTCCGGCAGCACGTGCAGGCAACTGCCTTCGTTGGCCGCGATCAGCAGTTCACCGCTGGGCTTGCGATTCAGATCTCCCACTGCTTGAATCGCCTCCTTGCGCATCAGCAGCAGCCGTTCCGCGAAGCCATGGAACAGCCGGCCCGGGTCGGTGAGTGCCACCTTCCCGCCACTGCGGTCGAATAGCCGCGCCCCCACCTCCTCCTCCAGCGAGCGGATTTGGGCGCTGATCGCCGGTTGAGTACGGAACACCTGGATGGCGGCGCGGGAGAAAGACTTGAGCCGCGCCACCTCCAGGAAGGCGTTCAACTGGTCAAAGTCCATGACCTGTCCAGTGTGGGGCAAAACCCTGCCCCGGCAGCCAGCCATGTTCACAATAAGAAAATGTGATTGGCCTCCCGGCCAAGGCGCTGCTAGTCTAATGTCTCCCGGTCCCCGCATTTTACCAGGAAAGGAACCTTGTTCATGTCGACGCCCAAAGAGATTTTGGAGTTTTGCAAAAAAAACGACGTCAAATTTGTGGACGTCCGCTTCACCGATCTGCCTGGCCTCTGGCACCACATCACCTTCCCCATTGCCCACTTGAGCGAGAGCTCGTTCGAGGACGGCTTCGGCATGGATGGCTCCAGTATCCGCGGCTGGGCGGCGATCCATGAAAGCGATTTCCTGCTGCTGCCGGATCCGAGCTGGCACATGCTCGATCCTTTCACCAGCGCGACCACGCTGGTGCTGATTGGCAACGTCAGCGATCCGCTGACGCGCCAGCAGTACGACCGCGACCCGCGTTACATCGCCCAAAAGGCGGAAGCCTACCTGAACTCCACCGGGTTGGCGGATACGGCGTACTTCGGCGCCGAAGCCGAGTTCTTCATCTTCGACAACATCCGCTTCGATCAGCGCGAGCAGCACGGCTTCTACTTCATTGACGCCGAGGAAGGACGCTGGAACTCGGGCCGCGAGGAGGATAACCTTGGCTACCGGCCGCGCGTGAAAGAAGGCTACTTCCCCGTGCCGCCGACCGACCACTACATGGACCTGCGTTCGGAGATGGTGACGCAGATGATCGCCTGCGGGCTCGACGTCGAGTGCCACCACCACGAGGTGGCGGCCGCTGGACAGTCGGAAATCGATCTCCGCTTCGACAGCCTGCTCAAGAGCGCCGATCACATGTTGCAGTACAAGTACATCGTGCGCAACGTGGCCAACGAGTACGGCAAGACCGTGACCTTCATGCCCAAGCCCATCTTTGGCGATAACGGCAGCGGCATGCACGTGCACCAGTCGCTGTGGAAGGGCGGCAAGCCGCTGTTCGCCGGCGAAGGCTATGCCGGGCTGTCGCCCATGGCGCTCAACTACATCGGCGGCCTGCTCAAGCACGCCCCCGCGCTGGCCGCCATCATGGCGCCCACCACCAACTCCTACAAGCGCCTGGTGCCGGGCTACGAGGCCCCGGTCAACCTGGCCTATTCGCGCCGCAACCGCTCGGCGGCGGTGCGTATCCCCATGTACTCCTCCTCGCCCAAGGCGAAGCGGCTCGAGTTCCGGCCGCCCGATCCGAGCTGCAACCCCTATCTGTGCTTCTCGGCGCTGCTCCTGGCGGGCCTGGATGGCATCGAGAACCGCACCCCGCCGGGGGAGCCCCTCGACCGCGACATCTACGACCTCAGCCCCGAGGAGCTCAAAAATGTGCCCTCGCTGCCGGGTTCGCTCGAAGCTGCCCTCGACGCCCTGGAAGAGGACCACGAGTTCCTGCTCAAGGGCGAGGTCTTCACCGAGGATGTCATCCGCACCTGGATCGAGTACAAGCGCAAGAACGAGGTGGACGCGGTCCGCATGCGCCCGCATCCCTACGAGTTCCAGCTCTACTACGACATCTAAAGCCGGAGTTGTGCAAGGCGGGAGGCGACCAGCCTCCCGCCTTTTTTATGCTGCGTTCGGCATCTGAGTTCGTTCAGAATGATGCGTGACACTCGAGGGTAGAGTGAACGCATGCAAACCCAATGGGTCCCCGAGGCGCGCCCGCTGGCGCGCCTCGGGGAGAAACGCGAACTGAGCCGGGCGGCGCGGGTGCGGCTGGAATGGCTCGAATGGCACCGCCGCCATGGCAGCAACGCCGCGCTCACCTGCCGCCACTTCGGCATCAGCCGGCAGACTTTCTATCGCTGGCAGCGGCGTTTTGAAGACGGCCAACTGGCCCAGCTCGAGGACCGCTCTCACCGCCCCCGGCGGCGCCGCCAACCCACCTGGCCGCCCCAACACGCCGATGCGGTGCTGGCTCTCCGCCGCCGCTATCCGCGCTGGGGTTAAAGACAAGCTCGCCATCCTACTGGCCCGCCAGGGCCTGCAGCTGTCGGTCTCCATGGTGGGCCGCATCCTGGCCCAGGCCAAATCTCGCCGCCGCCTCACCGAACCCCGGCGCAGCGGCGTGACCGTCGCCCGCCGGCCTCCCCGCGTGCGTCCCTGGGCCGTGCGCAAACCCAAACAATACGCCCCACTTCAGCCCGGCGACCTGGTCGAGGTCGATACCCTCGACCTCCGTCCCCTCCCTGGCCTCGTGCTCAAGCAGTTCACCGCTCGCGATGTCGTTTCCCGCTGGGACGTGCTCGAAGTCCGCACCCGCGCCACCTCCACCACCGCCGCCGAGTTCCTCTCCAGACCCGCATGCCATTCCCCATCCGTGCGGTGCAGGTCGATGGCGGCAGCGAGTTCGCCGCCGACTTCGAGCAAGCCTGCCAACAACTCGGCTTCCGGCTCTTCGTCCTTCCGCCCCGCTCGCCCAAGCTCAACGGCCACGTCGAGCGTGCCCACCGCACCCATACCGAGGAGTTCCATGAGATCACCCAACCGATTGGCGCCTCCCCGCCCTCAACCGCGAGCTGCGCGTTTGGGAGCGCATCTACAACACCGTCCGCCCTCATCAGGCGCTCGGCTACCGCACTCCGCTGGAGTTCCTTGCGGAACTCCAGCGGAGTGCCCCAACCAACGGACCCGGTACTGGACGAGTACAGCATCTTGACAGCACAATTGCAAGGCATCATGATGCAGTCATGCGGACGACCGTGACCCTGGACCTGGATGTCGAGCACCTGCTGCGCGACGACATGCACCGGCGCCGGTGCTCGTTCAAGCAGAGTCTCAACGCCGCTGTGCGCGCCGGCTTGGCCCCAGCCCTCAAAGCTCCTCTTGAACCATTTGTGATCAAAGCCAAACCGCTCGGGTTATTGCCCGGTTACGATCCGGCAGGTTTCAATAAACTGGTGGATGATCTTGAAATCGAAGCCGTGGTTAAGCGCATGCGCGTCCTCGACGCCGAGTATCGGCCCCAGCGTTCCAGGCGCAAGGCCAAGCATGCCACCCGATGATCCTTCCTGATCTGAACCTTTTGCTCTATGCCTACGACCTCCGGGCGGCGCAGCACGCTGCGGCGGCACGCTGGTGGCGGGATTGTTTGTCCCGCGATGAGACGGTGGTGTTACTCGCCGCTGTGGCGTTTGGTTTTGTGCGGCTCATTACGGGTAAAGTGTTCGCTTCCCGCTTCACTCCGGCAGAAGCCGGTGATGCGGTCCGCGCGTGGTTGCAACGTCCTCAAGTCCAGCTTTGCGATGTGACCCCACGCACGCTGGATATCGCCATGGGCCTGTTGGAGACGCTGGGGACGGCAGGCAATCTGGTGACCGATGTCCAAATCGCGGCGGTTGCATTGGAAACGGGCGCCGTGGTTCACACCGCTGATACGGATTTCGCCCGCATTCCCGGCGTGCGCTGGTACAACCCCATCCTCGGCACCCGCGGCCGTTAATCTCACCCGTGGAGGCAGCTTGGAGATGCCACGAGCTGAGCGGGCATCCCCTGCCGCTAACCGAAGCGCGCCCTCAAGCGACCAGCGGGAGCGACCCAGCGAAAAGTGGCGAGCCACCTCATCGCCTCCGCGCGGCGTCGAGCGTGTGGCGGTCGATCAGGCGAGCAGGCTGAGAAAAATCTGTGCCAGCGGCAGATCGGCGGGGGTGGTGATCTTCCAGTTGTGTGCCGAGCCCGGCACGACGAAAACGTCGTGCCCGAAATGCTCGACCAGCGCCGCCTCATCGGTGGCGTGAAAACCGTCCTCGATCGCCTTGGCGTAGGCCTGCCGCAGCAGCGAAAGCCGGAACACCTGCGGCGTTTGTGCCAGCACGATGCGCTCGCGCTGCAAGGTGGCGGTGATGCGGTTGCTATCCCCGGCCGAGCGTTCCACCTGCTTGACCGTATCCACCGCCGGAAGCGCCACAATGACCGCTCCATGCCGTTCGGCGGCGGTGAGCGCGGCGGTGATCGTCTCCCGCGCCACGAACGGGCGCACCGCGTCGTGGACGGCGATGAGCGGATCGGCGCCCGCGACAGCGCCAACGGCGGCTATCTCCTCCAGCGCATTCCAGACCGATTCCTGGCGGGCATTGCCGCCCTCCAGCACCCGCACCGGAGTCTGGAACCGCTCCTCGGCCACGCAGGCCGCGATCGCCTCCAGGTCTTCGGCGCGTGCGGGCACGTAGATGGCTGCCAACCCCGGGATGCCGTCCCACTTGCGCAACGTGTGGATGAGGATGGGCGCGCCGCCTACCTCGATCAGTGGCTTACGGGCTTGGCCGGTGGTAGTCGAACCCATGCGCGTGCTCAAGCCGGCGGCGGGGATGATGGCGTAGGCCTTTTCCATACAGTTTTATGGTGCTGCCGCCAGTTCTCCCACCGGAGCCGTGGCCAGGCGGCCGAATATCATCTTGCCCGCCGTCGTTTGCAGCACCGAGGTGACCGCGATCTCGACGTTGCGGGAAATGAATTTGCGGGCGTGGTCCACCACCACCATGGTGCCGTCGTCCAAGTAGGCTACACCCTGATCGGCTTCTTTGCCTTCCTTTACGATCACCACCCGCATCGTCTCTCCCGGTAAAACGACCGGCTTCAGCGTCAGTGCTAACTCATTGATGTTCAGCACCTGCACGTGTTGCAGTTGCGCCATCTTGCCCAGGTTGGCATCGTTGGTGACCAGCTTGCACTCGAAACGCCGCGCCAGTTCGATCAGCTTCAGGTCCACTTCGCGCAGGTGCGGGACGTCATCCTCAATGATGCGGATCTCGGGCGTGGCCCGCTTCTGCATGCGCTGCAGAATCTCCAACCCGCGCTGGCCGCGATGGCGTTTGTTGGGATCGGAGGAGTCGGCCACCAGTTGCAGCTCCCGCAGCACGAACTGCGGGACCAGCAGCGCGCCCTCGACAAAGCCCGTGCTGGTCATATCGGCGATGCGGCCATCGATGATGACGCTGGTGTCGAGCAGCTTAGCGCTCCGGCGCGTGCGTTCTCCGCCAAATATCCCGCCCAGTGCCGCCAGGTTCAGCAGGTCGCCTTTTTCCGCTCCCACAATGAGCCCGACGTAGCCCATCACCAGCAGCACCACGATGTTGGCAAAGCTGGCCGTGTGCGCTTCAAAGCCGGCCCCGCGCACCACCCAGGACACCAGCGCCGCCCCCAGGAACCCCAGCAGCGAGCCCACCGCCGCCCCCAACAGGCGCTTCAAACTGGCGTGGTTGAGCCGGATCTCAAATAGAATGATGCCGCCCGCCACCAGCGCCCCGCACACCGCCGATAACCCCAGCGGCAGATCAAACGGACGCAGATAGGCCGCCGCCGCCGTCAGCGTGCACACCAGGACAAAGCGGATGAAAAACAGATCGGCCACGCGAGTTCCCGAACCGCCAGTATAGCGCCGCTGGGCGCGGCCGCCACCGCTAGGCGCGGCAGCCATTCATGCAATGGACGGCTCGGTCAGGCGCTCCCGATGGTCGCTTTGCCGTCGAGACTTTAGGAGCTATTCGGAAACGGAGCGGGGCTGGAGCGGCCCGTCGTCGGCACGGAAGGCGGTGGCCAAATGGTGCACCAGAAAGCGCACGCCCGCGCGCGCGTCGGCGGAGGCATCATTCTTCCAGTGGAAGATGGCATTGGCGATGATCTGCTGGCCCCGCACGTAATCGTCCCGATCGAACTGCCGTTTGTCCACCTTCTCGGCAATCTTCTCGGCGATCCGCTCTGCTGTTCGCTTCCCCAACGGCTCGAAGTCGACAACCTCACCCATCCCGGCGTTGGATGGAGAACGGACGGAAAGTGTTGGATGTACAAAGGTAGGGTGTTTCTATAATCAGAGGGTGAGGACCGCGATGGATGCCCGCAACTGCATTATGGCGCTCGATGTGGGCGCGCGCCGAATTGGGATCGCCGTCAGCGATGGTTTGGGCATCACCGCCCAAGGGCTGCGCACGCTCGAGCGCCGTAACCGGCCCACCGACCTGGAGGCGCTGCGCATCCTGGCCGCAGAGCACGGTGTGGGCCGCTGGCTGTTGGGCTTGCCCCGGCATCTGAGTGGCGACGAAGGCCGGCAGGCGGAGAAGGTGCGGGCTTGGGGCGAGGCGCTCGCGGCCCACACCCGGCTGCCGGTCACCTACTGGGATGAGCGGCTCACCACCGTCGAGGCCGGACGCGTGCTCACCGCCGCCGGCAGCAGCCTGGGGCAACGCAAAAAAGCCATTGACCGGCTGTCGGCGGTCATCCTGCTGCAATCGTTCCTCGAAGCCTCCCGCCCCGTTCCCGGCAATAACGATAGCGAGCCTTCGCTACCGGACCAGGGCTGATCCCCCGCGACGCGCCAGCGGCGAAGCGGGCGGCGAAGAGCAGTAGAGGGCCAGGAAGCCGCCGGCGCAGGAGCGGGGCGAAGAGGCCCCCGCGACGCGCCAGCGGCGAAGCGGGCGGCGAAGCCGGGCGCCCGCGCTA
>JANWJU010000155.1 GCA_025451775.1 Terriglobales bacterium
CCGAATTCCATGCCGCCTGCGCCGCCGCGCAACGCGACTGGCCGCACTCCCTGCTCAACACCAGCACCCACGACACCAAACGCGGCGAGGATGTGCGCGCGCGGCTGTGGCTGCTCTCGGAGATGGCTGATGGCTGGCAGGAAGCGGCGCTCGCCTGGCAGCGGCACAATGCCCGCTATCACCACGCGGCCGGCCCGGACGCCAACACCGAGTATCTGTTTTACCAGACGCTGGTCGGCGCCTGGCCGATCACCCCGGAGCGCATGCAGGCCTACATGCTGAAGGCGGTGCGCGAAGCCAAGGTGTATACCTCGTGGCGGCAACCGCATGCCGGCTATGAAGGGGCGCTGAGAAGGTTCATCGCTGCCGCGCTGTCAGACGCCAGATGGCTGCGGACGGTGGCGGCCTTCGTCGAGCCCTTGGTCGCCGCGGGCGAGGTCAACAGCCTGGCGCAACTGCTGCTCAAGCTGACCGCGCCCGGCGTGCCCAACGTCTACAACGGCGCCGAGCTGTGGGAATTTTTACTGGTGGACCCTGACAACCGCACGCCGGTGGACTTTGCCTTGCGCCGCCGGGAGCTGGCGGCGGTGGCACGCCATCCCAAACTGTGGCTGTTGCAGCGTGCGCTGCAGCTACGGCGTGAGCGTCCGGCGGCCTTTGAGGCCGGGGGCGATTACCGGCCCCTCGCCGCTGAAGGCGTGTACGCTGAAAAGGTGCTCGCCTTTACGCGTGGCGAAGAGGTCGTGACCGTGGTGCCGCGACTGACAATGAACGTTGCCGGCTGGCCGCGGGCGGCCGCCGCGACGTGGCTCAAGCTGCCCCCCGGCCGATGGCATGACCGGCTCGGGGGCGACGAGCATCACGGCCGCGTCAGGGTGAGCGGCTTGCTGGCCCACTTTCCCGTGGCCTTGCTGGCCCGCGAGGACGCGGCGTGAGGCCGCGCGTCTGGGCGCCGCGGGCGCATAAGGTCGAGCTTCGGCACGGGACGAAGCGCACCGCGATGAAATCCGCCGCCGGGGGCTGGTGGCAGGCGGAGATCGAGTTGCAGCCCGGCGACGACTATGCCTTTGCGCTCGACGGGGGCGCGCCGCGTCCCGACCCGCGTTCGCAGTGGCAGCCGCGCGGCGTGCACGAGGCCTCGCGCGTCTTCGATCCCGCGGCCTTCGCCTGGGGCGACGCGGGATGGCGGCCGCCGGTGTGGTCCAGCGCGGTGATCTACGAGCTGCATTTGGGGACGTTTTCGCCCGAAGGCACCTTTGACGGCGCGCGGGCGCAGTTGGAGCACCTGAAGGAGCTAGGCATCACCCACATCGAGATCATGCCCATCGCCGCCTTTCCCGGAGCGCGCGGCTGGGGCTACGACGGCGTATCGCTCTTTGCCGTACACGAGGCCTACGGCGGTCCCGAGGCCTGCCAGCGCTTCGTGGACGCCTGCCACGCCCGCGGGCTGGCGGTGATCCTCGATGTGGTCTACAACCACCTCGGCCCGTCGGGTAACTACCTCGCCGGGTTCGGACCCTACTTCACCGACCGCTACCATACGCCCTGGGGCGCGGCGATCAACCTCGACGGCGCCGACAGCCACGAGGTGCGCGCCTTCTTCATCGCCAACGCGGTGCAGTGGCTGCGCGATTTCCACATTGACGGACTGCGCCTCGATGCCGTGCACGCCATTCAGGACACGGCGGCGCTGACTTTTTTGGAGGAGCTGGCGGCCACCGTGCGCGGCCTGGAAGCCATGTGCGGCCGTCCCTTGACGCTGGTGGCGGAGAGCGACGCCAACGATCCGCGGCTGAGTCTGCCGGCGGCGGCGGGCGGCGTGGGTCTCGATGCCCAGTGGAATGAGGATTTTCACCACGCCCTGCACGCCGCGCTCACCGGCGAGCGCGCCGGCTACTACCAGGACTTCGGTTCGCTGCCCATCCTGGCCACCGTGCTGGAGCGCGGCTTTTATCTCGACGGGCGCTACTCCAAACTGCGCCGCCGCCGTCACGGGCGGCCCATGCTGTCGAGCGACGGCGCGCGTCTGGTGGTCTACACCCAGAACCACGACCAAACCGGCAACCGCGCCCTGGGCGAGCGCACCAGCCAACTGCTCTCGCCCGGGCTGCTGCGCATCGCCGCCGCCCTGACGCTGTTATCGCCCTTCGTGCCGCTGATCTTTCAGGGGGAAGAGTGGGGAGCGAGTACTCCGTTTCTGTACTTCACCGACCACGCCGAGCCCGAGCTGGCAGCGGCGGTGCGCCAGGGGCGCCCGCCCGAGAGTCCCGATCCCCAGGCGGCGAACACCTTCGCCCGCAGCCGCCTGCGCTGGGAAGAGTTGGCCATCGCCGACCATGCCGGCCTGTGGGAGTGGTACCGCGCGCTGATCCGCCTGCGCCGCACCTCGACGCTGACCACCCACGAAATGCACGGCGAGCGCGCCCGCGCCAACGAACGCCAGCGCTGGCTGACCATGGCCCGCGGCCCCTGGCGCATCGCCTGCAACCTGGCTCCCCACGCGCAGCCGGTTCCGCTGGGCACAGCCGGCACGCGCTGGCAGGTGGTGCTGGCTTCAACCCCACTCGCCGCCGCTTCGGCCGGCGAGGCCGTGCCACTACCCCCGGAGTCGGTGGCCATCCTGCGCGCCGCGGAGTGAGCCCGCCGTCGGACAGGTCCCCGAGCTCGTTGGCTTTTCCTAATAGCTATTAGCGAATAGCCAACAGCCCCCAACCCACCAGCGAATCTTCAAGGAGCTCGGTTGGCTTTTCCTAACAGCTAACAGCTAACAGCTAACAGCTAACAGCCTCCCCTTCACGGTTCGCCGAAAAGCGTGAAACCAGCCCAGTAGCGCGGCGAGGCCGGCAGGACTTGCGGGCCGCGCAGAGTGGGGACTTGAATGCGCCCGGCGCGCAGGTCGGCGATCATCCGCAGTTGGGCGCTGCGCAGCGCCTGGCTGGGCGTCTGGCCCGCCAGCAGCGCGGCGTAGAAGTGGGGCAGCATGACGGCGGTGGGCCGGTCGGCGATGTCCCAGAGCGTGGCCATCACCGAGGCCGCGCCGGCGAAGAAGAAGGCGCGGCTGAACCCCGCCACGCCGTCGCCGCTGATCCTGCCCAGGCCGGTGCTGCAGGCCTCCAGCACCACCAGACGCGCGTTGAGGCGGAGATGGTAGACGTCGTCCAGGGTAAAGGCGGCGTCCTCCAGCGCGAGATAGGTCTTCTCCGGTTGCGCGTCGTCCACGAAGGCGTGGGTGGCGAAGTCGAGCACGGTGGCATGGGGCGCGGCCGCCGCAAAACGCGGAACCGTAGCCTGGTTGCCGAGCAGCGTGGTCACGCTCGCCGCCGGCAGCAGTTGGGCCACCGCTTGCACTTCGGCGCCGGCGCCCGACAGCGGCGGCAGCGGCCGCCCGTCGGGAGCCGCGGCCGGATGCGCCGGGGCGGCAATAAACAGATAGCGCGTGGGGCGGAGCGCGGCCGCCGCGATGTCGTCTTCGGTGTACTGCAGCAGGCCCACGGTGGGAGTGGAGTGGAGGTCGTAGCGCTCGACGAGGTAGCGGCCGCGGGCGTCGGTCAGCGCGGCAAACGCCACCCGGAACAGCGGCCCGCTGGGCACAATGGTCAAACGCGCGCCGGGCGCCTCCGGCAACGCCGCCTCGACGGGCGCGATCAGCAGTTGATAAAGCCGGCGCCAGACCATGGGACGGGCGGTATCGGAAAGGCTGGCACGGATGAGGCCGGTGAGCTGGTCAGAAGCGATGGTCTGGCTGACACCCAGCACCGGTTGGCCTGGCCGCGCCACCCATGTGTAGAGATGGGAAGCGGTCAGCCAGTAGGCCACGATGGTGGAGTGCAGGCGGATGGCCTGGGCCATCATGGCGGCATAGTCGAGCGCCGCGGCGTGGCGGGGGCTGGCGAGACCGCCGCGTGCGGCATCGAGACGTGACGCCGGCGCGCCGCCGGTGTCGCCGCTGGCCAGCAGGTCCAGCAGGGCGCGCGCGCGGCCCTGCTCAGCCACCTCCAGCGCCTGACGCGCGCGGTGATCCTGCATCAGCACCGTAACCGCCAGATCGTAGGTCTGGCGGGTGTTGGCGGCCGAGATGTAACCGGCCTTGTAGGCGTCGGTCGGGACCAGATGGGCGCGGGACTCCTCCACCAGGCCCAGCGCGCGCCGCACATCCGCCCAGGCGGTATCCAACTGATTGCGCTGCAACTCAACTTGAGCGCGGTCGTCCAGCGCGCCGGTCAGCGCGGCGCGCGCGTCCTCGCGTTGGCACGCCGCCACCGCGTTGTCCAACTGCGCGGCCGCCTCGGGGAGACGGCCCACGGCGCGATACGCCTCGCCCAACTGGTCGGCGCGGATGCAGACCAGGAAATCCGAATGCAGGTGCGCCATGGCGGCTTCGAGCAGCGGAATGCCGCGCTTCGCCTGGCCGTGACGGGAGTAAGTGGAACCCAGATTGGCGCCGAGAAAATCTATGAACGGTTGGGAGTGCAGGCGCCGGGCTTCCCGCAGGCCGCGCTCATAGTAGGTGAGAGCCTCCGGGATGTTGCCCATCGCCTCGTAGGCCACCGCCATGGCATTGTAGGTTTGCGGAATGTAGCCGGCATTGCCCGACGCACGCTGAAATTTCAGCGCCCGTTGATAATGCGGCAGCGCCGCCGCCGGACGCCCCTGGGCCCGCTCCAGCCGTCCCATGCTGGTTTCGAGATAGGAGCGCTGGGCGGCACTGTCCGAACAGGGAGCGAAGAGGCGGCCGGAAGCGACATACCGCTGCATCGCCTCCCCATAGTGCTGGCCGATGAAGGCGTGATCGCCCCAGAGGCGAAAGATGTCCGCCTCCTCGCACCCGGCGCCGAGCGCGTGGGCCTGGCTCTGCACGGCGGCGTATTCGTCGTCACCGGAACTGGTGTCGAGGCCGCCGACATGGGCGCTGATGGCGTCCACCCGGGCCCCGGCCGCTTCCAGTTCCCGGGAGGCCGCGAGATATTCCTGGTGTGACTGCTTCTCATGTCCCTGCAAGCCGTGCACGCTGGCCAGCCGGAAATGGCTCTCGGCAACGCCCCGCGGCGAAGGCACGGCGGCGAAGGCGGCCGCGGCCTGCTGGTACCAGCGTTCGGCCTGGGCAAAGTCGCTACGCTCGCTGACGTGGCCCAGGGCATAGGCGGCGAGCGCCTCGCCGCAGGTGTCGTGGGCGGCGGTCGCGGCCGTCTCGGCGCGCTGGAATGCCGCCGCTGCCGCGCCGCGTTCTGCCGCGCGCGACGACTGCAAACTGCGGTAACCGGCGGTGAGCGCCGCCGGAATGGCGGGGTCGGCGAAGGCGGCCGCCCGCAGCGCCGGCCGCCAGCCGCCGGGAAGGCGCGCCGCACCGGGCACGCAGGCAGTTGCCTGGGCAGCGGCCAGGCCGACACAACAACCCAAAACGAATTGAACCAGCCGCCGCAGCATACCCGGACATCATCATAAATGCCCGGCCCGCAGGGGGAACAGAAATGAAGCGCGCGCTCAGTGACTCAACTGGCTGGCCAATGAGCAGGCGCGGGTGGAAAACGCATCGTTGGGACGGCCGCAGAGGTCGCGCAACAGCGGCCCCGCGGCGCTCGCTTGCCCCAGGCGCACATCGGCCACCGCCAGATACCAGGCGGCGGCGCTGCGCTCCTCGGCGCCCGCCAGCGGCAGGGCGCGCAGCAGCGCGCGCTGCGCCGCGGCGTTCTGACCCAGTTGCAACTGCGCCACGCCCTGGTAGAGCGGCGGAATACCGGAGTGGGGGAAGCGCGCCCCCAGTTGTGCGAACACCGTGGCCGCCGCGGCGTAGTCGCCGCGGTTGTAGGGCTGGAAGGCCGGCAGCAGGTCGGCAACGGTGGGGCCCGCGGCCGCCGACGCGCCGCGGGTGGCGAGATCGGGACCGAGGTCGGGTGGCGCCAGCACGGCGATGGTCTCGACCTCCGCCGGCAGGCGCGGCGCCGCCGGGTGCGAAGCGCTGTGGCGCATCCCCAGGCCCACGGCCAGCAGCAGCGCCGCGGCGGCCGGGATCCAGATGAGTGGACGCCGCCACCCGCCCCTGCTTACGACTTGGTTCTCAATGCGGGCGCGGATGCGAGCGGAAGCCGCCTCGTCCATCACGCCTGCCGGCTCGCTTTCGAGCAGTGTCCGGCACAGCGGACACTGGCCGGCGTGGGCCCGCACCGCAGCCTCACCCTCAGGCGGCAGCACGCCTTCGCGCAGCGCGTAGAGCAGGTCGGGGTGGGGGCAGGCGCCGGTGCGGGCCTGCTGCTGCAAGCGTTCCACCAGGGCCTCGTCCGGCAGGTCGGGGAAGTCAGGCATGGGAGGCCTCTCCATTTCCCGCCGCCGGGCGTAGCAGGGTCTCGCGCAACAACTGCAGGGAATACTGCAAATGCCCCTTGACCTGGAGCTCGCTCAGCCCGGTGCGGGAGGCGATCTCGGCCCGCGACATGCCATGGCGAAACCGGAGGATCAGGCAGATGCGGTGCACCGGCTTGAGCGCGGCGCAGCGCTCCAGCAGCGATTCGAGCGAAAACTCCGGGTCGGCGGCGGCCGGAACATCCTCCCACTGCCCGGCGGCCCAGCGCTGCTCCAGGTAGCGCCGCCGCCAGTAATCGGCGGCCCGGCGCTTGGCGACGGTAAACAGCCAGCCCGGCAGCATCTCCTCGCCCACCCGCGCCTGATCCTTGTGATAGAGCAGAAACACGTCGCTGGTCAGATCCTCCGCCACCTCCGGACGCGATACCGCCCGCAGGCACAGGCGGTACACATCGCCTGCCCAGCGGCCATAAACTGCATCAAAATCCTTCATCGCGCCAGACCCCGCAAAGGGAATAAAAGGCCACGCCTGCCCAGCCGCCGCCTACTCCCCCGGCG
>JANWJU010000156.1 GCA_025451775.1 Terriglobales bacterium
AATCTGCGGAATGCGCACCGTGAAGGAGTGCACCGCCGCCGTGGTCCCGCCCACCCGTAACGAACGCACCAACCGGCCCGGCGCCGCGGTGGCCACCCCGTAAGCCAGATTGGCGCCCCCCGCCGCCGGCGCGCCCCGCGCCCGCGCGCATCCGGCGGCGCTCAGGCAGACGGCTCCCAGCAGCGCCGCCACGCGTCGGGCGGCTCGCCACTTTTTGCTGGGTCGCTCCCGTTGGTCGCTTGTGGGCGGGCTTCGATTGGCGGCAGGGGATGCCCGCTCTTCTCGTGGCATCTCCAAGCTGCCTCCAAAGGTCATACTGGCGCGCTCAATCGGAACCCCCGTCGTGACACCATCACTCCGGGCCAGTGTACACTCGCCCGGCGCCGGCCGTGGCGGCCGCCCAGGACGCGGCCGCGGCCGCGCCGCGCATTGACAAGCACGCGCCGCGCTGGTTAGGATAGAGCGATGTTCGCCGTTACCCACCACCATCACCACGGAAGCCATACCGGCCGGGCGGTGTGTGGGAACTTCATGGCGTAACAGTTTTGCGCAGATGCAAGAGATTCCTGACGGCCGCCGGCGCACCCGGCGGCCGTTTGTGTCTTTAATGGATGGATACCACAATGGATTTTGCTAAAAACGACGGACTGATTCCGACCATCGTTCAAGATGCCACCCGGCACGACGTGCTGATGCTGGCCTACATGAACCCGGCGGCGCTGGAGAAGACGCTCGCCACCGGGTACGTTACCTTCTATAGCCGCTCGCGCCAGAAGCTCTGGACCAAGGGCGAGACCAGCGGTAACCGGCTCAAGCTCGTCCGCCTCTCCAAGGACTGCGACGCCGACACGCTGCTGGCCGAGGTCGAGATGGAGGGCGACCAGCTCGCCTGCCACGAAGGCACGCGCACCTGCTTCACCCGCCCCTGCACGAAAGAGGACCGGTAACATGGCCGCCAACAAACTCCGCCTCGGCATCCCCAAGGGCAGCCTGCAGGATGCCACCGTGCAGCTGTTTCAGCGCGCCGGCTACAACGTCTACTGCTCCTCCCGCTCGTACTTTCCCGTGATTGACGATCCCGAGATCGAGTGCATGCTGATCCGCGCGCAGGAGATGGCGCGTTACGTTCAGGACGGCGTGCTCGACGTGGGCCTCACCGGCAAGGATTGGGTGCTGGAGAACGACGCCCGGGTCGAAACGCTCCAGGACCTGGTCTACGCCAAGCAGAGCTTCAGCCGCGTGCGCTGGGTGCTGGCCGTGCCCGAGTCGAGCCCTGTGCAGTCGGTCAAGGATCTCGAGGGCAAGATCATCGCCACCGAGCTGGTGGGGGTCACCCAACGGTATCTGGCGCGCAACGGAGTCAAGGCCACGGTCGAGTTCAGTTGGGGCGCGACCGAGGTCAAGCCGCCCACGCTCGCCGACGCCATCGTCGAGGTCACCGAGACCGGCTCCTCGCTGCGCGCCAACAAGCTGCGCATCGTCGAAACCGTGCTGGAATCGAACACCCAACTCATCGCCCATCCGCCCAGCCTCAAAGATCCGTTCAAGGCGGAGAAGATCGGCACCCTCTCGCTGCTGCTCAAGGCGGCCATCGCCGCCTACGGCCACGTCGGCCTCATGCTCAACGTGCGCCGCTCCCTGCTCGACACCGTGCTGGAGCAGTTGCCGGCGCTGCAGCGGCCCACGGTGTCGAGCCTCAGCGACCCGGAGTGGGCGGCGGTGAACACCATTATTGAAGAGCGGCAAGTGCGCGATCTGCTGCCCCGGTTGAAGGCCGCGGGCGCGGTGGGCATCGTCGAGTACCCGCTCAACAAGATCGTGCTGTAGCCGGCGGAAACCATGGCAAACACGATCCGCATCATCGAAAGCTCCAATCCGCGTGCCCTGCGCGCCCTGCTGGAGCGCTCCGCCACCGACCTGGCGCGCGCGGAAAAAATCGCCGCCCCCATCGTTGCCGACGTGCGCCGCCGCGGCGACGCCGCGCTGGCGCACTGGACCCGCAAACTCGAGGGCGCGCGCGCCGATCAACGCCCCGCCCCCTATGCCTTCACCGCCGCGGAAATGGCCGCCGCCTGGCGCCGCTCGCCCGCGCCGCTGCGCCAAGCCCTGCGCCATGCCCAGCGCAACCTGCGCACCATGGCGGCCTGGCAGATGCCCAAGCGCTGGACGCGCACCATCGAGCCCGGCGTGCGCGTGGGCCAAGTCGTGCGGCCGTTAAAAAGCGCGGGCTGCTACGTCCCTGGCGGCAGGCATCCGCTGCCCTCGACCCTGCTCATGACCGCCGTCACCGCCCGCGCCGCCGGCGTCGCGCGCGTGGTCGTGACCTGCCCCCGCCCCGATGCTGCCGTGCTCGCCGCCGGACATCTCGCCGGCATCGACGAGATGTATGCCCTGGGCGGCGCCCAAGCGATCGCGGCGCTGGCTTACGGCACCACCTCGATCCAGCCGGTGGACAAAATTGTCGGACCCGGCAACGTCTTCGTCACCGCCGCCAAAAAACTCGTCTGGGCCGATTGCGCCATCGACTTCCTCGCCGGACCCACCGAGGTCCTGATCGTCGCCGGCAAGGACGCCCACCCCGCCTTCGTCGCCGCCGACCTCATCGCCCAGGCCGAACACGATCCCCAGGCCGCCGCCTGGCTCGCCACCGACTCGCGCCGCCAGGCGCAAGCCGTCGTCCGGGCGCTGGAGCGCCAACTCGCCGAAGCCCCCAACCCCATCGCCTCGGCCTCGCTCCGCGCCCGCGGCGCCATCCTCATCACGCGGACGCTCGCCGAGGCCACCGCCCTGGCCGAGCGCATCGCCCCCGAACACATCACCGTGCCCGCCGCCGAACTCGCGCGCGTCACCAGCGCCGGCTCCATCTTTGTGGGCGACTGGGCGCCGCAAGCCGTGGGCGATTACATGAGCGGCACCAACCACGTCCTGCCCACCGCCGCCGGTGCGCGCTGGCGGGGCGGACTCTCGGTGCTGGATTTCGTCAAGGTCATCACCGTGCAAGAGCTCACGCCCCGCGGCTTGGCCCGCCTCGCACCCGATATCATCACCCTCGCCCAAGCCGAAGGCCTCACCGGCCACGCCGCTTCGATTGAAAGGCGCGGGCCCCAGCGCGGCCTTGCCGCGCGTCCCGCTTACGCGCAGGCTGGGCAGGGGACCCCATCCGCCCCAGCCCAGCCCGCGCGAGTGGCCATCCGTACGAGGACCCGTCGATGACCGATTCCACCTCGCTCGTCCCGCGCGCCGCTATCCGCGCCATGCCCGCCTACAAGCCCCCGCAGGAGGGCCGCCGTGGCCTCCGCCTCGACTTCAACGAGAACACCGAGGGCTGTTCGCCGCGGGTGATCGAGGCGCTGCGCCAGACATCAGCCCAAGCCTTGGCCGAGGACCTAGCCCGCTACCCCGAGTACGATGCCGCCGAAGCCGAGATCGCCGCCTTCTTTGGCCACACCCCCGCCACCGCGCTGGTGACCAACGGCGTCGATGACGCCATCCTGCTCGCCGTCACCACCTACCTCGACCCCGGCAGCGAGGCCATCATCGTCACCCCCACCTTTGCCATGTACCGCTTCTATTGCCAGCAGGCGGGCGTTGTGCCGGTCGAGGTCGCCTACCAGGAGTACGAGGTGGAAACCGGCGTGCGCGAGTTCCGCCTCTCGATCGAGGCGGTGCTGGCGGCGGTGACCGCGCGCACGCGCGCCATCTTTATCGCCACCCCCAACAACCCCACCGGCAACCACACCCCGGAAACCCAGATCCTCGCCCTGGCCCGTTTGCTGCCCGAGTGCCTCATCTTCGCCGACGAAGCTTACGCCGACTTCGTCGATCCCGCCGCCGCGTCGAGCGCGGGCTACGAGGGACTGCTGCCGGCGGTCGAGGAAACGCCCAATTTGCTGGTCGCGCGCACCTTTTCCAAAGCCTACGGCCTGGCGGGGGCGCGGCTCGGCTGCCTGTTCGCCCACCCCGGCGCGCTCCCCTGGCTGCGCAAAGCCCACTCACCTTATAACGTCAACACGCTGGCGCTGCGCTGCGGCCGCGCCGCGCTCGCCGACGCCGCTTGGGCCCAGGCCTACTGCATCGAAGCGGTCGCGAGCCGGGCCGTGGTCGAAGCCACGCTCACCGAACTTGGCATTACCTATTGGAAGAGCCAAGCCAACTTCGTCCTCTTCGACTCCGGCGACCGCACCACCGCGCTCATCGCCGGCCTGCGCGCCCGCGGCGTGCTCATCCGCGACCGGCGCGGCGACTGGCCGGGCGCCGCCCGCATCTCCTGCGGACGGCTCGAAACCACCCGCCGCGCCTGCGCCGCCTTCACCGAGGTTTGGAGGGAATTATGATGAGAAGCCGAATCCGGCGCAGTGCCAGCGAGGGGCGCCAGGGGCCCCACGCTGGCGCGAGCATAAGCGGGACGCGCGGCGCAGCCGCGCTGGGGCCCGCGCCAAGGATGAAAACCCGCCGCGCGGTCATTCGCCGCCATACGCGCGAGACCAAAATCGACCTCAAGCTCACGCTCGATGGCCGCGGCCGTGCCCAGGTCGCGACCGGCATCCGCTTCTTCGACCACATGCTCGAAGCCATGGCCATGCACGGCGGCTTCGACCTCGAACTGCACTGCCAGGGCGACCTCGACGTCGATCAACACCACAGCGTCGAGGACGTCGGCATCGCGTTGGGCGCGGCTTTTATCCAAGCTCTGGGCGATAAAAAGGGCATTCACCGCGCGGGCTACTTCCTTATGCCCATGGACGAAACGCTGGCGCTGGCCGCGGTCGATTTCAGCGGCCGCCCGCATGCGGTCACCAATCTCCCCGTGCGCGCCGCCCTCGTCGGCGACCTGCAAACCGAGCTGGTCGCCGATTTCATGGACGGCTTCGCGCTCGGCGCCCAGGCCAACGTCCACGTCAAAACCGTCTACGGACGCAGCAGCCATCACCAGATCGAGGCCGCCTTCAAGGCGCTGGCGCGGGCGCTGCGCGCCGCCTGCGCCCGCGATGCACGCATGAAAACGGTGCTGCCCAGCACCAAAGGTAAACTCTAGAAAGTGAGCAGTGAGCAGTGAGCAGTGAGCAGATTGTCATAATCGATTACGGCGGCGGCAACACCGGCTCGGTGGCCAAGGCGCTGACTCGTCTCGGCGCCAAGTTTGAAGTCACCTCCGATGCGGCCGTGCTGGCGCAAGCCGAGCGCGCCATCCTGCCCGGCGTCGGCAACTTCGGCGCCATGATGGAGGGTTTGGACCGGCGCGGCTTGCGCGCCCCGCTGGCTGCCTATCTGGCCGCGGGCGACCGGCCTTTTCTCGGCATCTGCGTGGGGCTGCAGGCCTTGCTCGAAGGCAGCGACGAAGCCCCCGGTATTGCCGGACTCGGCGCCTGGCCCGGCCGCGTGCGCCGCTTCGCGGTCTCGACGCTCAAGGTTCCGCACGTGGGCTGGAGCCGCCTGCAGTGCCTGCGCCCCTCCCGCCTGCTCGCCGGCCTGGGCTCGCAGCCCGCCTTCTACTTCACCCACTCCTACTACGCCCCCGTGGACGGCGCCACCACCTACTGCGTCGCCTACGGCGACGAGGCCTGCGCCGCCGTGGCCGAACAGGGCAACATCTTCGCCACTCAGTTCCATCCGGAAAAATCCGGCACCGCCGGCCTGGCCGCGCTCACCAACTTCCTCACCCTGCCGCGCGTCGCTCCCGTGCTCACCCGCAACCCCGCGCCGCAATGGAACGCGCCCGCGCACCGCATCATCCCCTGCCTCGACGTCCGCGACGGACGCGTGGTCAAGGGCGTGCAGTTTCTCAACCTGCGCGACAACGGCGACCCCGCCGAGCTGGCCCGCGCCTACAACCTCGGCGGCGCCGATGAACTCATGCTGCTCGACATCACCGCCTCCCACGAGGCCCGGCCGATTTTGATTGATACCGTGCGCCGTACCGCACGCGAGCTGTTCATCCCCTTCAGCGTGGGCGGGGGCGTGCGCTCGGTCAGCGATGCCGCCGCCCTGCTCGCCGCCGGCGCCGATAAGGTCAGCGTCAACACCGCCGCCGTCGAACGCCCGGAGTTGATCAGCGACCTGGCCCGTGAACTGGGCTCGCAAGCCGTCATCCTGGCCATCGACGCGAAACGTTCCCAACCAGCCCAACCGGCCCAACCAGAACGCTGGGAAGTCCTGGTCAAAGGCGGCCGCGTCCCCACCGGCCGCGACGCCGTTGCCTGGGCCCGCGAGGGCGAACAACGCGGCGCCGGCGAGATCCTGCTCACCAGCATGGACCGTGACGGCGTGCAATCCGGCTTCGATTGCGCGCTCACCTCAGCCGTCAGCCGCGCCGTCTCCATCCCGGTCATCGCGAGCGGCGGCGCCGGTTCACCCCAGGATTTCGTCGATGTCTTCACCCGTGGCCACGCCGACGCCGCCCTCGCCGCCTCCATCTTCCACACCGGCGCCATCTCCATCGCCGATTTGAAATCCAGCCTCAGCGCCGCCGGCGTACACGTCCGTCCCGTTCCCTCTGGAGGCAGCTTGGAGACGCCACGAGCAGAGCGGGCATCCCCTGCCCCCAACCGAAGCCTGCCCTCAAGCGACCAGCGGGAGCGACCCAGCGAAAAGTGGCGAGCCACATGATCATTCCCGCCATCGACTTCCAGGGCGGCAGTGTTGTCCAGCTCGTACAGGGTGAGGCCACCGCGCTCGAACGCGAGCTCGAACCCACGCTGGAATGGCTGCGCGGCTTCCCGCTCTTGCAGATTATCGACCTCGACGCCGCCAAGGGCGAAGGCGACAACTCGGTGCTGGTCCGCCGCTGCTGCCAAGCCGGCTTCCGCGTGCGCGTGGGCGGCGGCGTGCGCACGCTCGAACGCGCCCGCGCCGTGCTCGACGACGGCGCCGAGCAGATCATCGTCGGCAGCGCGGCCTTTAATGGCGGCGCGCCCAACCGCGCCTTCCTCGACTCCTTGCAACCACTGGGCCGCGAGCGCATCATCCTTGCCGTCGACACCCGCGGCGGCCAAGTCGTCACCCACGGCTGGCGCCACCGCCTGCCGCTCGCCGCCCCCGATGCTGTCAAGCAACTCGAGGCCTACTGTGGCGGCTTCCTCTACACCCACGTCGATACCGAAGGCCTGATGCAAGGCATCCCGCTCGACGCCGTCGCCGCCGTGCGCGCCTCGACCACCCTGCCGCTCACCGTCGCCGGCGGCATCAGCGACGAAGCCCAGATCGCCGCCCTCACCCAGTTAGGCTGCGACTGCGTCCTCGGCATGGCCATCTACACCGGCAAACTCGACCTGGATCGCCTCCGCGCCCTGCCCTAAACGGGGCAGCTTGGAAGCGCCACGAGCAGAGCGGGGCAACGAGCGGAAGTGCCGCTCGTGCCTGCCGCCAGTCGAAGCCCGCCCACTGCCTCGGCGGCGCCGTCGAATCCATTTTCGATGAGCAGTTGCAGGATCGGCTCTGACCTCCTCCCCGTCTCAGGTCCAATCATAATGCGAGAGTTGCCGGGTTGTGCTCCGTTGGGAGCGGGTTCAAAGCGTGCGGTGGCGGAGCGACGGGAGCCGTAGGCGACCGGAGCCCCGCCACCGAAGAGGCGGCCTCGTCGGGCGTGCGCCCGCCTAAGGCCGTATGCGGCCGGTGATGGTTGTAGTCATCGCGCCAGTTGGCCACGATGCGCTTGGCGTCGGCG
>JANWJU010000157.1 GCA_025451775.1 Terriglobales bacterium
ATCGACTATGGTTTCGCCGAAGCGCATACGACCTACGGCAAGATCGGCGTCAAAGCCTGGACCTACAAGGGCGAAATCCTTCCCCAAAAGAAGCGTCAACCCCTGCCCCGGGCCGTTTAGCGTTCACTGGCAACTAAGAACTGGCAACTGGTAACTCGTTATGTTGATGCCCAAAAAAGTAAAGTTCCGCAAGCAGCACCGCGGACGAATGACCGGCAAGGCGTGGACCGCCGGCGAGCTCTCGTTTGGCGACTTTGGTCTCAAAGTCATGGAGCCCGGCTGGGTCACGGACCGACAGATCGAGGCCAGCCGGGTGGCCATGACCCGCTTCGTCAAGCGGGGCGGCAAGGTGTGGGTGCGGGTGTTCCCCGACAAACCGGTGACCAAGAAACCCGCGGAAACTCGTATGGGCAAGGGTAAGGGCGCCCCCGACCATTGGGTCGCGGTGGTACGGCCCGGCCGCATCCTGTTCGAGATGGAGGGTGTTCCGCAAGCCCAGGCGCAGGAGGCGATGCGGCTCGCCTCGCACAAATTGGCCCTCAAAACTCGTTTCGTCAGCCGCACCGGAGAGCTGCAATGAAAAACTCCTCCCTCGAGCGCTTCCGCCAGATGGGTGACCAGGAGTTGGAGTCGCGCGAGGCCGACCTGCGCGATCAACTGTTCCGTCTGCGCTTCCAGATGTCGATGGGGCAGAGCGAGAGCATTAAAAAACTCCGCGAACTCCGGCGCGACATCGCCCGCGTCAAAACCCTTACCACCGAGCGCGCGGCCTCATCGAGCAGCGGCCGCGTGCAAGGAGGCCAGTAGCATGACCGCCCCTGAAACTCCGGCAAATTTGCGCGACTCCCGCCGCAACGAAAAAGTAGGCCATGTCGTCTCGACCAAAATGGCCAAGACCGTGGTGGTCGAGGTGACGCTGCGCACCGCCCATCCCCTCTACCGCCGCGGTATGACTCATCACCGCCGCTTCTACGCCCATGACGAGCAGGGCGCCTGCCAAGTGGGCGATGTGGTCCGCATTCAGGAGACCCGCCCGCTCAGCCGGCTGAAGCGCTGGCGTCTGCTGGAGATCGTACGCCGCGCCGCCGCCGCCCCCAGCGCCGCCGAAATCGCGGCCGCTCTGGGCCAGGGCGAGCTGGCGCGCGACACCCGCAAACCCAAGCCCAAGGCGGCGCCCGCGGCGCCGGCCAGCGAGGAGACCCGCTAATGGTGCAGATGCGAACCATCCTGCAGGTGGCCGACAACAGCGGCGCCCGCAAGCTCCAGGTCATCCTGCCCATCGGTGGCCATACCGGCCTGCGCGCCGGCTTGGGCGACGTGGTCACGGCCGCCGTTAAAGAGGCGGCGCCCGACGGCCAAGCCAAGAAGGGCACCGTGGTGCGCGTGGTCATCGTCCGCACCCGCAAGGAGACGCGCCGCAAAGATGGCACCTACATCCGTTTTGATCAGAACGCCGGCGTGCTCATCAACGAGACCGGCGAGCCGGTGGGCACGCGCGTGTTTGGCCCCGTGGCCCGTGAGCTGCGCGACAAACGCTTCTTGAAGATCGTTTCCCTGGCGCCGGAGGTGCTCTAGCCGCGGCCGGCAGGGCGGCGAGCTGAGGCTGATTTTATGAAACAGATGCTGATTCACAGGGACGATCTGGTGAAGGTCATTGCCGGACGGGACAAAGGCAAGCAGGGCAAGGTGCTGCGTGCCTTTCCCGCCGAGGGCCGGGTGCTGGTCGAGCGCGTGATGATGGTCAAGCGCCATACCCGCCCCAACCCCAACCGCCAAATCAAGGGCGGCATCGCCGAGCACGAAGCCCCCATCGCCGTGTCCAACGTCATGCTCATCTGTCCCGAGTGCGGTCCCACGCGGGTGCGCAAGCAGGCCTCCACCGGCGACACCGCCCACCACCACCGCCAACGCGTCTGCAAAAAATGCGGAAGGCTGCTCGATAAGAAATGAAACCGCCGTTGGCGGTTGCGTTGCCTCCCGGGCAATCGGCCACCGTCAACCGGCAACTTAAAGGACTCCATGGCTGCCCGTTTGCACGAACGCTACCTCAACGAGATCGCTCCCGCGCTGATGAAGGATTTCAGCCTCGCCAATCGCATGGCGGTGCCCCGGCTGCATAAAGTCGTGGTCAACATGGGCGTGGGCGAGGCTACCCAGAATGCCAAGCTGATGGAAACCGCCGTGGCCGAATTGGGGGCCATCTGCGGCCAGAAGCCGGTGGTCACCAAGGCGAAAAAGAGCATCGCCGCCTTCAAGCTGCGCGAAAACATGCCCATCGGCGTCTGTGTCACCCTGCGGGGCGAGCGCATGTATGAATTTGTCGACCGCCTGCTGAACGTGGTGCTGCCCCGCGTCCGCGATTTCCGCGGCGTTTCGCCCAAGAGCTTTGATGGCCGCGGCAACTACACGCTGGGGTTGCGCGACCAGATTATTTTCCCCGAGATCGATTACGCCAAGGTGGATAAGACCATGGGCATGAATGTGACCCTGGTGACCACCGCCGCCAACGATGAACAGGCGCGGGCGCTGCTGCAACACCTGGGCATGCCCTTCCGCGCCGCTTAGGAGAGGTTTCGTAATGGCCACCACCGCCAAAATCGCCAAGACCAAGAAGAAGCTCAAGTTTCAGGTGCGCCAGCGCCATCGGTGCGCGTTGTGCGGGCGGCCCCGCGCCGTGCTGAGCAAATTCGGCCTCTGCCGGTTGTGTTTCCGCGATCACGCCCTGCGGGGCGAAATCGCCGGCGTGACCAAGGCCAGTTGGTAAGAAATGCCGGTTGGGCAAACTGGTAAGGAGTAGAGAGAGCATGAGTCTAACTGATCCCGTCGCCGATCTGCTGACGCGTCTCCGCAACGCCGTCCGCTCCCACCACGTCAAGGTCGACGTGCCCAGCTCCAAGCTCAAGCTGGAGATTGTCAGAATCCTGCAGGACGAAGGCTATGTGGGCGGATTCAAACTCAACGAAGAGAACGGACGCCCCTTGCTCAAGGTCCAGCTCAAGTACGGACCCAACGACCAGCCGGTCCTGAGCAATTTGCGGCGCGTCTCCCATCCCGGCTGCCGCGTCTACATCGGCCGCCACGACATCCGGCCGGTGCTGGGCGGGTTGGGCATCAGTATTTTGAGTACGCCGCGGGGCGTCATGACCGGCCGCCAAGCCCGCAAGCTGGGTGTGGGCGGCGAACTGCTGTGCGAGGTCTGGTAAATCTATGTCTCGAGTAGGCCGCAAACCCATCCCTGTTCCCGCCGGCGTCAAAGTGGACGTGCAGCCCCGCCATGTGCAGGTCCAGGGCCCCAAGGGCAAGCTGCAGATTGCGGTTCCCGACGGTGTCACCTTCAAACAGGTCAAAAGCGAACTCACCGCCGAGCGCCGTTCCGACGCCTTCGCTCCCCTGCACGGCCTCGCCCGCAGCCTGGTTGCCAACGCCGTCCAGGGCGTCTCGGCCGGCTTCCAAAAGGAGCTGGACATCGTCGGTGTCGGTTTTCGCGCCGAGATGAAGGGCAAGACCATCCTGGTGTTGAACCTGGGCTTCAGCCATCTGATCGAGTACCGGCTGCCGGCCGAGATTCAGATCGCCGTCGACGCTAAGCTCACCCATCTCACCGTCACCGGCATCGACCGCCAGCGGGTGGGGCAGGTGGCGGCGGAGTTGCGCGCTCTGCGTCCCCCGGATCCGTATAAAAACAAGGGCGTGCGCTATACCGGCGAACGCCTGAAGAAGAAGGAGGGCAAGACCGGCGCGAAGTAGCGCCGGCCCGGCCGCCCGCGATTCCCCAGCGCTGGCGCCCCGGTCTCTGCCAAGGTCTCAGCCATGATCGACGCCACCTCGAAAAATCTCCGCCGCCAACGCCGCCAGCGCCGGGCCCGCTCCCGTTTTCAGGGTACCGCCCAGCGTCCGCGCCTGAACGTGTTCCGTTCGCTGAACCACATCTACGCCCAACTCATCGACGATCAGGCCGGCCAGACGCTGGTGGCCGCCTCCAGCCAAAAGCTCGGCGGTGCCACCGGCGGCATCAACTCGGGCAACATCGCCGCCGCCCACGCCGTGGGTGAGGCGATCGCCGCCCGGGCCCTGGAAAAAGGCATCCGCGCCGTGGTCTTCGACCGCGCCGGCTATCCCTATCATGGCCGCGTCAAGGCGCTGGCCGAAGCCGCGCGCCAGGCGGGGCTGCAATTCTAAAAGGATCTATCGCATGCCTGCCATTGTCACCCGCCTCAATCCGGACCAGTACCAGCTGAAAGACCAGGTCGTCTCTATTAACCGCGTCACCAAGGTGGTCAAGGGCGGCAAAAACCTCTCCTTTGCCGCGCTGGTCGTGGTGGGCGATCCCGCCGCGGGCGTCATCGGCTTCGGCAGCGGCAAAAGCAAAGAGGTGCCCTCGGCCATCCGCAAGGGCATCGAGAGCGCCAAGAAAAACCTGGTGCACGTCCATCGCCTGCAGACCACCATCCCCCACCTGGTGCTGGGCCGCTTCGGGTCCGGCCAGGTGCTGCTGAAACCCGCCCCGGAAGGCACCGGCGTCATCGCCGGCAAAGCCGTCCGCGCCGTGATGGAGTCGGCCGGCATCTCCAACGTGCTCACCAAAAGCATCGGCACCACCAACCCCCACAACGTCATCAAGGCGACTTTCGCCGCCCTCACCCAGTTGCGCGACAGACAGCAGGTCGCCGCCCTGCGTGGCAAATCTCCCGACGAGCTCTAATTATTGGAATCGCCATGCCCTCCACCATTCGTATCCAGTACTATCGCAGCGCCATCGGACGCTCCTGGCGCCAGAAGGCCATCGTCAAGGGCCTCGGCTTGACCAAGCTCAACCAAGTGGTCGTTCGTCCCGATAACCCCGGCTTCCGCGGCATGGTGGCCAAGATTCCCCACCTCATCCGCATCGTGTCCGCCGATGTCGTATCCGGCGCCCCCGCCCGGGCTCAAGCGGGCGGCGGAGCCGGGCGCCCGCGCCCATAGAGGAGAGAAGCGCTCATGAACCTCAGTCAGATCAAAAAGCCGAAAGGCGCCACCCATCCCCGCAAGCGCGTCGGCCGCGGCATGGGCTCGGGCCATGGCAAAACCTCGACCCGCGGCCACAAGGGCCAGCGTTCCCGCTCCGGCCATAGCCTGATGCGCGGCTTCGAGGGCGGCCAGATGCCCATTCATCGCCGTCTGCCCAAGCGCGGCTTCACCAACATTTTTCGCAAGCGCTACGCCGTCGTCAACCTCGATCAGTTGGTCCGGCTGGGCGTGGCGGCCGTCTCTCCATCGTTGCTCATCGAACACAAGGTCATCCGCCACGTATATGATGGTCTTAAGGTGCTCGCGCGTGGTGAGCTGAAAACCCCGCTACGCGTGTCGGCCCACATCTTCAGCGCCGCCGCCCAAGCCAAAATCGAAGCCGCCGGCGGCTCTGTCGAGGTCCTCGTCTAGGAGCGTTGAAGTGCTCCTCGTAAGCTGATAGCTAACCGCTAAGAGCTAGCTTCCTATGTTCGAATCCATCGCCAACATCTTTAAGGTTACGGACCTGCGCAAGCGCGTGCTGTTTACGTTCTTCATCATGTTCGTTTACCGGTTGGGTTCGCACATCCCCACCCCGGGGATCAATACCGCCGTCCTGGAACAGTGGTTCGCGCAGAACTCCGGCACGCTGTTCGGCTACATCAACATGTTCAGCGGCGGCAACTTCAGCCAGATGACGGTGTTCGCCCTGGGCATCATGCCCTACATCACCGCCGCCATCATCCTGGAGTTGATGACGGTCGTGTGGCCCTATCTGGAGAAACTGCAAAAGGAAGGGGAACTGGGCCGCCGTAAGATCACGCAGTACACCCGCTACCTGACCATCGTCCTTTCCATCTTCCAGAGCCTGGGCATCGCCATCACGCTGCAAAAGAACACCTTCAACGGCGCCGGTTTCGTCATCAGCCCCGGCTTCGGCTTCATTCTCATGACGGTCCTGACGCTGACAACAGGCTCGGCATTCGTGATGTGGCTGGGGGAGCAGATTACCGACCGCGGCGTCGGCAACGGCATGTCGCTCATCATTTTTGCGGGCATCGTCGTGGGCTTGCCGGCGGCCATCGGTGACCTCTGGACCAAAGTCCAGACCAGCTACTGGGGTGCGCTCACCGTCCCCGGCATCCTCCTGCTGCTGGCGCTGATGCTGGCGGTAGTGGCCTTTATCGTCTTCGTCGAGCGCAGCGAACGCCGCATTCCGGTGCAGTACGCCAAGCGCGTGGTGGGGCGCAAGCTCATGGGCGGTCAATCCACCCATTTGCCCATCCGCGTCAATAGTGGCGGCGTGATGCCGGTCATCTTCGCGGCCTCCATCCTGACCTTCCCGCAGTCGATGGCGATGCTGCCGGCGGTGGCCAATAGCAAAGTGTTTGGGCCCATGTTCGCGGCCATGAATTATGGACGGCCGCTCTACAGCCTGGTCTACATCGTCAGCATCATCTTCTTCGCCTACTTCTACGTCTCCATCATCTTCAACCCCGTGGAAGTGGCCGACAACATGCGCAAGTACGGCGGGTTCGTGCCGGGCATCCGGCCCGGCCGCCACACCAGCGAGTTCATCAACAACATTCTCACCCGCATCACGTTGGTGGGCGCCCTCTACTTGGTGATCGTCTCGCTGGTGCCGCAGTTCCTGATCGCGGGCTCGCAACTCCAACACCTGCCCGGTTTCATGGGCGATTGGTTCGCCAACGCGCCACCCTGGTTTTTGAATGGCCTGGGGGTCAACTTCTACTTTGGGGGCACGTCGCTGCTGATCGTGGTGGGCGTGGCCATGGACACCGTGCAGCAGGTGGAGGCGCAGCTCATCATGCGCCACTACGAGGGCTTTACCGCGCGCTCGTCGCGCATCCGGGGACGCCGTTCCTATTGGGCATGAATGGTCCCCATCCTTTTGCTCGGAGTGCCCGGGGCGGGCAAGGGCACGCAGGCCAAACGTTTGGTCGCGCGCTATCACATCCCCCATCTTTCCACCGGCGACATGTTGCGCGAGATCGAGACCAGCGGCTCGGCGCAGGGAGTGCAGATTGGCCACGACATGCATCAGGGGAACTTGGTGCCCGACACCGTGGTCTGCCAGGTGGTGGGCAAGCGGTTGCAGCGGCCGGATTGCCGCAATGGCTACATTCTGGATGGGTTTCCGCGGACGCTCCCGCAGGCAGAATGGCTCATTGGGTTTCTGCACAATGGCGCCAGTTTTCGTCCGGCCGGACCGATTATTGTGGTGTATTTGACCGTGGGTTATAATGATCTGTACCGCCGGTTGCTGGGACGGCGGAGCTGCCCGGAGTGTGGGCGGATTTACAACGATTTCACCCAGCCTCCCCGCCAGGCCGGCGTGTGTGACCTGGATCAGACCGCGCTGGTGCAGCGGCACGACGACGATCCCGCCGTTATCCGCGAGCGCCTGAGCGCGTATGAGGAGAGAACGTTGCCGCTGGTGCAGTTTTTCCGCAGCCACGGCCAGTTGCTGGAGATCAATGGCGCTGAGCCGGTCAACCGGGTGAGCGAGCGCATGTTCGCGGCCATCGATCCGTTTATCGCGGTGCCGGCGTGCCCGCCCACCGGGGGCGGGCAATGATCGCCCGGCGGTCGCCGCTGGAGTTGGCCAAGATGCGCCGCGCCGGGCTGGTGGTCTATGAGGTGTTGCAGGCGGTGGCCGAGACGATCCGGCCGGGCGCCAGCACGTGGGATTTGGAGGAGGTAGCGGACCGGGCGATCCGGGATCGGGGCGCTGTGTCGGCGTTCCGCGGGTACCGCGGCTACCCTTGTGTCTTGTGTGTGTCGGTGAATGAACAAGTGATCCACGGAATTCCCAGCCGAAAGCGCGTGCTCCAAGCCGGCGAGATCGTCTCGCTGGATTGCGGGGTGGTGATGGAGGGCTACTACGGCGATTCCGCTACCACGGTGATCGCCGGGGCCCCGGCGGCGGCGGCCGCTCCGGCGCGGAAGTTGCTGGAGGTGACGCAAGCGGCGCTGGCCGCGGCCATCGAGCAGGCGCGGCCCGGCAATCGCCTGGGGGATATCTCGCAGGCTGTGCAAGAGCGCGCCGAGCGGGAAGGCTACAGCGTGGTGCGGGAGTTTGTCGGCCACGGTATTGGAACCCATCTCCATGAGGATCCGCAGGTGCCCAATTACGGCGCCGCCGGCCACGGTCCCAAGCTGAAGACGGGCATGGTGCTGGCGATCGAGCCCATGATCAACCAGGGAGCCGCCGCCGTGCAGGTGCTCTCTGACGGCTGGACCGCGGTCACCGCCGATGGCAGCGCCTCGGCCCATTTCGAACACACCGTCGCCATCACCGACGACGGTCCCTGGGTATTAACACGGCCTTGAGGGCCGTAAGCGAGGCGAATGAGTAAAGAAGACGCGATTGAGGTCATGGGCACCGTGCTGGAACCGTTGCCCAACGGCATGTTCAAGGTGGAATTGGAGAACAAACATCAGGTGTTGGCGCACATCAGCGGCAAGATTCGCAAAAACTACATTCGCATCCTGCCGGGGGACCGCGTCGCCGTCGAACTGTCTCCCTACGACCTCACCCGCGGCCGCATTGTCTATCGGTATAAGTAGTCTGTAGTAGGTTGAAATAAACGCCATGAAAGTTCGCGCTTCCGTCAAAAAAATCTGTGCCAAGTGCACCGTCGTACATCGCAAGGGCGTGGTCCGCGTGCTGTGCGAGAACCCCAAACACAAACAGCGGCAAGGCTGACCCCAGGCTCACCAAGGAACTCCGTTATGGCACGTATCTCCGGCGTTGATCTGCCCCGGCACAAACACACCGACATCGCTCTGACCTATATCTACGGCATCGGCCGCCAACGGGCCGCCGCCATTGTGGCCCAGGCGGGCGTGGATGGCCGCAAACGCATCGACGAACTCTCCGATGACGAGGTCAACCACATCCGCCAGGTGATTGAGACCCAGGGCGGGGTGGAAGGCGACCTGCGCAAGGAAACCTCGATGAATATCAAGCGCCTCATCGAGATCGGGTCCTACCGCGGCCTGCGGCACCGCCGCAGCCTCCCCACCCGCGGCCAGCGCACCCATACCAACGCCCGCACCCGCAAGGGTCCGCGCCGCGGCACTGTCACCAACAAGAAAAAGGCCACCGGAAAGACCTAGGTCCCCGGGTTGAGGACTAGGGATTAGGACTGGCATTAGGACTGGCATTTAGGACTATCAATGGCGAAAGCACAAACCAAAGCCGCCGCGGGCAAGCCCGCTGCCAAGCCCGCCGGCAAAAAGAAATCGTTCAAAAAGCGGGAGAAGAAGAACGTTCCCCTGGGCGTGGTCCACATTCAAGCCACGTTCAACAACACCCTGGTGACCATCGCCAGTCCGGATGGCAAAGTGTTGTCCTGGTCCAGCGCCGGTTCCTTGGGCTTTCGGGGCTCGCGCAAGGGCACGCCCTTCGCCGCTGGCCAGGCCGCCCTACGCGCCGCCACCGGCGCCCGTGATCAAGGCATGCGCTCGGTCGAAGTGCGCGTCACCGGCCCCGGCTCCGGACGCGAAACCGCCATCCGCTCCCTCGCCACCGCTGGCCTGGAAGTGCGCGCCATCAAGGACGTCACCCCCATTCCCCACAACGGCTGCCGCCCCGCCAAGCGCCGCCGCGTTTGAAACTGACCACTAGCAACTGGTAACTGGCAACTTTTATGGCTCGATACACTGGTCCCGTTTGCCGCCTCTGCCGCCGCGAAGGCATGAAGCTGTTCCTCAAGGGTGAGCGCTGCTTTTCCAGCAAGTGCGCGGTGGAGAAGCGCAACACCCCGCCCGGACAGCACGGCGCCGCCCGCCGCCCCAAAATTGTCGGCTATGGCTTGCAGTTGCGGGAAAAACAAAAGGCCCGCCGCATTTATGGGGTGCTGGAAAAGCAGTTCCGCGGCTACTTCGAGCGCGCCAGCCGCCGCCCCGGCATCACCGGTGATTTGTTGCTGCGCCAACTCGAACTGCGCCTCGATAACGTCGTCCACCGCCTCGGCTTTGCCACCAGCCGCGCCCAGGCCCGCCAGTTCGTGCGCCACGGCCACATCCTGGTCAACGAGCGCAAAGTCAACATCCCCAGCTTCCAGCTCAAGCCCGGCGATTCCGTCGCCGTGCGCGAAAAGAGCCGCCAGCTTGCCCCGATCGTCCACGCCGCCGAGTTTCTTGGCCACGGCAACCTGGCTCCGTGGCTGGAACTGGACCGCGCCCTATTCACCGGCCGCATCTTGCATCCGCCCGAGCGTGCCGACATCAATCTGCCGCTGCAGGAGCAGATGATCGTTGAGCTTTACAGCAAATAACATCTGCATTTTTCAGGAGAGTGGGTCATCACCATGCCGACAGCTTGGACCGCCGAGGAGAAACACAGCATGCTCTGGAAGGGCTTTCAAAAACCAAAGCGCTTGGCCGTCGATCCGGACACGCTCACCGACCGCTATGGAAAATTCACTGCCCAGCCGTTTGAACGCGGCTTCGGCAATACCATCGGCAACGCCCTGCGCCGGGTGCTACTCTCCTCCATCGAGGGGGGCGCCATCACCGCCGTGCGCATCGAAGGCGTGCTGCACGAGTTCCAATCCATCCCGGGCGTGGTCGAGGACGCCACCGACATCATCCTCAACCTTAAACAGATCCCCTTCCGCCTCTTGGTCGATGGCCCCAAGCACATCTATCTCAAGGCCGACCGCCCCGGCCCCATCACCAGCGGCATGATCGAGACCGATGGTGACGTCGAGGTGCTGGATAAGAACGTCTACATCGCGACGGTCAGTGAAGGCGGTTCCCTGGACATGGATCTGCGGCTCAAGATCGGCCGCGGCTACGTCTCTGCCGACCGCAACTTCGACGAGGACTTGGCCGTCGGCTTCATCCCCGTCGACAGCGTGCACTCGCCGGTGCGCAAGGTCAACTACACCGTGGACGCCGCCCGCTTGGGCCAGACCACCGATTATGATCGCTTGGCCATGGAGGTCTGGACCAACGGCGCTGTCAGCCCCACCGATGCCGTGGGGTTGGCTGCCAAGCTGCTCAAGGATCACATGAGCATCTTTGTGAACTTTGAGGAAGTCTCTGAAAGTGGGGAGTTCACCGAGGGCCGCTCGCTGCAACTGCGCAATGAGAACCTCAACCGTTCAGTCGAGGAGTTGGAGCTCTCGGTGCGCTCCTACAATTGCCTCAAGAATGCCAATATCCAAACCATCGGCGAACTGATTCAGAAGAGCGAAAACGAGATGCTGAAGACCAAGAACTTTGGCCGCAAATCGCTCAATGAAATCAAGGAGATCCTGGCGACCATGGGCTTGTCCTTGGGCATGCGCATCGATGACCAGGGTAACGCCGTCTCCAGCCCGGAAAGCGTCTAACTGCTATGCGACACCTCAACGCCGGCTTTAAACTCGGCCGCAACACCTCCCACCGCCGCGCCCTGTTGCGCAACCTGGTCACCTCGCTGGTGCTGGAGGAGCGGATTCAAACCACGGTGCCCAAGGCCAAGGCCATCCGTCCGTTGGCTGAGCGCATGGTGACGTTGGGCAAGCGCGGCGACCTGCACGCCCGCCGCCAAGCCGCATCTTACCTGCTCGACGCGCAGGCGGTGGCCAAGCTGTTCGATTCGCTCTCGGCACGCTTCGGTGATCGCGCCGGCGGCTACACCCGCATTGTCAAGGCCGGCTTCCGCAAGGGTGACAACGCCCCGGTCGCCTACATCGAGTTTCTAGGCAGCGAGGGCATGCAGGCCGCCAAGCGGCAGCGCCGCTCGGAACTGCTCGATCGCAAAGCCGCCGCGCAGAAGAAGGCCACCGAGGAGCTGGGGCAAAAGCCCGAGGGAAGCGAATAGGTTACCTACCGTCTCGCCTCTCAATCCCGAGTCATTAAGGCTAAAATTGTAGGGATTGACATCGTCTCGCCTCAACTCTAAATCGACGTGCCCGGGTGTGTCCGCCATCCGGTGGATCTTGGCGCTAGCCTTGGTGCTGATGGCGGCTTGCGGCGCACCCAGGCCAGTGCCCCACGCGCCCGCTCCCAAGCTCGAATCGGCTTCACTCGAGCAGCTCGTCACCACCTTCAACCGCAATGCAGCGGCGGTGCGCACCATGCAGCTCAAGCTCGAGCTGACCGCTCGGGCTGGCAAAAAGAAGTACGTCCGCATCAGCGCTTTTTTGCTCACCCAAAAGCCCTCCAGCATCCGCATCACCGGCAAGTTCCCCTTGCTGGGAACAATATTTGACATGGCCAGCGACGGCAGTGTCTTCGAGCTCAACATCCCGACCCAAGGGCAATTTCTCGAGGGGCGCAACGACGTGATCCCGGCGGTCACGCCCAACCCGCTCGAAAAGCTGCGCCCGCAAGTCGTGCTCAACGCACTGCTGATCAACCCCATACCGGATCAGGACCATGTCGCGCTCGATCCCTCCGCCGATCCGGCTGAGTACCAGGTTCTTGTCCTCTCCCCCGGCACGGATGGCATCGACCACATCGTGCGCCGCATCACCTTCAGCCGGTACGACCTCCTACCGCACGCCCAGGTGCTTTACGACGGTGACGGGGTGCACTCGACCGTTGCCACCTACTCCAACTTCAGCCTCGTCGACGGACTCCCGCTACCTATGGAGATGACCATTGATCGTCCGGTCGATGGCTACGCGCTGCGCCTGCAAGTGGTGAAAAACGGCACCCTCCTCAATCATCCATTCGTCCAAGCCGATCCCTTCCAATTGCAGCCGCCCGCGGGCAGCAAGGTCGTCAAGTTGAGTGCCAATCTCGGCGCTCAGCCCGCCGCCGATTCGACGGCGGCGCGGTAGCGCCGCCCCGCCCGCCAAAATCGGAAAGCCTCATCCGGCGCGACTTGCGTCGCCGCAAAGGCACAGAACGCTGCGTGAAACGCACCGTACGCCAGGCGGTGCCAGGCTAGGCGTGGCGCCAGCGCGGCCGCGGTTTCGCCGCTGTGGCGGCAGTACGCGGCCACTACGGCGGCGCCCGGCGCCGACCCAAACTCCACAGCGATCCCCGCTAGATCCCAGGCGATATCGGCCGGACCGGGGAAGAAGGGATCGTCGCCGTGGTCGGCGCCGTCAAATTTCACCCATCCGCTCCGGGTGACTCCCCACTCGCAGCGCTGCAGGCGGGCATCGAGCGCCACCGGCACCGCTTCCACCATGGGCGGAGGCCTCATCGTCCAGCGCAGCCGGCCTAAATTGATGGGCAGCATCTCGGCCAGCTCCGGGGTAGGCGGCACGGCGCCACCCAAGGCATACTCGGATCGTCGCCAGGCGAGGTAATTGCCTGCCCACTCCGCCCACGCCTGTCCCGGCCGCGCCGCGAGCCGGCGCACGCGGAGACAGCGGTACACCACCCAACCAGCGGCGGCGTCGGCGGCGCTGCCCACCACCTCCGGTCCCCAGCCAGCGCGCGCCAAACGCCGTGCCCGCTCCCAGGTGGCCACCCCATATGGGCCCACGCCGCCGAACTTGGTGAGGGTGCGGCCGCCGCCGGTAAGGTATTTGAGCCGCTCGTGGGTGCCCCATACCGGCGTGGTGACGCCGTGGCCGAGCCGCTGTCGCCAAACTCCGCCGTGCAGCGGCTCGCCATCAGGCGCCGTGAGCGGTTCCGCTGGATAGCAGCGCCAGCCCGTCCATTGGCGGGCGGCGATGGGTGAGCTGAGGCGGGCGGCCGCGGCTGCGTCCACCTCCCAACTGGGCAGCAGCACGATCCTCATCGGGCTTACGCCCAGTGATTGCAGCAGCATCACCGTGCCGGCGAAACTGGACCCGCTGAGCCCCGGTCCTTCGTCCACGATCAAAAACGCGCCCGCCCACGCCTGCATCCGTCGCCGCAGCCGATCGGAGATGCGGATGACCCGGCTCTGGGGATCGCCTTGTGGCCGGAGCGTGGTACAACGATGAGCCACATCGCCGGATGGGGGCCGCAGCGCCGCCCACACCACCGGCGCCAGCGTGCTGCCCATGGTGCGCAACCCCAGCACCCAGGCGGGTGTGCCTTCCGCCGCCGCGGCCTGCCACCGCCGCGCCGCCACGGCGTAACCGTCCACGTTCAGGCTGTAGTAGCGCAATCCTTCAGGATCGCTACAGTGCAGCATCGCGCCACCGTCCTCCCAGGGACAGCCGCGGTCCGGAAGCAGCGCCTCTGTCCTCCTCTTCAGGTACCATTCCGCGGCAGCCTGGCTCCAGCGCACCGCCGCCTGCCGGCGCGGACTCTCATCGTCCACCCCTCCCGCTTGCGCTGACCAGCGGTCACTGAGGCCGCACTCCAGCCGCGCGGCCGCCAGCAGCAGTCCGAGGCGGTCGCCACGCTGCTGCGCCGCCGTGCAGGCCGCCCACGCCGCGGCCACCGTCATCTCGCGCTGTGTGTGGCGGAATATATGCATTTCGAGGCTGAGATGCCCTCCGTGCACGCAGTAGCGGCTGCCAGCTCGGTCGAGTAGAATGGGAGGGCTCGACATCTGGAGGTACTCCGTGGCGCTTGGCGGCAACGATTCCCGTTCTGAAAATTCCCACTTGGGCAAAACCATTCACTTCAATGGCACGATTACCGGTTCCGAAGATGTTTCTATCGACGGCGAGGTCGAGGGCACGATCGAACTCGGCGCTCACGTCGTCACCGTCGGGCCGCACGGCAACGTCGCCGCCAACGTCCAGGCCCGCGAGCTGATCGTGCACGGTAAGCTCAAAGGCAACGCTCAGGCGCGGGATCGAATCGAAGTAAGCCGCACCGGTTCGGTGCGGGGAGATCTCGCCATGGCCCGGATATCGATTGAAGATGGCGCGTTTATTCAAGGGCGGATCGACATCCGTGCCGCCAACGCTCCCGCACTTCCCGTGGTCGTGGGGGCAGCCGCGAGCGTGAGCTCGGGGCTCGCGCCGGCCACGGCCGCGCCGCCTCAACAGAGCTCGTTTTTGGACCAGAAATAGCGCGCGCGCAACCGGCAGCACTTCGCTTGGCTCGTCGTTATGCTTACGAAAGTCCGTAGCCTGTTCCAGCCCGGCGCCCACACCGCCGCGGTGGGGACGCTAGCCGCGCCAGCGCACGCGCCCGGCACCCTGCGGCACAGCAACGGCTTGCGCGACTTCCTCAACGGCTGGGACAAGGTGGAAGGCCGTCGCGTCCTCGATTTAGGCTGCACCTCCAGCGCCAACCTGAGCTTTTTCACCACCCACGGCCACAATATCCATAGCGACGACTTGCTCCACGAGACTGCCCAGCCGGTCTACTTTCACCCTCCCGCGGACGACCCCGCCGCCCCCGCCGTCTTCGACGCGGACGCGTGGCTCGATGCCAACCTCGCCTTCCCCGACCAGCGCTTCGACGCCGTGCTGCTTTGGGATCTGGTCGACTACATGCCCGAGCCGTTGGTGCGCCCCCTGCTCGAACGCCTCACCTTGATTCTCAAGCCCGGCGGCACCATCCTTTCCTATTTCCACACTCGCGATGCCGGGGCCGAAGCGCCTTTTTTCCGCTACCACATCCATGATCGCGAAACCCTCGAGATGCGCGTCGCCGCCGCCTATCGCCTGCAGCGCATTTTCAATAATCGCCACATCGAAAACCTCTTCCGCGGCTTCCGTTCCGTGAAGTTCTTCCTGGCGCGCGACAACTTGCGCGAAGTGCTCGCCACCAAGTAAAGGTGGGCCCGCCAAAGCGTTCGCCGCTCGAGGCAGCTTGGAAGTGCCACGAGCAGAGCGGGGCAACGAGCGGCAGTGCCGCTCGTGCGCCGCCCATCGAAGCCCGCCCTCAAGCGAGCGATGCTCAAAATGCGAGCCTCGCGGGAGCGACCCAGCGAAAAGTGGCGAGCCACCGCCGCCTCCGGCAATGGAAAGGGTAGCCCGGGAGCGCTCCCGGGCTACCCTGGTAGGATTGGGTGAAGGGTTCCCTCTTCGGCGCCATCGGTCGATTCTAAGAGGGACACCGGTGTAGATGTCGCCTGCTTCGGAGCGTATGTCCGCAACGTGAGCACCACCAACCGGCACCGTCCCGATTTGACATCGCCCGCCCCGCGTCCTACGCTCTCGCCCATGTTGAAACCCACCGCTGGTTGATGGCCTGCTGCGCCACCTCGTTAACATCAATTGGAGGCAGCTTGGAGATGCCACGAGCAGAGCGGGGCAACGAGCGGCAGTGCCGCTCGTGCCCCGCCCATCGAAGCCCGCCCCCAAGCGACCAGGGCCGGGGCCCTCAGCGCGCAGCGCCGGGGTGGCAGCGGGAGCAACCAAGCGAACAGTGGCGAGCCACCCGCCTACTGCAGCTTTTGACCGGCGGCGGCACTTGAGGCCGCGGTACCGGGTGCCGGATGCAGCAGCTCGTGAATGATCTGCAGCATGGCTTGGGGGCTATACGGTTTGCGCAGAAAATCCACGCCCAGTTCGGTTGGCAAGCGCTCCGCCACCCCCATATAACCGGAGCTATAGAGCACGCGCAGTGCGGGGGTCCAATCCTTCAGGGCGGTTATGAGTTCACGTCCGCCCATCTTGGGCATGACCAGATCGGTGAAGACCAGATCAATCGGCGTGGCCGTTTCCTGCGCCAACCGCAATGCCTCGAGCCCGTTGGCGGCCTCGATCACGGCGTAGCCGGCCTCCTGCAACGCTTCCCGGGCCATGGCGCGCAGGCCGTCCTCATCTTCGACCAGCAAGATGAGCTCCGAACCTCCCGTGGGGTGCGGGCGCGTTGAGGAGGCGATCTCGACGGCGGCCGTGGTTTCGCTCTCACGAGCCGGCAGCAGCAGGCGAAAGCAGGAGCCCTGGCCCAGGGCGCTCTCGACGAGCAGGTGTCCGTCGGCTTGCTTGGCGATGCCGTAGATGGTGGCCAAGCCCAGCCCCGTGCCCTTGCCGGTTTCCTTGGTGGTGAAGAACGGCTCGAAGATGTGCTTTTGCGTCTCCGCGTCCATACCGGTCCCGGTGTCACGGAAGGCGAGCTCGACGTAGCGCCCGCTGGGCACACCGTCGCTGGCGGGCGGCGGCGCGGTGCCATCCAGGGTGAGGTTGGCGGTTGAGATCGTGTACTGGCCGCCATCCGGCATGGCATCGCGGGCGTTGGCGGCGAAGTTCATGACCACCTGCTCGAGGTGGGTGGGATCGATGCACGCGGCGGCGGCATCGGCGGCCAGATCCAAGCGGATCTCGATGGCCTCGCCCATCAAGACGGCGAGCATGTGCCGCATCGGCTCGATCACCGGGCCGAGCGCTAGGGCGCGCGCGCCCGCTGGCACCGGATGCTTGCGGCTGAAGGTGAGCAATTGCCGGGTAAGGGCGGCGGCGCGGTCGCCCGCTTTGATGATCTGCTGGACGTAGGCGCGGCAGCTGTCGCCGGGCGGCAGCTTGGCGAGCGTCATCTCGCCGAAGCCGTTGATCACGGTGATGAGGTTGTTAAAGTCGTGAGCGACGCCGCCAGCGAGCTGGCCGATCGCTTCCAGGCGCGCGGCGCGCAAGATGCGCTGCTGGGTATGATCGAGGGTCGACCGCATGCGCGCGAACGCCGCCGTGAGCTGCCCCGCCTCGTCGCCTCCAGCCGCGTGCAGCGGCGAGGAGTAATCACCCTGCTCCATGGCGCCTACGCCGGTTACCAGTTCCGCGAGCGGGCGCGTGAAGGCGTGGGCGATGAGATACACCAGCCCGGCGCCGATGAGCAATGCCCCCAAGCCGACCAGCAGAATCAGCCGGTTCAGGGCGTGCAAAAACGCCATCACCGGCGTGAACGAGCGCAGCACCGTCAGCGTCGGAGCGACGCCGGCTCCGGGGCTGGCGGCGAGTGCTTCCGTAGCGGCGGCGAAGCGCTCCCCATTGAGCTCGACGCCGTTGCGCAAGCGGCGGCTCGCCGCCAGGCCCAGGCGCACGAAATCCCGCTGCTGTGCCTCTGGCAGCGTGCTCACCACCGGCGTGCCGGCGTAGGCGAACACCACCTCGCCGCCCGCCGCGCGGCTGATCTGCTCCGCCAGCGTCTGATCGATGGGGCGGCCCAGCACCAGCGTGCCCACCCAGTTGCCGTCGGCCGGATCGCCGCGATAGATCGGGCGCAAAAACACCTGGAATAAACGCCCGTCGGCGAACCACCAACCGCTGCCAGCGCCGCTCGCGAAGGTGGCGTTCAGCAGGCGGACGATGCTGCCGGCGTCGAGCCCGTCCCGGTACGGGTACCGGGCCAGCACGCGCCGGTTGCGGTCGGCGACCAGCAGCATCGTGCCCGGCACCAGCGTGCGGCTGATGTCGTCCACCGGCCCGGAGACGGTGAGGGCATCATCGGTGGTCATCGCGGCCTCCAGCGAGGGCACGGTGGCGGCCAAGGCGGCCGTGCTCTCCGCCAGGGCGTCGCTGCGGGCCTGCAGATTTTGAAAGGTGGCGAGCGAGCCTTGCACTTGGGCCGCGATCTGGCCCGAAATCTCGGCGTTCACCCGCAGTTGGACGATCGACAACGCCGCGCCGGTGAGCAGCGCCGATACCAACGCCATCGAGACGAACAGCTTGTTCCGCAGGCGGAGGTTATTCCAGCGAAGCATCATGCGAAGGATCTTGCGCAGACAATACCATTAGTCATGGACGCATGGGCGCCGCGCCCGATGCAAAAGTTACCCAGATCCCGCCGCCGCGTGATAGCTTTAGTGACTGTTCCATGTCTGTGGGCGCGATGCGCGGTTTCGCTCATCTTCTAATCTGTGCGGCGATTGCTTGCGGCTGGGCAGCCGCTCAGGCGGCGCCCGGGGCGCGCCTCGAGCAGGGAATCGAGCAGGGAATCGAGCAGCGGATCGACCAGCTCAGCGTCCAGTTGGAGCAGGATCAGGCGCGTCTGCGCGCCGAGCAAACCGAGATCGATGCGCTCAAGGCTCAGCTCGCGGTGCAGGTGCAAGCCGTGCAAGACCGGGAGACGGTGGATGCCGGCAAGATCGACACTCAGCATCAAACCAAGGTGGCGAGCGGCTCCCGGTTCCGGGTCACGCTCTCCGGTTTGTTGCTCATGAACCTCTACGGCAACGCCGGCACGGTGGAGAACAGCGACGTCCCCAACCTGGCGCTGGCCCCGGCGGCAGGCAGCACGGGCGGTGACGTCGGCGCCACCGTGCGGCAAAGCGAGTTGGGCTTGCGGGTGAGCGGGGCCACGCTGGCCGGGGCGCGCGCCAGCGGCGAGATCCTGGCGGACTTTTACGGCGGCTTTCCCGGCTACCTCGATGCCACCGCCTCCGGCCTGTTGCGCCTCAAGATCGCCCGCGGACGGCTGGACTGGAGCCATACCTCGTTGCTATTTGGCGTGGATGAGCCCTGGATCTCGCCCCTCTCGCCCACCTCCTATGCGTCGCTGGGCACGCCCGCGCTCGCCTACTCCGGCAACCTCTGGACCTGGACCCCGCAGATCGGCGTGGAGCAGCGCTGGAGTCTGGGGACTCAATGGCGCGATACGTTGCGCCTGGGCCTCATGGATCCGCTCTCGGGGGAGTTTCCTGCCCGCACCACGGTGCGCAAGCCGGAGGCGGGCGAAGTTTCGCGCCAGCCCGCCCTCGAGGTGCGCGAGGCGGTCGGACGCGAGCTGTTTGGGCGGGATTTTACCCTGGGCGCGGGGGCCTACTCCAGCCGCCAGGCCTATGGCTTCGGGCGTTCGGTCCAAGCCTGGGCGGCGACCGGGGATTGGAACTTGGCCCTGACGCCGTGGCTCGATTTCAGCGGTGAAGCCTACCGCGGCCGCGCCCTCGGCGGCCTCTGGGGCGGGGTGGGAGACAGCGTCGTCGCCAGTGCCGCGGCGCGCACCGATCCCGGCACTCTCATCGCCGGATTGAACACCGCCGGCGGTTGGGGCCAACTCAAGTTCCATCTCTCCCCGACGCTCGAATTTAACGCCGTGTACGGCCTCGATAACCCCTTCACTCAGGACCTGCGGCGCTTCGCCGCCACCCAATCCACCAATCCCTTCGACCGCAACCAGACGGCGCTGGTGAACCTCATCGCGCGGCCCCGTTCCGACCTCGTGTTTGCTTTGGAGTACCGCCGGCTGCGCACCGTGCGTTTAAACAGTGGCGCGAACACGGCCGGGCACGTCGACGCCGCCGTAGGGGTGAGCTTTTGAGCGAGCGGAGACTCCTGTTGCTGGCATCGCTGGGGCTGGTGATGGCCACGGCGCTGGCGCAAACGCCGGCCCCCGCCACGCTGCCCGGCCAAGCCACCGTCCGCCAACTGAACGCACGGAAGGTCAGCAACGCCGGTGTGGTGGTTTGGCTCACGCCCGTAGCCGGTTCGGCGCCAACGGTCACGCCGGCTCGAACCTATCAGATGGCCCAGCGCAACAAGGCCTTCGAGCCGCACCTGCTGGTGATTCCCACCGGCTCCATGGTGGCGTTCCCCAATTTCGATCCGTTTTTTCATAATGTTTTCTCGTTGGGCAACGACCGGCCGTTTGACCTGTTGTTGTATCAAGGCGGCGCCAGCCGCTCGCAACGGTTCTCGCGACCCGGCATTACCTATGTTTTTTGCAATATCCATCCGCAGATGAGTGCGGTCATCGTCACCGTGCCCACGCCCTGGTATGGCATCAGCGATGCTGCCGGCGCCTACGCCCTGCCCGCGCCGCCCCCCGGTGAATACCAACTCCACGTCTGGTACGAGCGCGCCCAACCGGCGGACTTGGCGCGGCTGCAGCGCCAGGTCGAGATCGCCCCCAACACCGGGCTTCCATCCATCCAGGTTGACGAAAGCCCGGTTCCGGCCATGCACAAGAACAAATACGGCCAGGATTACGACACCCCCGGCAGCTACGGCACGGTCGATCAATAGCCCGCCGCAGGGCGCCAATTTTTTCTTTACCTCGTGCTTAGTTGAGGTATGATCCACGCGTACGGAGGCCGAGGGCGGCTGGCGTAAACATGAGTCCCAAAGGAAGGATTGCCTAGTGTCCAATTTGTCCCGCCGTGAGTTTGCCAAAGTCGCCGCCGCCGGTTCAGTGTCGATCGCAGCCCTGGGTGCACTCGCCCGCACGGCCGCTGGCTTGGCGCCGGCCCCGCAGGCTTCCGCCTCCGTCCTCGCCCCCTGGGGCAAGCAGGTTGGGCTGGAACTGTACACGGTTCGTGACTTGATCGAGAAAGACCAAGCGGGCACGCTGGCCAAGGTCGCCGCCATCGGCTACAAAGAGGTCGAGCCGGTGGGCTTTGGCGGCCTCGACCCCAAGGCCTACCGCGCCCTGCTGGACCAGAACGGCCTCACCGCCCCCAGCACCCATACCACCGTTTCGCCTGGCCCGGACCTGGAGAAGACCCTCGAGGGCTACCAGATCATCGGGATCAAATACATTACGGCCGGTGGGCCGCGTCCGGCCGCCCGCCGCCCTCCCGCCCCCGCCGCCCGGGGTGGCGCCGGTGGCGGCACGGCCCCCCGTGGCCGGGGTGGCCCCGGCGGCGGCCAGCGTCCGCCCGAGACCCCCGAGACCGTCAAGCGCACCGTCGACAACTACAACCAGGTCGGCAAGATGGCGCAGACGTATGGCATGCAGGTGCTGGTCCACAACCACGCCATGGAGTTTGAGAAGTTTGCCGGCAGCGAGCAGTGTCCTTACGACATCATCCTCGCCGAGAGCGATCCCAATCTGGTCGTCATGCAGATGGATATCGGCTGGGCCTCGGTCGCCGGCCAGGACCCCGTGGCCATGTTCCACAAAAACCCCGGCCGCTTCGTCCTCTGGCACGTCAAGGACTTCATGAACCTGCAGTACCTGTTCCCACAGCCGGAGATGACCGAGTCGCAGCGCATGCAGGTGGCGGGCAACTGGATGGTGCCGTTCGGTTTGGGCGGCATCGATTACAAATCCATCTTCGAAAACGCCGCCGTGGCCGGCATGAAACACTTTTGCATCGAGCAGGACACCGCCGCCAATTGGGGCGATTCCGTCGCCGCCGCCGGCGTCAGCTACAAAAACCTGAAAAAAATGCTTTCCTAAGGAGCGACATCCATGGCTCTGCCGCGTTATCTCCGCGCCTCCGTTCCCAATCCCGCCGACAAGCGGGCGCCGTGGTATAAAAACACGGCGCCCGCCTACGCGGGCATCTTTTTAGCTGTCATCTTCTACCAGCAGATGGCGGAGAACACGCTCAGCCAAGCCAGCGTGGGCACGTGCCTGTTGGGTCTGCTGGTGGGCGGCCTCATCGCCTGGGGCCTGTTCTACTACGCTCCGGCGATGCTGGGCATGAAAACCGGCCGTCCGCTCTACATCGTCGGCACCTCGACCTTCGGCACCCAGGGCAACTACCTGCCCGGCTTTTTAATGGGCCTGCTGCAGGTGGGTTTCATCGGCGTCATCACGCTGCTGGTGGCTAACTACATCATGGCCGCGGCGCACGCGCAGTCGCATGCGGTGGTGATCCTCATCTGCATTATCTGGGCATATGCGCTGGCCTGGATCGCGATGCGCGGCATCTCGCATGTGGCGCGCGCCGGCAACATCCTCAACTGGATTCCGCTGATCATGCTGGCGCTGGTGGTGTTTGCGGTGCGCGGGGGCATCGGGAAGTATCATCCCGCCGTGACCCACACCGGCACCGGTTTCGCAATCATGCTCGACGTCGTGCTCGGGTTCTTCGCCACCGCGGGCGCGGCGGGCGCCGATTTTGGCATCAATAGCCGGAATCAGCGCGACGTCAGCTTGGGCGGCCTGTTTGGCATTGCGCTGGCGGCGCTGGTGGCTGGCGGATTGGCGATTCTGGCCGTGGCCGGTGCCATCGGACTCAACTCGGCGCTGCCGGTCGGGGCGGCCAGCCGCTTCGACTTCTCGGCCGCCATTGGCAGCGTCGGATCGGCGGCGTCGTTGGTTTACATCCTGTTTGTGATCGCGCTGTTGCCGTGTTGCACCTTCAGCACCTTCATCGCCACCAACTCGTTTTCGACCATGATCCCCAACGCGCCCCGCTCGGTGTGGGCGTACGCGGCTGCCACCGGTGGCATTCTGCTCGCCATCACCGGTCTGGCCGCCAACTTGGGCGGATTCTTCGGATTGGTGGGCGCCACCTTTGCCCCGGTCTGCGGCGCCATGACCGCCGACTATCTATTGGCCGGCAAAAAGTGGAGCGGCCCGCGCCACGGCATCAACTGGGCCGGCTACCTGGCCTGGATCATTGGCTGCTGGGTGGGGCTGCTGATTAATCCCGGCCTGCATCTGGCGCCGGCGAGTTGGCAGCAGGCCGATCATCCCGCCGTCCTGTTCTCCTACCTCGTCGCCTTGGTCGTCTACTGGATTCTGGCAAAAGCCGGCGTCCGGCCCCGCCTCGTTGGCGAGGAGGAAATGAAAGCCGCTGCCAGGGCCTAGCCCGCTGGGTATCGAAGAAGAACCATGAACCTCTATTCGCGTCGTAATTTTGTCAAGCGGGCCGCCGGGCAACCGGCGGCCTTCCTTCAGGCCCCCGAACCCTCCGCCGCGTCCTCGAGTCCGTGGGCCGCGCGCATGGGATTGGAACTGTACACGGTTCGCGACGCCATTCAGCGGGACGAACCCGGCACGCTCGCCCAAGTGGCGGCCATGGGGTACAAGGAGGTCGAGCCCTCGGTGACGTACGGCGGCCTCGATCCCAAACAATACCGCGCTCTGCTCGACAAACTGGGCCTCATCGCCCCCACCACCCACATGTCGGTGACGCCGGGCCCAGATCTCGAGCAACAGCTCGAAGGCCACCAGATTATGGGCCACCGTTACACCTCGGTGGCGGAGCCGCGCAGCCCCGCGCCCCGAACTGCTGGCGCTGCCCGTGGCCCCAGCCCCGACGCCACCAAACGCACCTGCGAGATGTATAACCAGGTGGGCGCCGTGGGGAAAAAATACGGCATCCAGGTGCTGGTGCACAACCACACCACCGAGTTCGAACGGTACCCTGGCAGCGATCAGTGCCCCTATGACGTAATCCTCGCCACCTGCGACCCCGATTTGGTAGTCATGGAACTCGACATCGGCTGGGCCTCGGTCGCCGGCCAGGATATTCTGGCCCTGTTCCACCAGCATCCCGGCCGCTTTGTCCTCTGGCACGTCAAAGATTTCATGAACCTCCAGTATCTGTTCCCGCAGCCGGAGATGACCGAATCCGAGCGGCAGCGCACCGCCGGGAAGTGGATGGTTCCGGTGGGTCTGGGCGGCATCGACTACAAGGCGATCTTCGCCCAACATGAGCTCGCCGGCATGAAGCACTTCAATATCGAGCAGGACAGTGCCGCCTCCTGGGGCAGCTCCATCGCCGCCGCCCACGTCAGCTATACCAACCTGTTGCGCGCCATCTCCTAAACTGGCCCTCCGCTCCTATGGACATCCAGCGCCTGCGCATCGGGTTTGTCGGCAGCGGCTTCATCACCCGTTTTCATATTCAATCGCTGCTGGGCGTGCGGGACGCTGAAGCCGCCGGGGTCTGGAGCCCCAATGCGGTGAACGCGCGCGCCGCCGCCGCCTTGGCGCGGCAGCTTGACGTCGGTGCGGCGCGCGCCTTCCCGTCGCTTGAGGCCATGGTTGCCGATGATGCCATCGACGCCATTTGGCTCTGCGGGCCCAACCATCGCCGGCTGGACAACATGGCGGCGATCACCGCCGGCGCGGCGCGGCGGTCGCGTCCGCTGCGCGGCATCGCCTGTGAGAAGCCGCTGGCCCGCAACGTCGCCGAGGCGCGCCAGATGGCCGCCCTGGCGCGCAAGCTGGGCGTGCCCACCGGCTACCTGGAAGACCAACTCTTTGCCCCTGCCACCGAAGCCGGACGTGCCTTGGCCTGGGGACGGGGCGCGGCCGCCACCGGCCGCCCCTACCTCGCTCGCGCCGCCGAGGAGCATAGCGGCCCGCACCGCCCCTGGTTCTGGATGGGCGCCTTGCAGGGTGGCGGCGTCATGAACGACATGATGTGCCACTCGGCCCTGCTCGTCCGCCACCTGCTTACCCGCCCCGGCGAGCCCCTCAGCACGGTGCGTCCCAAACGCCTTGCCGCCCACGTCGCCAGCCTGAAATGGTCCCAGCCCCTGTACGCGCGCCGCCTCGCCCGCACCATGGGCCGGGAAGTCGACTACCGGAAAAATCCCAGCGAGGACTTTGCCAGCCTGCACGTCGAGTTCGAAACGGCCGACAAGACCACCGTGATCGGCGAGTGCTCCGTCTCCTGGAGCTACGTCGGCGCCGGCCTGCGCTTATCCGCGGAGTTGCTCGGCCCCGAGTATTCGATGAGCTGGAACTCGCTCGATACCGGGCTGAAGCTGTTCTTCAGCCGTGAGGTGCAGGGCAAGGCAGGCGAGGACCTGGTCGAGAAGCAGAACGCCGAAACCGGCCTGATGCCCGTCGTCGTGGGCGAGGCCGCCGTGTATGGCTACGAGGCCGAGAACCGGCATTTTGCCCGTGCATTCCTGCATGGCACGCCGCCGGCGCTGAGCTTCGCCGACGGTGTCGGCGTGGTTGAGCTGCTCATGGCTGCCTATAAGAGCGCCGAATCCGGGCGCACGTTGAATTTTCCGCCACCGGGTCTGGCCACCTATGTTCCCGCCTGCGCCCGTACCGCTCCCCGTTAAGCAGGCCTCGCACCCCCAAAGGAAAACCCCTATGCCGCTTCCCAAGTATTTACTGGCAGCCACCGCTAACCCGGAATCCAATCGCCGCGCATGGTACAAGAACACCGCTCCCGCCTACGCCGGGATTTTTCTCTCGGTGGTCTTTTACTTGCAGTTGTCCTCCATTCCGCTGGGCAGTGATGGCATCGGGATGGGCCTGATCGCCTTGGCGGTCGGCGGGCTGCTGTGCTGCATGTTCTACTACGCCCCAGCCATGCTGGGCATGAAGACGGGCCAGCATCTCTACGTGGTCGGCACGTCGACGTTTGGGGTGCAGGGCAATTACTTTCCCGGCCTGCTCATGGGCTTGCTGCAGGTGGGCTTTATCGGCGCCAACACCTACTTCGCGGTGGATTTCATCATGCGCGGCTTGCACGCCGGTTCGCCCGAACTGCGGGTGGCGCTGGTGATCGTTTGGGCCTACGTGTTCGCCTGGGTCGCCATGCGCGGCATTTCGCACGTGGCCCGCGCCGCCCAGATCTTGAACTGGATCCCGCTGGCGATGTTGGTCATCGTGTTTTTCGCCACGCGCCACGGTCTGAGCCACTTCCAGCCTGCGGTGCATCACCCGGCGGAGAGTTTCGCGCTGACCCTCGATTTCGTCCTCGGCTACATTGCCACCGCCGCCGCCGCCGGCGCCGACTTCGGCAGCAACAGCCGCAATCGCGGTGACGTGATCCGGGGCGGTCTGGTGGGCATTGCACTCGCCGTTTTTGTCGCTGGCGGCTTGGCCATGCTCGGTGTGGCCGGCGCTATGGGGTTGCACGTGGCCATTCCGGCCGGCGTCTCCAGCCCATTTGATTTCACCACCGCCATCTCCAGCGTGGGTCCGCTATCGGGCATCATCTTCTTCCTGTTCGCGGCCGCGCTGCTGGTGCCGACCGCGTTCTGCACCTTCATCGCCACCAACTCGTTGACCACCATGCTGCCGGTGGCCAAGCGCGAGTTCTGGGCCTTCGCCGCCGCCAGCGGCGGCATCCTGCTGGCCGCCACCGGCGTGGCCGAGAACCTGCACGCCTTCTTCGGGCTGGTGGGCGCCTCGTTTGCCCCGGTCTGCGGCGCCATGGCCGCCGATTACTGGCTCGCTGGCAAGCGTTGGAGCGGTCCCCGCCACGGCATCAACTGGGCCGGGTTCGCGGCCTGGATCGTGGGCTTCTGGATCGGTGACATGGGCCGTCTGGGCATGGGCCCGGCCTCCTGGCAACAGGTCGACCATCCCTCCATCCTGTACGCCTTTATCGCCGCCTTCGCGGTTTACTGGGTGCTGGCGCGCGCCGGCGTCCGGCCGGCGGTGGTCGCGGCTTCCGAATTGGAGGCGATGACAGCCGGGAAGCGCCACGAATAGATTGGGTGCCAGCTGCCGATTGGCGGAGCCGGTTGACAAGCGACCAACGGGAGCGACCCAGCGAAAAGTGGCGAGCCACCTACACCTGCGAGTAAGCAGCCGGCGTGAGAATGGCGTTATCGACGTTGGCCACCAGCGCCTCAAAGTTGTAGCGCGGATTGCCGGTGAGGGCCTTCCATTCGTCCGAGCCGAAGAACGTCTTCCAATAGGCATCCCGCTCGGCGAGGGAAGGGAAGCCGATCATATACGTCAGGTTCGGCTGCCGGGAACCGATCAGCGTGTCGCCCATGAAGATGGGCCAGAACCCGGACTTTTTGAAGATCGGCAGCTCGCCGACGTTCACCATCTCGACCTTGCGCCGGTGATCCTGGTCGGTCGAGCTCTCGTAGGTGCGCAGTTCGAACATCCGCGTCTCCTTGGCCGCACCGCCCGGCGGCGGCGTCAGCTTCGGCAGCGCCTCCAGCGCGTACAGCATGGCGCTCTCCAGCCGCACAAACCCCGGCTGCGCCATGGGCGCATTGAGAAACGCCGCCGCGGCCTTTTGATAGACGGCATCATCGACCAGCCGGTACTCGGCGGTGAGCAGCGTCTCCGCCTTCGCCGCCGGCATGAGCACGTAAGTCGAGGGCCCACCGGCGCCGATGGACACGCTGAACACGCCCACCGGCCCAATCCCCAGCCGGTTCAGCGCCGGAATCAGCGCGTCGCGGAAGTACGCCGACGCCAACCGCTGCTGGGGCCCTGAAAGCAGATGGTAGCGGCGCAGTTCGTAGTACTCGCGGCTGCCGCTGCCCGCTGCCTGCGCCGCCAGCCCGCCCGCCGCCGCCGTCGCCGCGGCCGCCGTCGCCAGTGAGGATGCCAAAAAGTCGCGTCGATCCATGTTCCCTCCTGCTCGCGAAGCGATCATCCCACAGTCAATGCCCACCCGTCCACATGGTAAACTGGCACCTGCGTAGGCGCGTAGCTCAGCTGGTTAGAGCGCTACCTTGACACGGTAGAGGTCTGGGGTTCGAGTCCCCACGTGCCTACCACCCTCCCTGGAGTTCATTCTTATAAATCCTGCGCCGCGAGTACCGCCGGTTCCAGCCGCGGCGCCAGCAGGTGGATGGCGGCGATGGCGATCAGATAGGCGGAGCCGGCGATGATGAAGGGGATGGCGTAGCTGCCGGTCCATTGCAGCAGGTGCCCGACCACGCTGGCGATGACCATGCCGCCCAGCGCGCCGGCCGTGCCGCCGATGCCGACGACTGAGGCCACCGTGCGGCGGGGAAACATATCGCTGGGCAGCGTGAACAGGTTGGCGGAAAATCCTTGGTGCGCCGCCACCGCCAGACCGATCAGCAGCACGGCTCCGGTGGTGGATTCGACCCTCGACGTGAAGACGATCGGCGTCACGGCCACGGCGCAAATCAACATGGCGATCTTCCGTGCCGCATTGACGCTTTTTCCCCGCTGTATCAGCGATGACGACAACCAGCCACCGGCGACGCTGCCGACGTCGGCCATGAGGTAGATCAACATGATGGGCACGCCAAGCTGGATTAGGGAGAGGCCATGCTCCCGCTGCAGAAAGTCGGGAATCCAGAAGAGGAAAAACCACCAGATCGGATCGGTCAGAAGTTTGCCGACGGTGTAGGCCCAGGTTTGCCGGTAGGGCAACAACGTCAGCCACGAGACGCGGATCTCGGGATCGGCCGGGTCGCTGCGGATGTAGGCCAACTCCCCGGCTGAGCAGCGTGGTTGTTCCGCTGGCGGATGATAGAGCCAGAACCAGGCGGCCAGCCACACAAATCCCAGGCCACCAATAAAATAAAACGCTGCGCGCCAGCCCCAGTGAATGGTGATCCAAGGCACGAGAAACGGGGTGACGACGGCGCCGATGTTGGTGCCGGCGTTGGCGATGCCGAAAGCCAGCGAGCGCTCCTTGCGGGGGAACCATTCCGCGATGGCTTTCAGGCTCGCCGGGAATACCGCCGACTCCGAGAGGCCGAGGGCAAAGCGGGCGGCTAAAAATTCGGTAAATGAGGACGCAAACCCATGCGCCATCGAGGCCAGACTCCAGATCGCCATCGCCCAGGCGTAACCAATGCGGGTTCCCCAACGATCAATCGCCTGCCCCGCCGCGATCATCCCCAGCGCGTACGCGGCTTGAAAAGCAACGACCAGATTGCCGTAGTCGATTTCGTTCCAGCCAAACTGGTGTTGCAGGGTGTCCTTCAGGATGCCGATCACCTGCCGGTCCATGTAGTTTTTGGTGGTACCGGCGAGCAGCAGCGCGCAGATCGTCCAGCGGAAACCGGTGGCCAGTCGAGTTTTCGTCGTGGATGTTGCTGTTGACTGGGGCATAGAGCAGTCCCAAATGTTTGTGCGTTTTACGGTTGGGAGGGATGAATCGACACGTAATCGAGCGGCGCCAGCTCGCGGCCGTCCGGCGTGCCCTCGATGCGAATAACGTCGCCGGGGCGCAGCGCCAGGCCGGGTATCTGGCGGCGGGTTGAGGTGTCGCCGCCCAGGCGGAAGCCGGGCAGGTCATTATCGGCGCTCCACTCATCGACCATCTGTTGGCCCACGAAAACCTTGAACGTGGACTCTCCCCGGCTCAGGTCGAAGTATTGCACGTTCATCTGGTACCATCCGGCGGGCCGCTCGAACTTAAAGCTGGCCACGCACGCCTTGCCGGGCGTGTTGCAGGTCACCGCTTTTCCGCCCGAGGCGTTTTCTGCCGGCGTCACGTTGACGGGAGCATAACCCTGGAGCGTCATCGATTCTGCTTCGGTGCGATCAGGATAGTAACCGACACGGCCGCGGGCATCGGCGATGCCCGACATGCGCAAAAACCAGTTGCACACCGCATCCCGCCAGACGATGGCGTTCCCGGCCTGATATTGCAGCCGGCCCAGCACAAACGCATACCGTTCTGGATCGATCAGTCCCCGCAGCGACTCCCAGTCACGAACGTACTGTTGCACCCGCTGGACGCCCGTGTAGTGCGCGTCGTAGATGTACTGAATGACCGTTTGGCCCGAGTGCAACTTGTAGGTGTAGGGAACATGGTGGAAGAACAGCAGTAGATCGTCCGGTGTCGCGGCCAGCGTTTCAAACTGCTTCTGCACCGCGGGGGAATACTGTCCGATGAAGCCGGTGCCGGTGGCCACGGTGCGATCCATGCCGACGCCCTGGGGATCGGCGCGAAACCATTGGCCCCATCCGTTGTGCTCCGCAGAGCCCACGCCGGGACCATAGTGCGTGCCGAGAATGTCGGTGAGCGTGCCGATGCCGAGTGAGCCCGTGTAGTCCTCATAGGTGCGCCACGAAGACATCTGCATCTGGTCGATGGTGCGGACAACTTCGGGGTTGTTGCCAAAGGTCAGTCGGGTCCACTCGTTCACGATCGCCGCGGCGCTCAAATCCGGGTTCCATGCCAGCCGTCCGAAGCCGTAGAGATTGGCCATGGACATGGGGTTGCCGTCCCAGTTCGCGTCCAGCCCGACGTTGCTCACGCCCGCAAACCCGCCCAGCGGGCGATGCAACGAACGGCCGGTCACGATGTCCTTCACCGGCGTGAGCCGGCCATCCACGTGCATGTCGAAATCGAGTGTCTTTTTCCACATCGGCACCAGGAAAACGAGGTGCCGCTGCTGCCCCAGATACTCCTGGGTGATCTGCAGCTCGATGGCTTGGTTGGTTTTGGTCAGCCCTCCAAAGAGCGGCGACGCCGGTTCGCGCACTTGGAAATCAATTGGCCCGTTTTTGATCTGGATGATGACGTTGCTGGCGAATTGGCCGTCGAGCGGATGAAAAATGTCATACGCCGCTTTGGCGCGGTCGTTCTTCAGATTGCGCCAATCGAGATGGGAGTCATAGACGAAGGCACGGTAGAACAGCAACCCGCCATGCGGCTGGAGCGCGCCGGCCAGCATGTTGGCGGCATCGGCCGGCGTGCGCCCATAACTGGCGGGACCAGGTTTGCCTTCCGAATCCGCCTTGACCAGAAATCCGCCAAAATCCGGAATCTGGCGGTAAATCGCGTCGACTTTCTGCGTCCACCAGGCGATCACCCGCGGGTCCTTGGGGTCATAGGTATCGAGTTGGCCCAAGGCTTTCGGCGTGCTGAAATTGACGGCGATCTCCAGCTTCACCCCCCAGGGACGGAAGGCGTCGGCGATCCGTGCCAACTGCGGAATAAAGTCATCGGACAAGATCTTCGGGTCGGCATTCACATTGTTGACCACGCAACCATTGATGCCCACCGACGCCAGCAGCCGTGCGTAATCGCTGGCACGGCTCAGATCGGCGCGCACGCCGCCGTTGTCAAAGAAGATCGAGCGGCCGCCATACCCGCGCTCAATGCTGCCGTTCAGGTTATCCCATTCATTCACCCAGCGCACGGGCGCGGAGGGCTGCTCCGTCACCCGCAAGGAGCGCACATCTTCGTCCAGGGCGATTCTGTGCAATAGATCGAAGGTGCCGTAGAGCGCGCCGGGCGCGTCGGCGCCGGCGACGATCAGGCACTCATGCCCGTGCACCGGGGCAGTCGCGATCCAGTAGCCACCCGCAGCCAGGGAGTGCGGTGCTTGTGCGCTCGGGGCCGCCGTCCGCAACGCCTCCAGCGTCGTGATCAGAATGGCGTTTTCCGTGGGCAGACCCTGCTCGTTACGTAAAGTCCGCCCCAGCATCCCGCGCACGCCACGGATCAGCTCCGTCTGCGCCGTCTGCAATACGGTTGCAGGTCCCAGCACGGCCACCGTGGCCGGCAGGGTGTTGTACTGGGTTCGCTCCACCGCTGTCAGTGGCGCGTACCGGAGCCACGCTGCGCTGCCGTCGTCGGCGTGAGCGCTGGTTGCGTTGGTTGCAACTACCAGCACAGCCAGTAGCAGACTCAGGGGACGGAATCGCGTCATTTACTTCCTCGGTCGTAACTATACTCCGCGCGTCAATCTCCCGTGGCGCTGGCGCTCGCGGTGGCGGAGGCAACCCGAATCAGTTCCGGCAGGCAGGCGCCGGCGGCGGCTCCGGTTTGCCCGAGGGCGAAGTAGAGGTCGCGGTACAAAGGGTAGAGGCGGGCATAGATGGCCTCGGCGGCGGGGTCGGGGAGGTAGACCTTGTGGGGCGGGCAGAGGGCGTCCTGGGCCGCCTCAATGGTTGGGTAGGAACCGGCCGCGAGGTGGGCGAAGACGGCCGCGCCCAGGCTCGTGACCGGGGCGGTGGGCACCAGCACCGGGCGCCCCAGCACGTTGGCGTAGACCTGGTTGAGGGTGGAGTTCGTCTGCGGAATGCCGCCGCCGTGGATAATGCGGGTGAAGCGGGCGCCGTGTTCGGCCATGCGGTCGAGGATCAGGCGGGTGTGGAAGGCGGTGCCTTCGATGGCGGCGAAGAGCTCGTCCTGCGCGGTGTGGTGCAGCTTCCAGCCCAGGGTGACGCCGCCCAGGTTGGGGTTGACCAGCACGGTGCGGTCGCCGTTGTCCCAGCTCAGGCGCAGAAGGCCCGTCTGGCCGGCGCGATAGCGTTCCAAGCCTTGGCTGAGCGTCCCCACGGAGACGCCGGCGCGGCGGGCGATGGCGTCGAAGATGTCGCCGGTGGCCGACAATCCGGCTTCCACGCCCGTGTAGCCGGGGTGTACGCTGCCCCGCACCACGCCACACACGCCCGGGATCAATTGCGTCTCGCCGGTGATGCCGATCATGCAGGTCGAGGTGCCGATCACGTTGACCATGTCGCCCTCGCGCGCCCCAGCGCCAATCGCATCCCAATGGGCGTCGAAGGCGCCGACCGGGATGGGGATGCCAGCGCACAGGCCCAGCTCGGCCGCCCATGCGGGGGCGAGGTGGCCGGCGATGCAGTTCGAGGTCTGGGGCTCGCCGGCCATTTTGGCGCGCACCCCGGCGAGCAGCGGATCGAGCCCCGTCAGGAAACGCTCCGGCGGCAAGCCGCCCAGGTCAGGGTGCCAGAGCCATTTGTGGCCCAGGGCGCACACGCTGCGCGCGGCCTGCCGGGGAGCGGTGACGCCGGCGAGCGTGGCGGCGATGAATTCACAGTGCTCAAAGGCGTTGGCGAAGCTCGGGCGTTCATCAGGGTGGTGGCGCAGCCAGTGCAGGAGCTTCGCCCATCCCCACTCTGAGGAGTAAACACCGCCGCACCACTCGATCGCCGGGAGCGCCTCGCGCCGCGCCCGCTCGGTAATCTCGGCGGCTTCGGCCTTGGCGCGGTGGTCGCACCAGAGGTAGTACTCGCTCAGCGGCTGCATGTGCGCATCCACGGGAATCACCGAGGAGCCGGTGGTGTCGAGGGCGAGGGCGGCGATGGCGTTAGCGGGGAGGCCCGATTCGCGCAAGGCTTGGCGGGTGGCTTGGGCCAGCGCGCGCAGGTGATCGGCGTGGGACTGGGTGGCGTACTCGGGATCGCTCGGGCGGCGGTGCAACGGGATCTCGGCCACGGCGGAGGCGAGGCGGCCGCGGGCGCTGTCCACCAACGAGACGCGCACGCTGAGCGTCCCGAAATCGACGCCGGCTACGACTTGTTGGCCGCCGGCCCCAGCGCGGCTAGGCCGCCCGTCCCGTGGCTCAGGCATGGAGATGCATGTCCCATTGCAGGTACCGGGTTGTGGCTTCGTGGATGGCGGCCGCGCATTGGGAGAAGTTGGCCGCGACGTGGTGCTCGAAGCCCTGCTCGCAGATGTAGCGCAGCAAGCGCTGCATCTGCGGGATCTCGACCACGCCCGCGCCGCCAAAGGTCTGCAGCGGATCGTCGGTGAAGCGGCCCTCGCCGCTGTAGCCGCGCATGCGGCCCGAGGTGTCATCGGTCGAGAAGCGGGCGTAGGTCATGGCGCCGGCTTTCACTTTCCCCACCACCGTGCCGTAGGTGTTCTCGACGCCCACCGTGCCGGCGATGATGGCCTGGAAGTCCATCTTGGTGGAGTTGAAGAAATGCTTGGGCAGGTTGCTGCAATGGAAGCAAACCGCCTTGTTGGGGTCGGCGCCGTAGTTGTTGTTCCAGTCGAGCAGGGCGCTGGGGGTGCCGGAGGCGAGGCGGAGCGCGTGCATGGCGAGGACGCCGCAGATGTCCACCTCGCAAGCGCTGGAGAGCAGGCCCTCGCTCATCATGCTCATCAAGGTGCAGGGGACGACGCCCAGGTTCTCCTCAATCGACGTCCAGCACTGCACCGCGCTGATCTCGACCGCGGCGTGGCGCATCCAGCGATCGATGACCGCGCCCAGTTTGGCCATTTTCAGCAGTGCGGCTTCGGGCGTGTTGCCGGTATCGACGTAGCGGCGGATGGCGGCGAGCTTGGCCTGGGCGGCGTCGTCGTGGTCGGGCAGGCGTTGGATGCGCCCGATGACCTCGCTGAGATCCAGCGTCTCGACGGTGATGCCCTGGGCTTCGAGGATTTTTTCACTGTAGCGCACGGTGTTGAAGGCGGTGGGCCGGGCGCCGATGCTGCCGATGCGGAGGTTGCGCAGGCCGCGCACGATGCGGCACACGGCGGCGAATTGGGCGAGATCGGCGGCGAAGGCGTCACTCTCGGGCGCGACGGTGTGGGAGGCGGTCAGCGAGTAGGGGATGCCGTACTGGCGCAGGTTGTTGCAGGCCGACATCTTGCCGCAGAAGCTGTCGCGGCGGGCGGCGATGGACATCTGCGCCGGGACGTCGGGTGTGGCCTGCACCAATACCGGGACGCGGAGGCCGGAGAGGCGCAGCGTGTCGGCCACGGCGCGCTCGTCGCCGAAGTTGGGCAGGGTGACGATGACGCCCGCGAGGTCGTCCTGATGGCTGCGGAACAGCGCGGCGCAGCGCTTGGCCTCCGCGTAGCTTTCGACCGCGCCATGGCGGGATTGCTCGGGGGTGAGCGCCACCGCTTCCAGGCCGGCGCGCTGCAGCGCCGCGAGCATTTCGGTGCGGCCGGATTCCGCGAGGTGGCCAGGGAAAAAACCGCGGTTGCCGACGATAAGGCCGATTTTCATGAGGGCTGTCCGTAATAGGCGCTGGCGCCGTGTTTTCTCAGGAAGTGCTTGTCGTGAAGGGCGCGGGCCAGGGGAGCGGCATGCGCCGCCGAGTCCCCTGACAAGACCAGCGTCTGGTAGGCCATCTGGGCGATGGCTTCGAGGATCACGGCGTGATGGGCAGCGGCGGCGGGATCGCGGCCCCAGCTGAAGGGCCCGTGGCCGTGCACCAGAGCGCCGGGGATGTGGTCGGGGTTGAGACCCTCGAGGGCGCGGCAGATGGCGGTACCGGTTTCGGCCTCGTAGCCGGCCGCGATGGCCTGGTCGGCCAGGGGCGCGGTGACGGGTACGGGACCGTGGAAGTAATCGGCGTGGGTGGTGCCGAGGCAGGGAATGGAGCGCCCGGCCTGGGCCCAGGCGGTGGCGTAGTTGGAGTGGGTGTGGGCGACGCCGCCGACGGCGGGAAACTCACGGTAGAGGCGCAGGTGCGTGGGGAGATCGGAGGAGGGGCGAAGCGTGCCTTCGACGGGGCGCCCCTCCAGGTCGGTGATGACCATGTCGGCGGGCGTGAGCTGATCGTAGTCCACGCCGCTGGGCTTGATGACGACCAAGCCAGCGGCGCGATCGATGCCACTGGCGTTGCCAAAGGTATAGAGCACCAAGCCCCGGCGCACGAGTTCGAGGTTGGCCTCAAGGACCGCAGCTCTGAGTTCAGGCAGGCGCATGGTCTCGTGATGATCAGTGATAGCGGTTGGGTGCTCCCGGCGTAGGCTCGCCATCGGATACCTGCGCGCCGCTGGCATGCGCCCGGGCCAAGGCCGCGCTGAGCCTAATTCCCGTGCCAGAGACTTGGACGCCGGCCGCGTGCGGATGCGCCAGCGGCGCTGCGACGGTGACCGTCATGGGGGTGCCAGGCCGGCCCCGGCGCACGGCGGCAATCGTCGCCGTCTCCGCGTCTGCGCCGCGATCAAGAGTAATGACCTGGCCATCGCGGAAGCCTTCCGCACTCGCCACCGGAATCTCGGTCGCGCCCGCGTCAACGGCGCCGCTTACCGTGGTGCCGCCGGCCGTGCCCACGTTGGCGATCACCGCCGTTTCGAGGTTGGCGCCCATCCCGATCCGGATCGTTTCGCCGGCCTCGAAGCCGGCCACGCTGGTGACTTTAACATTGGTCGCCCCGGCGGCCGCCGCGGCCGCCAGCGCGGCATCGGTTTGCGTCCGGAAGTCGGCGCAGTTACTGTCGCTGTTGGCGCCGTCCGGGAAGCGGCCCGCGCTCGTATTGGTTGCAGCCGGTGCCGCGCCGAAGCGTCCGAACCCGGCTTGGGCAGGGCCGGGTGCGGCGACGTAGCAGCCGCTCTTCCCGGCGCCGGAGGCGCCCTGGTACCCCTCGGCGGCCCAAGGATCCACCAAGGCGCCGTAGTTGAGGCTGTCGACCACCAGGTCGGAGGCGTCCCGCAGCACCATGCTGCCTTGCCGCAGGGAGGAGGTGAAATTACCGAAACGGACGATGGTGGTGGCAAGCTCCGGGCCCCCAAACCATTGGTTGGGTGCCGGCGTCCCTTGATAGCCGGCGGTCGTGACCGCGGCATCGCGCACTGCCTCGTCGATGGCATGGTCTTTGGCCAACGGCCGATCGAGCGTTATTCCGGTGCCGAGCGGCAGGACCGGCTCGTTGCTCACATGCGCAAAGGCGGTGGCGGGCTCGAAGCTGATCCCCGTTCCGCGATCGCTGAAGGGGAGGTTGGACGCATGGTTGAACCGTAGCGGGGCAGCCAGATCGAGACCCGTGCCCAGGGTCTGCACCTCCTCGCCATTGGCATGCGCTTGGTCGAGAGCCGGCGCAAATGCGATGCTCCCGCCTGCTCCGCCCGGCCTGAAACCCGCCCGCCCGCCGGTGCGAACCGTGGGCGTTAGGGCGCTGATGGTGACCGTGCTGCGGTGGTCCGGGGCGCCAATCAAGAGCTGATCGCCCACGGCAAAGCCGTTGAGGGAGCGCGCTTCGATCGTGGTCGCGCCCGCGCTGGCATCCCCCATCAGATTGGTGCGCACCATCGGCGTGCCCACGTGCGTGACGGTGACCGTCTCGATGCCATGGCCAACGCTGTCGATATCCAATGTGATTTTGTCACCAACTGAAATGTCGGCGGTGGAGTTCACCTTGATATTGGTAGCTCCCTCGGGCGCCGCCGCGCCCAGCAACGCTTGCGTGCCCGGTTTTCCAACCGCGGTGATGGTAGCGACCTCATAGCGCTCGGTGGCATTGGCCACCGCTGGGGAGGTGGCGCCATAGCCGATGCCGATCTTCTCGCCCACCTTGAAGCCAGCCACGCTCGTGACCGGCACGTCGGTGGAACCTGCTGGAATCGTCACTGGACCTTCCGGGAGCGGCTGCCACACGGTCGTACTGTTGCCCGCCGCCGTCCCGAGGCTGGCGATCTTGCCAGTCTCCGCGCCGGAGCCGGTGCCGATGCTGACGCTATCGCCCACCGCCATGCCCGTCGTGTTTCTGACATGGATGGTGGCATCACCGGCGTGCGCCGCCACCGCCAGCCCGGAGTTGGCAAGGCCGAGCAGGTAGAAACCCTTGGCGGCGAGGTGCGTCCCGGCCGGAATCGTGACCTTGGAAAAGATCGCTTGCTGGGCCGGGTGCTCGGTCAGTGACCAGTTGGAGATGTCCGCGCTTTGGGAACCAGCGTTATAAAGCTCGATGAACGAATTCGTCGGGGAATCGGCGCTGATGCGGAACTCGTTGATCCTGATCGGGCTCTCGTTGCGTACCTTTTCGCTGGCCGTCACCGAGCGCTTCCCGCCGCTGACCGTCCACGAGGCATGGCTCACCAAATCGCCATTCAAGGCCGCCCGTCCCGAGGTGACCTTGAACGTCGCGCTCACGCTTGCACCCGGCGCCACCGGATGGGTGAACACGGCTGACTGCCTGCCAGTGCCCAGAACGACCGCCTTCCACTGTGGGTTGGGCAGGGCAAGGCTGAGGCTCAGCCCCGCCGCGGGGACGGCCGCAGTATTGGTGAAGGTCACCGTGGTGTTCTGCGAGGTGCCCGGCGCGAACGTCTGCAATCCGGTCGGCGCGGCCGTGGCCGCGGCCGGCGCCAGGCGCAGTGCCGCTACCCCGTACCCAGCCGCCACCACGTTAGCCTGCACCAATTGATCGGTGGCGTCGGTGGGGAACGTGCCCGCGGCGGTCATCGCGCCTTCATAGAAGGTCCCCTGGGCGCCGTTGCTGTTATCCCCACCATTGCCTAGGTCGATGGCGCCCTGCTTGCGCATCGGTGCATAGGTGGAGTTGACCCGGGGCCCGTTGTACAGGACTGTGAGTTGGCCCTGCTGCGCATTGCCACCCAAGGTGGTCCAATGGTTCGCCTCGCCCTTGGCGATCGCGGTAACAAAGGGCCAGGTAATTGTTTTCAGGCTGGGACAGGTTTTGGAGCCGTCCGCGTTGACGCATCCGACTAAATTGTTCTCCTGGTCGGTCATGATCCAGGGGCCAGGAGCGGCTCCATGAAACCAGGCGCCGGCGTTGCCGAAGTAGGCAGTCTCCATGGTGCCGTTATCGTCGTCGTGGCTGTCGGTTTCGGCGTTGCCGTAATCGAAGCAGCACCCGGAGTTAAAGTGCCGTCCGTTAATCACCCAGTAAATCCCCTCGGCTTGGTCATCGACGGCGGTGCCTTTGGGGTTGTCGTTACGCAGGCCCATGCCGGGCTCGATGAAGACGCCGTAGACCTTGTGGCCCATGATCGTGACCGGCGCCATGTCGGCGACTGGGACGTTGTTCAACCCGCCCAGGGCGGGACCGCTGAAGTTGCCGCGCGGGGCCTGGGTGAGGTTGTTGTGCTTGGAGGATTGGTCGTAGATGGTGGTGATCCAGCAGTAGGTGTTGGCGCAAAAGCGGTCCTGCGCGACCGCATCGGCGTATCCGCCCGCGTCGGGGACAGGCGAGGCGACGGGCGGGACCACGCCAATGTCCAGGGTCTTGCCATCGGACTGGCGCACGACTTGGTACAGCGGCCCATTGTAGGAGGCGTACAAGGCGCGCGTGGTGCTGTCGGCGGAGACGCACGGGGTACCGGCGGCGGCGTAGATATCGCAGGGCCCTTGCGGCCGGGGCGGAGCCCCAGTGCTTTGCGCTACGGCCCACGCCGCACCCAGCAGCGCCAGCGTCATGGTGAGCCTAACGACACAATGGAAAACTTCAAAACCAAGTCGCGTCTTCATGGATACCTGCCTCATCATCTGGGTGTCATGGATCACCCGCAGATTCAAGTTTTGTCTTACGGCGCTCTCAGTATAGGCCCGTTATCGTTAACGTAAAGCCTAAAGTCGGGCTGGGAGCGCCAAGGCCTGATCTCCAGCGTTGTGGAGGTTACGACCGGGGAACCACCACCACACCCCACGGTCCTTGGCCCGCCGGTACCGTCTTAATGACCGAATTGGTGGCCAGATCCACCACCGACACGTCATTCGACGGCCCATTGGCCGAGAACAGCGTCGCACCGTCAGGCGAGAGCGCAATGCCCCAGGGGCGTGCGCCCACCTCGACCGAACTGAGGACCTTGTTGGTCTTGGTGTCCACTGTGAAAACCAAGCGGCCATGCCCGGTGGAGACGTAGAGCTTGCTGCCGTCGGGCGACATGATCACGTCCATCGGTTTGATGACTCCCGCCTTGCCCAGCGTCATGGTCTTCATGACCTTGTAGGTCTTGGCGTTGACTTCCAACACGGTGCCGTCGTTTTCGGCGGGGATGTAGGCCCGCGAGCCATCCGGGGTGAAGACAATATTGCGGGGCCGGTGGCCCACGTTGAAGACCGTGACCACCTTGTTGGTCGCTGGATCAAAGACGGTGATTTTCGAGGACTCTTCGGAAGTAAACCAGACTTGCTGGCCATTGGGCGTGAACTCAACGCCTTCGGGTTCAGCCCCCATCTTGACCGTCTGGATCACGTTGCCGGAGGCGATATCAACAATGGCGATGTCGGACGCGTCCTCGTTGGAGACATAGAGCCGCTTGCCATCGGGGCTAACGGCGAATTGCTCCGGGTTGTCACCGCCCTGAATGGTGCGCACCACCTTGTTTTGCTCCACGTCGTAGACCGCGATCCCATCGAGGCCGTGGTTGGGCGGCGGCAGCTTGCTCTCGTCCACGCCGGGGCCGGCGATGGGCGAGCCGCTGAGGGCGACGTAGATGAATTTACCGTCGGGGCTGGCGTGAATGCCCCGTGGCCGCCGGCCCAAGGGCACGGTCGCCAGAACGTTGAACCCATCTGAGCCGATCACGCTCATGTCGTTGCCGCGCTCGTCGCTGGCGTAGATGCGGTACGGGGAGGTGTCCTGCTGCAACGGCGTCTGCGCCACCGGTTGCGAGTTCGAGGATTTCGGGGACGAGTTGCATGCCCCCAGGCACGCCGCCAAGCCCGCCGCCAACAGCACCAGAGCCAGTTTGCGCATGATGAGTCCTTTCCATTCTTTGGCCACGTCCGGGAGCGAAAGCCCCCAACTGCTATTCTGTTCAGACATTATTCCCCGGTCAACCGGAAATCCACGCCCGGCGCCTCGCCCGGCGTGTCTACCAGGCGTGGTAGTAACCGTCCTTTTCGTGGACGGTGATAGGCGTGCCGAATAGCTCCGAGAGCACCTCCGAGCGCAGCACTTCGGCTTTGGGGCCATCGCGAAAGATCTGGCCCTGGCGCAGCAGCACCACACGCTCGATTTGCGGCAGCACCTCGCCGGTGTGGTGGGTGACCAGAACGATACTGTGGCCAGCATCGGCGAGGCCGGAGAGGATGGCGAGGAAGTCGCGCCGTCCGGGCAGGTCGAGGCTGGTGGTGGGCTCATCGAGCAAGAGCGTGTGTGGGCGGTGCACCAGGGCGCGGGCTAGCAGGCAGCGTCTCCCCTCGCCCGACGACATGGCCTCCAACGAGCGATCCACGACCGATTCGATTTGGAGCTGCCGCACGGCCTCGCGCGCGCGCCGAGTCATCTCCGAAGTGGGCTGGCGCCGCCACAGCCCCACGGACGCCGAAAAGCTCGAGACGATCAGGTCCCACCCGGTGATGCCGCGAGCGAGTTCGCTCAGCATATCCGGGCTGACGATGCCCAGTTGGGAGCGTAGCTCGAACACATCCCAGACGCTCCGGCCGAAGATGGCGAGGCGGCTCCCCGGCTGGTACAAGGGATAAAGTTCCCGCGTCACCAGCTTGAGCAGCGTGGATTTCCCCGAGCCGTTGGGACCGAGGACGGCCACATGCTGGCCGCGGGGAATGTGCAGGGACACATCGTGGAGCCCCAGCTTGTGGCCGCGCTGCACCGACACATGGTCCAGGCAAAGCAAATCTGGATCAGGCATGAACGTCAGTATGCCCGACCGCCCGCGGTTGGAGGCAGCTTGGAGATGCCACGAGCAGAGCGGGCATCCCCTGCCGCCAATCGCAGCCCGCCCTCACGCGACCAGCGGGAGCGACCAAGCGAAGAGTGGCGAGCCACACAAAAGCCGAGATGCAAGGGGCCAAGCTTCGCGCGATCAGCCGCGGCCGGCGCCACCTGCGCCTTGACTTCGGCCGCCGACATCGGTACAACCAGAAGCTATGACCCAATCCAGCCTCGCGGATCGCTGGCATGCGGCGGCGCCGTACCTGCTCAGCGTGCTTCGCATCCTGGCGGCCTTCGTCTACATCGAGTACGGTACGACGAAGCTGTTCAAATACCCTTTCACCGTGATCCATTTCACTCCTGGCATCCTTACCACCATCGCCGGGCCCTTGGAGACGATCGGCGGCGCGCTGCTGCTGGTGGGCCTGTTCAGCCGCCCGGTGGCGTTCATCCTCGCTGGCGAAATGGCGGTCGCCTACTTCCACGTGCACGCGCCACGTGCTTTTTGGCCCATCAGCAACAGCGGCCAGTCGGCGGTGCTGTTCTGCTTTATCTGGCTCTACATCTCCGCCGCCGGACCCGGACGTTGGAGCTTGGATTGGCTCTGGCGCCGCCGCCGTCCCGCTCCCTCTCCGGCCCAGCAGAAAGCCTCTGCGGGCTGAGTTCCGGCCTGCCCGAGTTGCTCCCGGCGGCAGGGAAGATTTTGTAACTAACCTGCCGCCTGCCGGCTCTAATCCATGCCGCGGCCGGCACATGATGATTGCTTCCTGTCGTTGGGCGATGCGCCGCCACGGGGCTTTCGCCGTACCTCGCCAGACAAGGTAAAATCATACAGAATCCATCATGCGCGCAACCTTCTCCCGTCAACTCGCGGGCTCCCGTCAATTTGCGGCGCTCTTGGCCGGCGCCGCCGCCGTCCTGGCTTTTGCGGGCTGCCAGCAGTCCGTGTCCAAGCCCACCGCCCGCGCCCCCGTGCCGGTTACCATCGCCCGCGTCACCGCCCAGAACGTGCCGACGCAGTTGCAGGCGATCGGCGCCGTGAAAACGGTCTCGACCGTGGCGGTTAAGTCCCTGGTCGGAGGCCAGCTCCGCACCGTGGAGTTCAAGCAGGGTGACACCGTCCGCAAGGGGCAGGTGCTGTTCACCATCGATCCCCAGCCCTATGAGGCGGCCCTGGCGCAAGCGCAAGCCAACTTGGCGCGGGATATGGCCAACAATTCCCAGGCCCAGCTCGAAGCCCACCGCTACGCCGATCTGGCCAAGCAGGGTATCGTTTCCGTCGAGGAAAACGAACAGCGCCAATCCGCCGCCGCCGCCGACGCCGCCATCGTCAGCGCTGATCAGGCCGCGGTGCAATCCGCCAAACTGAACCTCAGCTACGGCACCATCACCTCGCCCATCGATGGCCGCACCGGCAGCTTGTTGGTGCAGGCCGGCAACGTGGTGCAGGCCAACACCACCATTCTTGTGACCATCAATCAGATCTCGCCCATCTACGTTGCCTTTTCCGTGCCGGAACAGTACCTGTTGGAGCTGAAGAAGTTCAATGCCAGCCATGCCTTGCCGGTGCAGGCGCAGGCGCAGGGCAATCCGCACATGGAGACCGGCGAGCTCTCGTTCATCAACAACAGCATCGACAGCTCCACCGGCACCATCGAACTCATGGCCACCTTCCCCAACCAAGACCAGAGTCTGTGGCCGGGCGAGTATGTGAATACCGATGTGACCCTGGCCGTCGCCCGCAACGCCACCGTCGTCCCCTCCACGGCGGTGCTCACCGGCAACGACGGCATGTATGTGTACGTGCTTCAGCCCAATCGCACGGTCGAGGATCGTGCGGTGACGATCGGCACCATCATGAACGGCTTCACCGTCATTACCAAGGGGCTGACCCCGGGCGAGACGGTGGTGACCGATGGCCAGTTGTCGCTCGCGCCGGGCTCCGAGGTGCTGGTCAAGCAGGCCAGCGCGGATGTGGCCGGCGCCTCCAGCGCCGCCATGGGGGGTGCCACGGCGCAGTGAAATCCACCGGTGGCCGGGCGATGCGGTGATATGAACCTCTCCAGCCTTTTTATTAAACGCCCGATCGCCACCGCCCTGCTGATGATGGCGCTGCTGGTGTTCGGCATCGTCGCCTATCGGCAATTGGCGGTCAGCGACCTCCCCAACGTCGATTTCCCCACCATCGAAGTGCGCGCCTCGCTGCCGGGCGCCAGCGCCGAAACCATGGCCGCTTCGGTGGCCACCCCGCTGGAGAAGCAGTTCTCGGCCATCCCCGGGCTGGACGAGATGAGCTCCAGCAGCTCGCAGGGAAGCACCCAAATCGCGCTGCAATTTGCCCTGTCCCGCGACATCGATGGCGCGGCCGGAGATGTGCAGACGGCGATCTCCTCGGCCGGCGGTGAACTCCCGCCCATGCCCTCACCGCCGACGTTCCGCAAGGTCAACCCGGCCGACTCCTCGGTTCTGAACCTCGCCCTCAGTTCCAGCACGCAACCGCTCTCCACCGTCGACCACTATGCCGAGGTGGTGGTGGGGCAGCAGCTTTCGATGCTCTCCGGGGTCTCCGAGGTGAACGTGATGGGCGCGCAGAAATACGCCGTGCGCATTCAGCTCAATCCGCTCGCCATGGCCGCCCGCGGCGTGGGCATCGATTCGGTGCAAACCGCCGTCCAAAACGGCAACGTCAATTTGCCCTCGGGCGTGCTCTGGGGCGCCGACAAAGCCTACACCGTGCAGGCCACCGGCCAGCTCACCGACGCGGCCGCCTACCGCAACCTCATCGTTGCTTATGATAACGGCGCGCCCGTGCGCCTGCGCGACATCGCCGACGTGAACGACAGCGTCGAGGTGGACAAAAACGAGGGCTGGGTCAACGGCACCCCCGCCGTGCTGCTCTCCATCATGAAGCAGCCCGGTTCCAACACCATCGATGTCGTTGACCGGGTACTGCGGGAGATGCCCAACGTCGAGCGCAGCATCCCGCCCTCGATCCATCTCTCCGTCGAGTACGACAAATCCATCCCCGTCCGCGCCTCGGTCAACGACGTCAAGTTCACGCTCCTGCTCACCATCTTCCTGGTGGTGATGGTCATCTTCCTGTTCCTCAAGAACATCCCCGCCACCCTCATCCCCAGCCTGGCGCTCCCCTTCACCATCGTGGGCACCTTCGCGGTGATGTACCTGCTCGACTACAGCCTCGACAACCTGTCCCTGCTGGCACTGACGCTCTCCGTGGGCTTTATCGTGGATGACGCCATTGTCATGCTGGAGAACATCGTCCGCCATCTGGAGATGGGCAAGACCGCCATGCAGGCGGCGCTCGATGGCTCCAAGGAGATCAGCTTCACCATCCTGTCGATGACGCTGGCGCTGACGGCGGTGTTCATCCCGTTCCTGTTCATGGGCGGGGTGCTGGGCCGGCTGCTGCACGAGTTTGCGGTCACCATTGGGGTGGCGATTCTGATCTCCGGCTGCGTGTCGTTAACGCTGACGCCAATGCTGTGCAGCCGTTTTTTGCGTCCCTATCAGGAGCACCGCCAGCATGGCTGGATGTACAACTTCCTGGAGAGTGGCTTCCAGGGCATGTACAAGTTCTACGATGTCACCCTGAAAGGCGTGTTGCGGCATCCGCTGCTGACCATGATCGCGTTTCTGGCGGTCCTGGCGGTGACGGTACAGTTGTTCCTGGTGCTGCCCACCGGCTTTTTGCCTGACTCCGACATGAGCGAGATCACCGCCAATGTTCAGGCGGCACAGGGTATCTCCTGGGCGGCGATGAAGCAGCATCAGGTCGAGGTGATGAAGATCATCGACGCGCTGCCGGAGACGCAGGCGGCCATGGCGTTTGCCGGCGGCGGCGCGGGCAACACCGGCCGCGTCTTCGATCACCTGAAGCCGATCGATCAGCGCCAGCGCAGCGCCGACCAGATCATCGCCGCCCTGCGGCCGCAAATGGACAAAATCCCGGGCGTGAAGGTGTTCCTGCAGAACCCGCCGCCCATCCGCATCGGCGCCCACGGCACCAACGCCCAGTACCAGTTGGCATTGCAGGGGAACGATCCCGACGAGTTGTACCATTACGCGCCCTTGTTAGCGGACAAGCTGGCGACCTTCCCCATTTTGAAGGACGTCAACACCGACATGCAGATGCAGAACCCCCAGGTGGACGTGGTCATCGACCGCGACAAAGCCTCCAGCCTGGGGGTCACCGCCGATCAGATCGAAAACGCGCTTTATACCGCCTACGGCCAGCGCCAGCTTTCGCTGATCTACACGCCCGAGGACGAGTACAAGGTCATCTCCGAGTTGCAGCCGCAGTTTCAGCTCAGCCCGGCGACCCTGGCCGACCTTTACATCCACTCCAACTCCGGCGCGCTGGTGCCGCTGAGCGCGGTCACGACGTTCAAACAAACCCTGGGCCCACTGACCGTCAACCACATCGGTCAGTTCCCGGCGGTGACCATCTCGTTCGATCTCAAGTTGGGCGCGTCGTTGGGACCGGCGGTGAACCTGATTCAGCAGACGGCGGCGCAGATGCTGCCGCCCACCATCACCCCGGTGTTTCAGGGTTCGGCCCAAGTCTTCCAGGACTCGATGCAAGGCTTGGGATTGTTGGCGCTAATGGCGGTGCTGGTGATCTATATCGTGCTGGGCGTTCTCTACGAGAGCTTCATCCACCCGCTGACCATTTTGAGCGGACTGCCGGCGGCGGCTTTCGGGGCGCTGCTGACGCTGTATATTTTCCACATCGATCTGAATATCTATTCGATTGTGGGCATCATCATGCTCATCGGCATCGTGAAGAAAAATGCCATCATGATGATCGATTTCGCCATGGCAGCCGAGCGTAGCCATGGCTACGCGCCGGCGGAGGCGATCTATCAGGGGGCGATCGTACGCTTCCGGCCCATCATGATGACCACCTTCTGCGCCTTGGTGGGCATGTTACCCATCGCCATGGCCACCGGCGCCGGCGCCGACAGCCGCCGTCCGCTGGGTATCGCGGTGGTGGGCGGGCTGCTGTTTTCGCAGTTCCTCACCCTCTACATCACCCCCGTGGTCTACATTTACATGGACCGGTTGCAGAACTGGGCCGGCCACAAAAAGCCCGCTCTCGAACCGGCGCGCCGCCCCGAGGCGGTGCCATTCTAGACTCCGCCACACATTCCCGCAGGAGATGGGCTTAGGGCTGCGCGACGGGCTGCGAGGCGCGGGTGTGGCCGCGGCGGGCTGGTGGCGCGGGTGGCTTGGGGCGAAAGTGGGCGGCCAGGTACTGCACCACTTGCCCCGCCTGCGCCGGTGTCAGCACGGCGCCGTTGCGGATCATCTGATCGACGGTAGCTTTCCACTCCGGGGCGCTCTTCTGCGCCGCGCAAATGCGGTCCAGCGTGTGGCAGCCGGTGCAGGTGAACGCCACCTGTTGTTGGGCGGCTCCCGGTGGCAGCGTGGGGCCTTGGGCGGCGGCGACGCCGAGCCCAGCGCCCAGCACAATCACGAAAAATTGGGTTGCGGTCATGGGATTCCGAACGAATATAAACGGTCCCGTGGCCAGGTGCAACCCCCGGCACGCTCAGGCAGGCGCGGCGGCAGGGCTAGGGGCATGGGCCAGGATCTCGCCGCGGATGCAATTCCGGCCCGCCTGTTTGGCCTCATAAAGCATATGATCGGCGCGGCGCAGCAACTCCCGCCACTCCATCTGTCCCGGTACTGAGCCATCCGCGTGGGCGACGCCAAAACTGGCGGTCACCGCCAGCCGGCTGCCCTCAAAATCGATACTCATGTCCGCCAGGCGGCGGCGCAGGCGCTCCGCGATGGCCAGCGCAACGCTCCCCTCCCGCTCCGGCAGGATGGCGATGAATTCTTCCCCCCCAAAGCGGGCGAGCACGTCGGTGGGGCGCAGATTCTTGTTCAGCAACCGGGCCACGGCCACCAAAACGGCGTCCCCGCCGGCGTGGCCAAAGCTGTCGTTGAGCAGCTTGAACCGGTCCAGATCGATGGCCACCACCGCCAGGGCTAGCCCGCGGGTGCGGCAGGCGGCGGCCAAGCCGTCGGCGGCGATGTCCAGCGCGCGGCGGTTGAGTGTCCCGGTGAGCTCGTCGGTGCGCACCTGCCACGCCAGCTTTTGCCGCTGCCGCGCGATCGCCATCCACAGAAAGCCAAACGCCATGCCCACCGCCAGGGCGAGGTAAGCGGGCATGAGCACCGAACGCAGCGGATTGCGCACCAGAAGCTCGGGCTGGACCCATCCCATCCGCGTCAGCAAATCACGCAGCAGCGTCAGGCCGGCGAGGCCGGCCAGCAGCACCGCCGTCGTTCGGCAGGCGGTGCGTTCGCCTTCGGCTGCGTGGGTCGACAGCAGCATCACCGCGACCACCGTTTGCGCCGCATACGCCAGCCCGAACAGCAGAATGCTGGAGGGTTTATCGCCTCCCGGCGTCCCCGCCACGGTAAGCACCACCTCGACGGCCATGACACTCACCAAAAGCGATGCGCCCCAGGCGAGGGTTTGCGCGCCTTCGGTCACAAACTCGGCGATGCCCTGGGTGAACAGCACGGTGCTCGACAACAGAAATAGCCGCCCCACGGTGGTAATCGCGGGCGGCTCCGGTGCGGGATGGAAGAGGCTGGGCAGAATCGCCAGGGCCGCGCTCACATACGCCCAAGTGAACCAGCGCAAGCCCCGGAGCCCGGTCCCGGCGCGGCTCATGAGAAACAGCCCGGCAGCGCAGCAGAGCTCCAGCACCAGGCAGGCGAAGGCGAGTGTGAACGGATCCATGGCTGGCGTTAGGTGGTCCGCGAGGCCAGGCGCGGGGCCACCGGCCCCCGCCGCGCCTCGGGCGCCCCCGCCATCGGCGCCGGTTCGCCGGCGGGGTTGGAGGGGTCGCCTTCCCCGCGCGTGCAGTTGCGGCCCGAATGCTTGGCCAGGTAGAGCCAACGGTCGGCGCGGCGGAATAATTCGCCCCAGCTGCTGTCGGCGTTGCCGAGCGCGGCCACGCCAAAGCTGGCCGTCACCATGATCGGCCGGCCTTCATGCTGAATCGTTAGCCCTTCCAGACGCGTCCGCAGGCGTTCGGCGACCTCGAAGGCCGCGCGCGCTCCGCGGGTCGGCAACATCACCACAAATTCTTCGCCCCCCACCCGCGCCAGCAGATCGGAATCCCGCAGCCCTTGGCTGAGCACCTGCGCGGCGGCGCACAGCACGGCATCGCCGCCATCGTGGCCGTGGGTGTCGTTGATCCATTTGAACCCATCCAGATCCAACGCCAGCACCGCCAGCGACGTACCCCGCTTGCGGCAGGCGGCCAGCACCGCCGGCGCCGCCTGTTCCAGGGCCCGGCGGTTGAGCAGGCCGGTCAGGGCGTCGGTGCGCGCCTCGGTCTCCAACTGGCGCTGCAGCCGCATGGTGGCCATGCCGATGAACCCGAACGCCATGGCGGCGGAAAACACCATGAACACCGTCAGTCCGGCAAAGCGCAGCGGGTCATTGGCCATCGGATTCGTGGGCACGGTACGCCAGGGACTCACCACCGCCCGCACCACGCACAGCAGCGCCGTGGCGCCCATCATCCACGCGGCCGCGCGCGCCGTGAATCGCTCTTCGGCATCCTTGTGGGCCTGCAGCACCAGCACCCCGATCAAAAGCTGGGCCGCGAAAAACAGGCAGAACACCGTGGCCGCCGCATTGGTGGGCAGGCTCGTGTCGACGCTGGAATCCAGGACGGCGAACAGCAGCAGAAAGCCGCCTCCCCAAGGCAGGAGATTGGCGGACGAAGCCACATACTCCGCCACTCCTTGCGTCATCAGGACCGCCGACGCCATCACCAGGCAGCGCGCCCCAAATAAGGCGTGACCCGACTCCGGACCGTACGCGCAGGCGCAGCCTAATCCCAGCGCGGTGCACACGTACGCCCACTGGAACCAGCGCAGTCCGCTCAGCCCCGCCACCTGGCGCCCGATCGCCCATAAGCCGCCGGCGCAGCACAGCTGCAGGAGCGCGTCGGCCCCCAACATGGTCCGGATATCCAGCATCGCTTCCTCATCTAATCCGGGGGGGGACGGTTAGATTGGGTTTCGCTGCTTAGTATCTCACAAAGTGTGTCTGGAGCCTCGCAGTCTTTGTTATGGATGACTCACGCTCGCCAGCGCCGCCTCCAGCACCTGGCGCAGCGGCACCCCGTGCCGCCGCGCGGCGGCGCGGCAGTCCTCGTACTCCGGCGCCGCCTTGGCGCCCGTGCCCGCCGGCGCCAGTTTGACCCGGATGGCACCGTAGGGCGTGGTGACGGTGGCCACCTCCCGCGCCAGCACTTCCCGCTGGCAGGTGCCCACCCGCACCCCCAGGGTCGAGGTCTCCCGCAGCAGCAACTCCACCAGTGCCTGGCGCTGCTGGGGACGCGCCAGGATGGTCAGCAGCACCCCGGGCCGGTTCTTCTTCATCTGCAGCGGGGTGGCGTAGGCGTCGAGCGCGCCTTGCTCCAGCGCCTGCTCCAGCACATAGCCTACGATCTGCGGCGAGGTGTCGTCGACCGAGGTCTCGATCACCAGAATCGTCTCCTGATGGGTGGTCAGCGCCATCGCTCTCATCCCAACCGCGCGGCCGCGCGCTGCGCCAGCAAATGCGCCGCGATCACTTGGCCGTGAAAACGCCCATTCTCGATGAAAATTTCCGACGTGTTCCGCCCCGCCACGATGACTCCGGCCAGGTACAGGCCCGCCACGTTGCTCTCATAGGTTGCCGGATCGCACTCCGGCCGCTGGTTGGCGTCCAACTCCACCCCGGCGGCGCGCAGAAACTGAAAATCGGGGTGGTAGCCGGTCAGCGCGAATACAAAATCGGCGGCCACCTCGCCCGCCCCTTCCGGCCCCGTGGTCAGCACCGCGCCCGGCCGGATCTCCCGCACCGCGGTGCGAAAACGCGCCTCGATCTCGCCCGCCTTGATGCGGTTCTCGATATCCGGCCGGATCCAATACTTGATGCTGGAGCCGAGTTCAGCATGGCGGTGAATCATGGTCACCTTGGCGCCATGGCGATACAGTTCCAGCGCCGTGATGGCGGCCGAGTTCTTGCCCCCAATCACGGCCACGCGCAGCCCGGAAAAGGGGTGGGCTTCGTGGAAGTAGTGAAAAACGTGCGGCAGATCCTCGCCCGGAACGCCCATCATGTTCGGCCGATCATAGTAGCCGGTGGCAATGACCACCGCCTGTGCATGGTACCGGTGTGGGGTCTCGCCCGCGCGGCTGTGTATCTCGAACCCGGGGTGGGTGGCAGTAATGGATTCGACCTGCTCATACTGCCGCACATCGAGCCGGAAGTAGGTGACGGCGCGCCGGTAATAGGCGAGCGCCTCCAGCCGCGACGCCTTGGGAACGATCGAGGGAAACGGCAGACCTCCGATCTCGAGCAACTCGGAGGTCGTGAAAAATTGCATGTTGGTGGGGTAGTGGTAGATCGAATTTACGATGCAACCTTTATCCACCACAACCGCCCGCAACCCAGCTTTGCCCGCTTCGATCGCACAGGCTAGTCCGGTGGGACCAGCGCCGACAACCAGCAGATCCAGCGAGAGATCGCTGTCCATGCGGCTATTGTAGTATTCTTTGCTCAACCGAGAGTTTCTGAATTATGCTTCTCTGCCATCTTCTGTTGGGCTTCCTGTGGTTGGGCCAGACCCCAAAAGTGCACATTGCGCATCCTCACGCGCCCGCCAAGGTGGCGGCGAAGCCGCCCGTGGCAGCGCCCAAGGGCCCCAAGTCGCAGGCCGAGCTGGAGCAGGATTTGGAAGCCGCGCTGCACGCCGCCCCTTTTACCGGCGGCCAAGTGAGCTTGTCGGTTTCGGGCAAGGACATCACCATCTCCGGCCAGGTGCTGGGGGCCGAGAACAAGGGCGTGGCGACGCGGGAGGTCCGCCGCATCGCCGCCAGCGATGGTTGGAGCGGCGTGCATGTTTATAACCACATGAACGTGGTCTTGCCCGCGCAGGACTGATCAGGACGGGGCGCGCGCCCGGGCTACTCGGGCGCGGGCCTATAATTGGTTTACTGTGGCCCGGAGTGTGATGGCCGTGCTGGTGATGGCGGGAGCGCTGGCTTTGCCGGTGGCTTCCTGGGCGGCCTCCCCGCCTCCCATCACCGAAGCGCAACGGGTGGGGATTATCCGCGCCTTGGTCGCGGAGGTGGGCATCGCGCGCCAGCCGCTACCGGCGGATCAGCATGGCGTCGAGATCAGTCCCGAGGGCAAGGTGCTCAACGCCGGCGACGTTCTCTCCTCCCTTGACGAGCACGGCCGGGCGGTCGACATCGGCGGGCGGGCTGTCATCACCAACATCACCTTTAAAGACGACCGCATTATCTTCGACATCAACGGCGGGCCGGTGAAAACTCACTGGTACGACCACCTCGAGGTCGGCATGGGCGGCGCCATGAACCCGATCGATCAGCGCCGCAATCAGGCGCCCCACGGCGCTCAGATCACCTTGCGCTTTCCCCATGTCCTGCCGGCGCTGACGCCCGCCGAGGTGAAAGGCGATTTGGGCAGCCTGCTCGATTGGGACCCGCCCTCGACGGCGGAGGTCATGGTCCGGGCCCTCCCCGCTCCGGTCAAGGCCGCCATCGCCCAGCACCACGTGCTGGTGGGCATGAACACCGACATGGTGGTCGCCGCCGTGGGGCGCACCGGCAACAAGATCCGTGAGACCGATCCCGCCACCGGTGCAACCTACGAGGATTGGATTTACGGGGATCCGCCGAATTCGGTGTTCGTGCGCGTTGAGGCCGGCCGCGTGATCCGCGTCACCACCTACCACCCCGGCGGCGGCGCCACGGTCGAGACCCAGCCCTCGCCCGCGCTCGCCGCCGCCCTCGCCCACCGTGAAGCCGCCGCCACGGCCTCGTCCGCGTCGGCTCCAGCCGATCAGGCGCCGCCCACCCTGCGCCGTCCCGGCGATCCGGCCCCGCCCTCGCTCTCCCCCAATTCGCCGCCGCCCGTCAGCAATTCGCCGAACGGCGATACCCCGCCCATCGGCCTGCCCAGCGGCGAGCCGCCCGCCTCGAGTCCCTCCGGTCCCCCCGGCCCGCCATATTGAGCTTGGGCCCCAGCCCCGTTGTGTGTTAGTTTTAGCCGGAGCGCTCAGCTCAGGCAGATCGCATACAGCGGCCGTGCCGCCAGGAGAACCGGATGGAAGCATTGGGAATGATCGAAACCAAGGGCTTGGTCGGCTCGATTGAAGCCGCCGACGCCATGGTGAAGGCCGCCAACGTCGTACTGCTGGGCAAGGAGTACATCGGCGCCGGCTTTGTGACCGTCATGGTCCGGGGCGATGTGGGCGCGGTCAAGGCGGCGACCGACGCGGGCGCGGCTGCGGCCCGCCGGGTGGGCGAGCTGGTGAGCGTCCACGTCATTCCCCGGCCCCACAGTGAGGTCGAAAAGATCCTGCCCAACAAGGGCATCGTCGCCGCTGCCGACAAAAAATAGCCGCCCCCTCCCAGCGGCCGTGGACCAGTGGACAACGATGCTCAATCGGTCGCCGAAGCCCGCGAGTTGATCGAGCGGGCCTACGCCGCTTGGCTGCAGTACCGGAGCTTCTCCCAAGCGCAGGTGGACGCCATCGTGGACGCCATGGCCGCCGCCGCCACCGCCAACGCCGAACGCCTGGCGATCATGGCGGTGGACGAGACCACCTACGGCAAGGTGGCCGACAAAGTCCGCAAGAACCGCTTCGCCTCCGAGCGCGTCTACGGCGCCATCCGCTCCATGCGCACCGTGGGCGTGCTGCGCGAGCATGCCGCCCAGGGCATCATCGAGATGGGCGAGCCGGTCGGTGTCGTGGCCGCCGTCCTGCCCTGCACCAACCCCACCTCCACGGCCATCTATAAAATCCTGATCGCGCTCAAGGCCGGCAACGCCATCGTGCTCAGCCCCCATCCGGCGGCCATGCGCTGCATCTGTGAGACCGTGGGCCTGATGCGTCAGGCGGCGCTCGCGCACGGCGCTCCCGACGGCCTCATTGGCTGCTTCTCCACCCCCACCCGCGCCGGCACCGCCGAGTTGATGAGCCACAAGCGCACCAGCGTCATCCTCGCCACCGGCGGCATGGGAATCGTGCGCGCCGCTTATAGCTCGGGCAAACCTGCCTTCGGCGTTGGTCCCGGCAATGTGCCCGCCTTCATCGACCGTTCCGCCCATCTGGAGAAGGCGGTCGCCGATGTGGTCTTTGGCAAGAGCTTCGATTGGGGGACCATCTGCAGCTCCGAGCAGGCGCTGGTCGCCGAGCGCGAGCTGCGAACGCCCATCCTCGATCAGCTGCGCGCCCAGCAGGCGTATCTGATGAACGCCCAGGAGACCGAGCGCTTGTCGCGCCTGCTGATCCAGGGCGAGCACTTCACCGTCAACCCCAAGTGCGTGGGCCAGTCGCCGCAGACGCTGGCGGCGCTCGCCGGGTTTGGCGATCGCGTCCCCGCGGCCGCGCGCATCCTGGCCGCCGAGCTGGACGGCATGGGCAGACAGTTCCCGCTCTCGGCGGAAAAACTCTCCCCCGTGCTGGCGCTGTTTTTCATGCCCGATCGGGATGCCGCCCTGCGCCGCTGCTCCGACCTGCTGCACTTCGGCGGCCTGGGCCACACCTGCGTGATCCATGCCCAGGACGACGCCGTGATCCGCGAGTATGGACGCCTCATGCCGGCGTTCCGCGTGGTCGTCAACAGCCCCGCGCCTCTCGGCTCCATCGGCGCCACCACCAACTTGTTTCCCGCCATGACCCTGGGTTGCGGCGCCCGCGGCGGCAACATCACCAGCGACAACATCGGCCCCCAACACTTGATGAACATCAAGCGCATCGCTTGGGAGCTCGCCGGGGAGCGGCCCGAAGTCACCGCTGCCGAGGCTGTGCCCTTCGCCTCCCCTGCCTCCGCGACCGCGACCCCCGCCTGCGCCTGCCAGCATGCGGCTCAGAAGGCAGCGCCGCCCGCTTTGGCCGCGCTTGGCAGCGAAACCACCGAGACGATCGAGCAGATGGTCGAGCGCGTGCTCGCCGCGCGCGGCATCCGCCCCCGCCTCAGCACCGCCCCCGCGCCTTCTCCTGCTCCAGAATTCCTGCCCCCGCCGCTGCCGCCCAAGCCCGCGCCCGCCGCCTTCCTCTGTGAGGCGGACGTGCGCGACGCACTGGCGCAAGGACGCAAGATCACCATTGGTCCGCGCACCATCCTGACTCCATCGGCTCGGGATCTGGGCCGCGAGCGGGACGTTTTCGAGACCACCGCCTAGCCGCCCGCCAGCATCTCACCGGCGATGCCGGATGCCGCCCGCCCCATCTGCCCGAAGTGCCACCTCCCCATCCGGGAAGGCGAGGCCAAAGTCTTTTATGAAGGCAAGTCTTACCATCGCCACTGTGCTCCCCCGGCCGGGAGCGCTGGCGACCCCGACGACCCCTATAGCGATTCCACGCCCATCAGCATCTAAGGATCGCGGGCACCCGGCTATCGCCGGTTCTTTTGGAGGCAGCTTGAAAGCGCCGCTCGTCGCCCGCCCATAAGCGACCATCGGGAGCGACCCAGCGAAAATTGGCGAGCCACCCGCGTGCAGCGCACGCGGTCCGAGTTCGGCACAGATGATTTTATTACCGCCGCGCCGGCCGTCTCCGGTAATGGGCGCCGAGGTTGCGCCGAGGCTGAATGTGCGGCGCCTCAGCAGCAGGCGGCGCGCAGCGCAGCGGCAAGCTGCGCCTGCATCTCGCCGCTCAGCGGCCGGTTCTGCTGGGCGACGTAGAAAACGTCCTGGGCGCGTCCGCCCTGGGTGTCGATCAGCACCACCTGGATGTCGCAGCCGGCGCTGGAGAACGCCGAGGCCAAGCTATAAAGCAGGCCGGGACGATCCTCGGCGTGGATTTCGACCATGGTGGTGGGGCTGGACGGGACGTCCTCGAAGCGGATTTCGGGTTGGGCGCGGCGGGCCGCTGCCGCCGCCGGCGCTGGACGCATGAGCTTGCGCGCGTCGGTGCGCCCGAGCGCAACCCGGCGGAACAAGTCGGTGAGGCGATCCGCCTCGGCGGGATTGTTGCCCAGCATGCGGTTGGGGTCGGCGAAAACAAACGTGTCGAGAATCACGCCTTCGCGGTTGGCGTAAGCCTCGGCTTTGAGGATATTCATGCCGAAGCTGGCCAAGGCACCGGCAAAGGAGGCAAACAGTCCATTGCGGTCGGGCGCGATCACGGTCAGACGGAAAGCGGAGAGCGTTGCCTCGAGTTGGACGGCGACACCTGCCGCACCCGCACTGGCCTCCAGCCGGGCATGCGCTTCCAATTCGGTGCGGGTGTGGGAGTGGAGGTAACGGGCCGGGAAGCCGCGCACGAACTCGGGCCGGCCTGGCAGTCCAGCCGGCACTTGCTCGATGCGGTCCGCCTCCAGACCCTGGGTGAGCACCGAGCGTGCGCCGCGATAGGCGTGGTCGAGTTGTTCCAGCCGCCAAGCGGACCGGGATTCCTCGTCCGCTGCCGCGACTTGGCTGTAGGTGAGCAGGACCAGCATCCGGAGCTGCTCGATGGTGCTGGCCACGGCCGCCAGTTGGCGGGCCTGTTCGCCATCGCCCAAGTCACGCGTTCCCAGCGCCGCTTCCAGTTGCTGGCGGTGCTGGAGCAGAAATTCGATGCGGGCACGGGCGTCGGCGGATGGGCCCATCGCATCCAGCGCGCGCTGGATCGAGGCCGCGTGTGGCATCGCCTGCAGCAGGACGGCAGCGCTCAGTTCGGCGCCGTTGCCGGCTTCGGCCAACAAGATAGCGAAGCGCAGGCGCAAGGGGTCGGCCTCAGCGCGCAAGGGACCGCGCAAACGGGTCAGCGCGGCGAAGCTGCGCAGTGTCTGCTCATCGGCGGTGAAACGCTGCTCCGGTGCGCCCGCCAGCCCCTCGATCGCCTCCCAGCCGGGCAGCAGCACCGTGAGCAGTGCGATCTCCTCCAGGGCACGCAGCGCCGCGTCGGCATGGGGTAGTGGCAGCAACTCGGCCAGGGCGGCCCAGCGGGCGCCGGGGCGGGAGCAATATTCCTCCAGTGTGGCGCGCGCGCTGGCCAGCCGTGCCGCCGTGTCAGCGGCGAGTCCGACGCCGTGGCGCGCGACAAAGGTCAACAACTCCATGAGCCGCTCCGGCTCAGCCCCGAATTGGGCGGGATGGCGCAAATAGAGCCGATCCTGGACCACCGTGAATTCGGCGTTGGAAAGGCCACTACGATAGTCGTGGTAGGCGCCCAATAGCGATCCGCCCGCCCGCTCTGCCGCTTCCAACTCGGGCCGCAGCGCGCGCAGCACGGTGCGCGCCGCGGCTGAATAGCCGCGTCGCCATCGCTGCATCTCGGCCTGGGCCTCGCGCTCGATTTCAAACTCGGCCTCGGGCTCGGCCGCGCCATCCCCGGCTGCAGTGAACGGTGGACGCGCCAGCGCCGCCTGGGCGCGGCTATCCACCCGGTTCTCGTCGCGGCCGGCGGTAAAGTGCATATAGCAGCGCACGGTGTTGAGCATCCGCTCCGCGCCGGCTACGCTGGCGGGGGCATCGCGGCCGCCGATCCGGTGCAGCAGGCGCAGGGCATGCACGTCCATGAGCCCGCCGGGGCCATGCTTGACGTCAGGCACCACGTGATGGGAAGTAAGCTGAAATCGTTGGTGGCGCGCGCGCACCGCCTGCGTCAATTCCTGGCGCAGCCGCCCGCCCTCCCGCGTTAGGAATCGGGGCAGATCCTCTTCCAACCGCGCCAGCCGGCTGGCGTCGCCGCCCAGCAGGCGGCGGTCGAGCAGTCCCAAGCACACCTGCACGTTATCGTTGCGGGCCCCCAGCGCGGTGTCGAGGGTACGGACGGCGCAGTTCAACTGCAAGCCTCGATCCCAGAGGTGCTGGACGAAGGCTGCCATGGGGGCTTTGAGCCCCTCCAACTCGGCCTCGCTGGAGCACAGCAGCAGCAGGTCGGCGCTGGAAAAGGGAAGGGTCAAGCCCCGGGCGTAGGCGCCCAGCGCCACCAGCGTGGCCGGTGCGCCGGGCGCACCCATGGCGGCCGCGAACGCCTCGGCGACGATGGCATCGGTCGCCGCCGTCAGTGCTGCATGCACCGGCGCCGGCTCGCCGGTGCGATAAAATTCCGCGCGTGCCGCCGCCCAGGCGGGTGAGGCCTGCAATGATGGCGCCGGATTGGAGCTGTTGGTCATGGGCGCGGGCGGGGCCTGGTATGGGGTGCACTCCGCCTTAATTATCGCGGCACCGGCAGCGGCGCGCGCGCGATGATAACGGCCATCGAAATTATCTATCTACATCATTTACCTACCGGTGCGGGCGACCAGGTACAGCAGGCCGAAAACCACCACCGGAATCGCCACCAGCATCGCGTAGAACAGCAAGCGCCGCAGCCAGGGGGTTTTGCGCCGCCGCCACTCACTCAACTCGGCGCGTGCGGCCGGCTGCACTTGGTCGAGATGTTCCAGGTCCCAGGCCATCTCGGCGGCGGTCGAGTACCGGTTTTGCGGCTCCCGCTCCAGGGCCCGGTAAATGACCTCCTGCAGCGCCAGGGAGATCCCGGGATGATGTTCGCGCGGCGGTGTGGGATGGTTGACCAGCCGATCGTTCATGATGGCGAATGGGTTGCTGCCGGTAAACGGCGTGGTGCCGGTGAGCATTTCGTACAGGATGATGCCCAACGCATAAATGTCGCTGCGGCCGTCGCCGCGTTTGCCCCGCACCTGCTCGGGAGCGATGTAGTCGGGCGTGCCCACCACCTGGGACAGCTTGCCAAAGGTCAGGCGCCGCGCCCCCAGCTTGCCGGCCACGCCGAAATCGATGAGCTTGACCGTGGATCCGGCCGCATCCGTCAGGATCATGATGTTCTCGGGCTTCAGGTCCCGGTGCACCACCCCATTGCGGTGGATGTAGTCGAGTGCGTCGGCGATGGCGATGACCAAGGGGATGGCCTGCTCGGCGGGCAGGCGTGTCCGCTCCTGCAGCAGCGAGCGCAGCAGCCGCCCCTCCACCCATTCCATGACCATGTACACCCGGCTGCGTCCGGGGTTGGGGTAGACCTTCATGACCCCGGGGTGATCGAGCTTTTCTCCGATTTCTTCCTCACGCTGGAAGCGGTCGAAGAATACCGGATCGGATTCCATCTGCGGATGGGGAATCTTGATCGCCACGGCCCGCCCGTCGCGGGTGTCGGTGGCGCGATAGATGGAGGCCATGCCGCTGCGCGCCACCAAGGCCTCGATGCGGTAGCGGTCGAGTTGATCGCCCTCTTGCAGGGAAGTCATGGATCGCGGGCCGGTGCCCCGGGACCGGGTGCCGCCGGACTTAGGCGCCGCTGGCCTCGGGAATGCGGACCAGAACGAGGCTTATGTTATCACTGCCGTCCCGTGCCTCGGCCAGGGCGACCAGCGCTTGCGCCGCCTGCTCGAGGCCGGGGCCTTGGGCCAGGCAGCGCGCCAGTTCACCGGCGCTGACCGAGCCGTGCAGGCCGTCGCTGGTGAGCGCCAGCACGTCACCCGGCTCGAGTTCGAGCCGGCGCAGCGCCACGGTGAGGAACAGATCCGCGCCCAAGGCCCGTTCCAGCCGGGGGGGCGCGGCGGGCCGCCACGGCCGCCAGCTTCCCCCCCGGCGCAGGTGGTCGCGCGTTAACGCCCGCGCCCGTCCATCGCGCACCAGATAGCAGCGCGAGTCGCCAGCGTGCGCGATCACGGCCTCCCCCCCCCAGATGCAGCAGGCCACCAGCGTGGTCGCCATGCGCCCCTGGCCGAGATCGAAGACGTGGTGGTTGGCCTCGCGCACCAGCCGCCCCAGGCGCGCCCGCGGCGCCTCCTCCCCTCCACGCGCCGCGGGCGCGACAAACTGGCGCAGCAGATATTCGACCGCGGCGCGGGCCGCCACCTCCCCATCGGCTGCGCCGCCCACGCCGTCGGCTAAGGCAAACAGCCATCCCCGCCCGCGCGGGCCCGCGCATGCGGCCCAACCCAGATAGTCCTCATTGTTGGGCCGTACCGGCCCCGTGATCGAACGTTGGGCGCTGTCGAGCGCGGGCGCCGTGGTGGGGAGCGTTGGGAGCGGCAGCATGCCGCTACCCTATTTCGCCCATGCTGGCGCGGGTGGTGATCAGGGTTGTCCGGCCTTTTTTCTTGCTTTGCCGGACGAAATAGATGCCGCCATAAATGCCCCACACGATGGCGATGCCCAGCGCCGCCAGCGGTTCCAGTTTGGTGCCGTAGCCCATAAAGGGCCCGATCAGGTAAAAGGCCATGCACACCAGGTTGGCGATCAACCCGAACAGCGGGATGAGGAAGTGCTTCACGACGCTGAATTTCGGATGGCGGTAGAAGGCGACGATGCAAATGACGCAACTGAGCGCGTACAACAGAAAGGTCCCGAAGTTCGACGCCAGCGTGATGGTCAGCAGCGAGTTGGGCGTCGCCGCCATGTGCGCCGGCGACAAGTACCCGAAGCTGGACCAGAAGCCCTGCGGCAGGCTCTTAAGCGTGGCCGCGCTGAGCGCCCCGGCATCGCCGAACAGGTTCGATACGGTGAGGCAGCCCAGCACCGCCGAGATGCCCGCCAGCGTCCATATGGCCCGGTGCGGGGTTAGATTTTTCTCGTGCAGCAGGCCGAAGTGGGAGCCAAGTTCGTCGTCCTTGCCCATGGCGTAGGTCACGCGGGCACCCGTGTTGATGCACGACAGCGTGGTGCCGATGATCGCCAGAAACACGGTGAACGCCTCGATCAGCATGAACAGATGGCCCCGGCCTGGTCCGAAAATGGCGTTGCCAACCACCACCATCATGTCCCCAATCGGCGCCGCTGACCCGATCGCACTTTGCATCGAGTAGCCGCTATTGAGAAAATAATTGGCGGCGAAGTACTCGATCAGGTAACAGAATGCACCCTGGACCACCAACGACGTGATGACCGCGATGGGGATGTGCCGCTTCGGATCGAGCGCCTCGGCTCCCATGGCGGTCACCGATTCAAACCCCACCAGGATGAGAATGGCGATCGTCGCCTGCACGAATACCCAGCCGAAGTTGTGGATCCCGATCACCGACATCGCCGACGGGTGCGACAAAAAGGCGCCGCTGGCATCGGTCTTGGGATAGCTGATCCGGAACGGCACGGGCTGGCCGGCCGCGTTCAGCTGGGGAAGAGGGACGCCGCGCGCGTCGCGCAGCACAACGATACTGGCCGCTGGGGCCCCCGCTGAATTCGCCGCCTGCCCCACCGCCGCCGGCTGCGTCTGGGTGGCGAACTGGTAGGTATAGGCGTTCCCGGAAACCGCGTCGAACTGGTAGGCGATGCTGCCCGGCGGGTGGTCGGCGCGGTACATCAGCGCGAACACGGTAAAGATGAGCAGGGCTGTGATCTGGACCACGTTGATGGCGATGGCCACGCCGGTGGACCCGTTGACGCCGCGATGGGCGATATAGGCAACGAAAAACGAGAACACGATGGCCACCAGCATCATGAACATCGGCCCCGGATTGGAAGCGCTCATGGCGTGGGGAAACAGCGTGCCCATCAAGTAGCCGCAGAGCACGCCCATCACGCCCATCATCACGCCGGGGTAGATCCAGTAGTACAAGTGGGAGCCCCAACCCACGATGAACTTGGATATGCGGGCGTAGCGCCACGTCTTGTCGTGCCGCAGAAAGGCCTGCTCAGCAAAAAAATAGGAGCTGCCCGGCCCGGGGTAGAGCTTCGCCAGTTCGGCGTAGCAGGAGGCCGTGGCCAGGCACAAAAGCAGCGCCAGCAGGATGCCGGCCCACATCGCCGGCCCGGTGGCGCCGGCCGAGCCCTGCGCCACGAAAGTCAGCCAGAGAAACGCCCCCGGCGCAATCAGCGCCATGGCGTTCATGGTCAGCCCGGTTAACCCGAGCGTCGGTTTCATCGTTGCTTCTGAATTCGAGGCCATCTTAGGCCCTCCTTTCACAGTCGTGGTGAACGTTGCCAAACCCGGCGCGGGCCGGGACTTACTCCCGGCTAATTGCCGGGACCAAGGTAGGCGACCAAACCCAGCAGCAGCGTGGGTTGGTTGCGGGACATCCCGGTGTTGGTCGAGAAGAACGGCTGATTCGACCAGTCGTCGCGGAACTCGACCCGGCTGAGCAACCATTTGTTGGCCTTGTACTCACCCGTGATCGTGGCTTCCTTGACCGCTTGCGCCGTGCCGGTGGAAAAGCCCGAGGCATCGTCGAACCATTCCAGGCGGCCGGCGACGGCGTAGCGCTTCCCGATGGCGTGGCGCGCCGCCAGGGCCAGCCCCGTCCAGTACTGGACCGCCGTGGTCCCGTAGGCTTGGTTGCGGCCGTAGTCGTAGTTGACGTAGTAGCTGAACGCGCTGCTGGGATTCACCAGGACTTCGGTGTCGTAGAGGTTGCGCCAGCCCTGCGTGGTCCCGGAGTTCTCCGGGCCGCCGTAGTAGTTGCTGGTCCAGGTGGCCTTTTTCCAGGCGTAGGCGAACGTCAGGCCCAGCGTTTTGCCGCGGTTGATCGGGTAGACGTTGTTCCAGCCGTTGACCACGGCCACGCCGGCGGTGATGTGCGAGCCGATGGGCGCCAGCATCCGCACTCCGGTGTGGTCGTAGGGGATGGCCCAGGCGAACAACAGCGAGTGCGTGACGTCCCAGTTGCTGTTGGACTCGATCACCTCTGAGCCGGCCCAGGTAACGAACTCCCCGGCGTCGACCTCGATCCCGCCCAAGGCCTTGGGTTTAAAGCTGACGTAACCCTGCTCGAAGTGGTCGAACCAGTGCGGATCGCGGTTGCCGTAGTGAATCTCGCGAAACGTCTGGCCGGCTCCGATATCGAAATGAAAGCCGACTGGGGCCGCCGGATGGTCGATCGTCACCTTGGCGAAACTCAACTGGGCGGTGTTGGCGAGGTAATCGAAGTTCTGCAGCCCATTGAGACCGGTGGCCGGCGAGTTGGGGTTGTAGTCGGCGTACCCCTCCGCCATGGCGCTGAAAGTTGTGCCCCCAAACGTGTAGGGCGTGGGCGCAGATGCCACGGTGGCCGTGGCGGCCGGCGGTGCCGGCGGCGGCGGCGGGGGAGCCTGCTGTCCCCGAGCGGGCGCCAATAGGACAAAGGCCGCTAAGCTGGACAGCGCCCAGCATTTCTGCAATGTCTCACGGAATCGAAACCAAACAGCTCCGGTCATCGCTCCTCCTCAAACGTCGTTCGGTCGAACTTAAGGGGAGGGCGTCGTGGCCCAGAGTTGCTCACCGCGCCGCTAGCGTCATGGCCGCCGGTGCGGAGTGCCGAGGGATGTCGCCGATTGCCCCCGTGGGCGGCGGCGAATTCCCCTGAAAAAGACTCTAGTCCAGCCGCGGGCGCAAGGGAAATTCAAAGTTTTAATGAGGCTTATGTCAAGGCCGCTGGAGGCGGCCGTGCCGCTATGGCGCGTGATCGGGCGACGCTGGCGTGAGCCCGCAAGGCGTGGTGATCTCGGCGGGCGAGGGCCTGATGGGCCTCGGCCAGCATCGTGGCAGCGACCCTAGTCCCGACTCCCGGCAAAGAGCGGATGATGTTGAGGTCACGATGCTGGCATTCGTTTGGGGTATCAGGTTCAGCGGCGGTCAGCTCCTCCCGCAGCGTCTGGATCTGCGCGTCGGCGGCGCGGCCTTGAGCCGCCCAGGCGGCAATGACGGGCAGAAGGAGCTTGATTTGGCCGCCGCTGCGCTGGAAGCTGGCTTGGGGCAACGGCAGCGGCGCGGGCGCAGCGACGAGCTGCTCGGGCTCGATGCGCCGAATGAGCAGGGCGCTGGTCCGTGATCGGCGCTGTTGCGCGGCTGGCGCTCCTGCTCGCCTGACCTGCCAGCCCACGCAGGCCACCTCTCAAAGGTACAGGGACGGTTAGGCGGCCTTGATCCGGGGAACGGGCCGGAGGTAGGTCTCGTCCACATAGCACCAAGCCCAATCGTCTCCCGAGCGGAACGACTGCATGACGGGGTGCCGGGTGGCGTGGAAGTGCTGGGTGGCGTGCTTGTTCTTGGAACTATCACAGCAGCCGACGTGCCCGCACGTCATGCATTTGCGCAACTGCACCCATGTGTCCCCACTGGCCATGCACTCGGCGCAGCCCGTCGTCTGCGCGTCGACGTTGCGGATTTGATCCAGGTGCGAACACCGGTCGGAGAGGGAAGAACTGGATGTGGACATGCCGATGACCTCGTGCCCTCAGTCTAGCTCCGATCCGAAGCCGAAGCCCGCCGCAAGCGGCCAGCGCCGGAGCCCCGGCGCGCAACGCTGGGTGACCGTGGAGCGACCCAGCGAAAGCTGGCGAGCGAGCATGGTAAACTGACTGCATCTGTCGGCCAGCAGCGCGGTCGATTTTCCACTCTGTCCCCGTCGTCTAGCCCGGCCTAGGACACCGCCCTTTCACGGCGATAACACGGGTTCGAATCCCGTCGGGGACGCCAAGCCGAATCAAAAACCGAGGCCGCGGCGCCGCGGGCGGCCAAAAGCGCATGCTTGCCCCTGCTGGAGGCAGCGTGGAGATGCCTCCAGCCGAGCCGGGCAACGAGCGGCAGTGCCGCGTGTGCGCCGCCTGCTGGCCGAAGCGGATCCTACAACGTGTTGAGGAAGGCGACCAGGTCGGCCGTCTCCTGCTGGCTCAGGTTGAGGTTGAAGCGTCGATTGTAGAAGGCCAGCACGTCGTTGAGGCTGGCGGCCGAACCGTTGTGGAAGTAGGGCGCGCGCGCGGCAAGGGCACGCAGGATGGGACCCTTGAATTTGCCGATGTCGGAGCAGCGGCCGGAGATCAGCGCGCGGCCGAGATCGGTGGTTTGCACGGTCGAGCCGTCCTTGCACTGCACCGTGAAGAGCGGCAGGTCGGGGGTGCGTTCGGAGGCGGCGGCGGTGCCGATGTTCAGCGGTCCAGGCACGCTGTGGTCGCCCACGTTGGGCGTGTTGTGGCAGGTGGAGCAAGTGCCCAGGATCACCGGAAGGCCAAGCGCGTCATTCAACCCGGCCACGCCCGAAATGGTGATCGGGCGGGTGTTGAAGATGGCCTCACCCCGTGCCACCGATTGCCGATCGGGCTGGTTGCTGTGGTTCCAGGCGCGGTACAGATCGAACACGTCGGGCGTGCCGGGCTGGCCCTGCGCATCGAGGTTGTTGATGCCGATGAAGAAGGGCTGCTGCATCAGCGGCTCAGGCCCGCCGCGCGCCCCTTCGGCTTCCAGGCGCCCAGCGGCGTGGTCCAACACTTGGGCGGTGTAGAGGCTGCGCTCGAAGGCAACGATGCTGTCCAGCACGGCATTCGAGGGCGCCGTCGCTGCCTGCTCGTGTCCCATAATAGCGTCGAACGCCTGCGACCGGAGCGAGTCGTTGAGGGTGTTGCCGGCGGGCGACTCGCGGCCATCCCACATCACGGTGGTGAGGAAGCGCAAGTTCGTGGCGGGCAAGGGGCGGCGGTAGACGGAAACGTTCTGGGTGTCGGCGCAGGAGCAGGGCGTGTCGACCGCAGTGATGCTGAAATCGGCGTTGGCGGGCACCGGCAGCCCGATGCGGATGAGGCCCTTGGACAAGACCAGGCGATACGCGCTGAGCCGCGCCCCCGGGGTGGAGAAATCGTCGTTGGGGCAGGTCGCGCCGTCCACCGGCCGGAACAGCGGATCGGTGCCTGCGCTCTGAAGATAACGTTGCTGCACTTCCCACGGCGCCAGCGCCCAAGCGGTGCGGTTCGAGTGGCAGGTGACGCAACTGCGTCCGTTAGTGCCTTGCGCCTGGAAGAAAGGTCCCTGCTGGTTGAGCGCTCCGCCCACCGAGAGCGTCTGCACCTCACCGCTCGCGTCTGGGAACGGCTTAAACCCGCGGTTCGCGGGGCCCGCCGCCGCATGGGATGAGAGCAGAGCGCCCGTGCCGATGAGCAGGATGGCGCCGAGGGCGCAGGTCAGATACATGCGTTGCGTCATAGTTCTCTCCGGGGGTGATGACGGAAGTAAACATCATTTTTATGATGTACTCCGGTCTGTTCAATCCCCCCAAAAGGGTGTATTCGGGCCGTGCCCACCAGCGCTTCTGGAGGCAGACTTGGAGATGCCACGAGCAGAGCGGGGGCGCGCGCGGGGCCCGCGGGGGCGCGCACACCCGCACCCCCCCGCCCCCCCCCGGGGGGGGCCCGCCCCCCCC
>JANWJU010000158.1 GCA_025451775.1 Terriglobales bacterium
CCAGAATGGGAGCAGCGAGTCTATCAGCCCGTCACGGATGGGACGACCTATGAGGAAGCCGCTAGCAAAGGGCGCGCGGTGCTGGAGACATTGATCGAGCAGACGCGGCAGCACGGCGAAGCCCTGCCGGAGCCGCATGTGTATGTTCCAACACCCGTATAGATTGGGACGCCAGATATCTATCTCACGGTCGGGTTGATCGCAGATTGCGCTGGTGGTATCATGGCGCCAGGCTCGCTCGTTTCGGCGGGTCATGCCGGGTGTGGGCGTTGCGAGATATGGGCGGTAGGCGGGCTGAAGCCCCGCGGCTAATCCCGACAATGGCAAAGTTCATTCGCAACAAGTGTTCGATTGGGGGCTGGACATGAGGCGAGTAACCAGCATTGTGAGCCCGATGCTCGCCCTCTCCCTTGGGATAGTGACGACGGCTGGATGTGGTGCCGTCGGTCCTCTTAGCGCATCCAAAGGCAGCCCCACAGCAACCGTGAATCTGACACCGACCGTGCAGGTTATTGGCTCAGCGCAGTTTCCTCGGTATGTGAAGGTTGATGCGACGCCTGACGTTCCCGGCACAAATGAGACCATCTATGAGCAGTATTGGCAGGAGCAGGATCCCGCTTATCTGAAGACGCTCGTCTCCTTCCTCACATATACAGATCAATATGGGCATGGAGTAAAAGGCGGCTATATGGGGCTTGTGGGGCTTTGTAACTCATGTAGAGTACAAGAACAGCCAACCCACGACGTTACCGTTGCCAACCTTGCCTATTTCTTTGGTCCATTGCTGGCGACAGAGGTGGTTGATGACAATCTCTATGTTGAGATTGGTATGATGAAGAGCGATGGTACCGCGATACGTGATGGGAGCGGGATGCCATTGACTCAAACATTCTACGTTGAATCGTTTCGCTCCAACAAGGAGCCGCCAATAACTCTAGTAATCGCGAGCGAGTCCGATCTCTCTGGCGCCGGAGGTGGAAATAGCATACCAGTCGACGATACCGATGCTGATTTGTTTGCCGAATATCTGAATGACTCTAGTTTTCGCTAACTGGGGGCAGTAAGGGGGACTCCTTGGGTAGAGTATGGGTGCTAAGGCCGTACCGACCCGAAGGAGTCCCCCGATGCCCGAAGTAGTGTACCGCATGCTGATGCTGCTGTGTGGACTGGTCAGGAGCCTGCCCATCGGGACCAATCTGGGGCGGCTGCACCTGCTGTGGATGCTCGTGAGTGGGCGGCTGCTGGCGAGCCGGGGGGCGGTCATCCCCGGGCTGAACGCCTGTGGGCTGTCGCGCGGAGCGGTACGGCGGGCGTGGGCGGCGCTGGGGCAGGGGCGCTGGACGAGTGAGCGGCTGCTGAGGCAGTGGGCAGCGGTGGTGACGGGCGAAGGGCGCTGGCAGGCGCACACGCACGGGGGGTATCACCCGGTGGCCGTGGATGTGACCGCCTTCTGGCGCCCCCGGTTGCACGGCTGCCCCACCACCCATTACTGTGCCGAGGCGGGCAAGGCACTGCCGGCGATCCCGGTGGGGCTGGTGGCACGGGTGGGGGCGGCGGGCGGCGGGCGGCGGGCGGCCAGCGGCTGGGGCTGCCGCTGGCGCGGGTGGCGGCGGCGGAGGCGGACGCCAGCACCCGTGCGCATCTGCGCGCGCTGGTGCGCGCGGCAGTGGGCCAGTGTGCGGCCGACGACGTGCTGGTGTGCGACGCCGGGTTCCCCCTGGCGCTGCTGCGGGAGGAAGGCGCCGCGCGCTTCGTCGTGCGCCTGGCGACGAATGCCACCTTCCGGCGCGCCACGCCGCCGCGCTATGGCGGGCGGGGGCGTCCCCCCACCCGCGGCGCGCTGGTGCGCCCGCTGGCCCGCACCGACCGGGGCCGCGCCCTCCGCGCGACCCGCGCGGACGAGGAAGTCACCGGGGAGGAAGCGGGAGAGGCCCGGCGCGCCGTGATCTGGCGGGACGTGGTGCGGCCAACCGCCAAACCCGGCGCCCCCGTCTTGCGGGTGGTCGCGCGGTACGACCCGCGCTTCCGTCCCCCCTGGCTCCTGGCGACCTCCCGGCCGCTGACGCCTGCGGCGCTGCGCGCCCTGTACCGCGACCGCTGGCCGGTCGAGCACCTGCCGCTCGTCGCCAAACAACTGCTCGGCGCCGCCCGCCAGTTCGTCCATGCGCCGCTCATCTGCCAACGCCTCCCGATCGTGGCGTGGCTGGCGGGCGCCATCCTGGCCTACGCGGCGGCCACGGCGCCGGCGGTGCCGACCGGCTTCTGGGACCAGCGCCCACAGCCCACCGCTGGACGGCTACGCCGGGCGCTGGAGGGCTGCCCCTTTCCCACGGACTTCCCGTTGCCACCGCCGCTGCGCACCAAATCGGCTCCCACCGCCCACCTCCCCACCGGCTTCTGGGGCCACCGCCACCCCCGCGTACTTCCACGGTCCCCGCCCGCCTGACCGGACCCGCTCGGATTAGCGAAAACTAGAGTCATCTGATATAGGTCATAGAACGCTGGGCCGATGAGTGAATTGCCACACTTGATGTTGTTACTAAGGGGGCTTCCGATAATAATCTGTTCATACTCCTTGCGGCTTGATAGTATAGTTCCATTCCCCGTGGAAGGCGTCGCGGACCAGGTTGAGCGCAGCCAGCTCCTCATCTGAAACTTTGCGGCCGGTGGGATAGATCTGGCTGTCCTTGCGCGCGAGCACGACTAACCCCTCGATAGTGGTCGTGTGTGAGATCAGCTCCAGCACGACTTCCAGCGACGTCAGCGGAGTGGCGCGCCAGTTGATGGAGATGAAGGAAAACAGGCGATGTTCGATCTTATTCCATGTGCTGGTGGCGGGCGGATAGTGCGCCACGGTGATCGTCAGCTGTGCCTCATTGGCGAACGCCTGCAGCTGCTGCTTCCACAGCCGGTTGCGCACCCCGTTGGACCCGCCGCCGTCCGCGGTGATGAGCAGGTGCTGCTGGCCGGGATAGAGCGCGTGGCCCACCTCGTCCCACCACCGCCGGATACTGGCGACCGCAAACTCGGCGGTCTCATGATCGATGCCCACATTGACGAAACCTCGGTTGTGCACCAGATCGTAAACGCCGTAGGGGATAGCCTTGCCGTCGGCCAGCATCGTAGACATTGACCTGGGTGTCTTGTCCCTTGGCCTGCCATTCCCGTCCGTTCTGCTTAAACTGGCCGATGAGTTCCTTCTTCTTGCAGTCCACTGAGATGATCGGGGCGCCGTGGGCGGCAAACGCCTGACAGGTGGCCGTAATGTGGGCAAACTGCGCATCGCGATCCGGATGCGTGTCCCCCTCGATGGTCTTCTTGTTGACGTGCAGCGAAAACCCCTGCGCGTGCAGCAACTCGGCCAGCGCGGACTTCTGGATGTGATGGCCGTGGGCTGCGAGGGCGTGCACGAGGTGCGCCAGCGACTTGGTGGTCCAACGCACCAGACTCATCGGGTCGCCCTTAGGCTCGAGCAGCTGCTCCAGATCGCGCAGCAGCGTCGAGTCGCTCTCCGCCAGCTTCTTCCTGCCGGCGCCGGGCTGGCGAATGCGGGCTCCTGGCCGGTAGGTCTGGCCAGCTTCCCATTCGCTCAGGCCGCGCTTGACCGTGTGGAGCGAGACCCTAGCCTCCCGGGCCACCGTGTGGGTACTGCCACGTCGTTGTGCCTCAGCGCCCAGGTATTGTCGCCACTGCTGCTCATTGAGCAGGCTGCGCATCTGCTGGTATTCTTGTTCCGTGGTGAGCGCGTCCATGCGCTCACTTTACCCCGACTGCCTTCTCTTTGGCAAATAATTCCCGGAAGTCGCCTTAGTAACTATTCAGGTGGGGGGTTGCGGAGGTTGGTAGAATGCGAGCATGAGCCAACACGCTGATCCGCGCGACGAGCGCATTGCCCAGTTGGAAGCCGAGAACACCGCCCTGCACGAGCAGGTCGCGGCGTTGGTGGCGCGGGTCGGCGAGTTGGAGGGGCAGCGGGCCAAAGACAGCCACAACAGTAGCAAACCACCGTCGAGTGACGGGCTGGGGCGGGCGGTGCGTACGCATCGCAGCCTGCGCGAGCGCAGCGGCAAGAAACCGGGTGGACAAGCGGGTCACCGCGGGACGACACTGCGGCTGGTGGAGGGGCCGGACACGGTGGAGACGCACCGGCCAGCGATCTGCGGGCGGTGTGCGGCCCCGCTGGACGGGGTGGCGGCGGACCGAGTGGAGCGGCGCCAGGTCCACGAGCTGCCGCCCGTGCGGCTGGTGGTGGGCGAACACCGGGCGGAGACGGTGCGCTGCCCGGCGTGTCAGGCGGTGACCACCGGGGCGTTTCCCGTCGGCGTGAACGCGCCGGCGCAGTATGGCCCGCGGCTGCGGGCACTGGCCGCCTACCTGACGCAGCAGCAGTTCGTGCCCTACGGGCGGGTGCGCGAACTGTTCAGCGACCTGCTGGGCCGCGCCCTCTCGGTCGGCACGCTGGTCGGCGTGGTGCGGCGCGGGGCCCAGGCGGTGGCCGCGACCACCCACGCCATCCGGGCGCAGTTGGCGGACGAGGCGGTGCAGCATCACGACGAGACGGGCGTGCGGGTGAGCGGGCGACTGCACTGGCTGCATGTGCAGAGTAGCCGCTGGCGCACCGCCTACACCCTGCACGCCCAGCGCGGCGGGGCGGCCATGACCGCCGTGGATCAGCCCACCTTCCGCGGCGTGCATCTGCATGACGGCTGGGCCGCCTATCGCCAGTTGGTCGGGCGTCGCGCGCCCACACCCGCTTGATGGCACAGCGTTCGGTCAGTTGGCCGAAGACCGTATCAATCCGATAGCGCAAGCCGCTGAGCAACCGGCTCCAGCGGGGGTGGGGATCACGCTTAGCCGAGCGATAGGGCGCGACCCACTCGCCCCCCTGGCCCGCCAAGTTCTCGCGCTCGCGTGGCGACCAATAGTTGCGATCGCCGAGCAGGAGGCCGCTGGTCCCCTCCGCCAAGTCCGCGGCCACCTCCAGTTCATGGATGTTGCCCGGCGCCAGCTCGAACTGGGTGATCACCCCCGGCCAGCAGACCCGCGCATGGAAGCGCAGGCCATAGAACGTGTGGCGGGTCAAGTGGTCGTAGCCATACGCCGCCTGCCCGGCAAACCGCTGGCAGCGCGTGGCCCGCGCGAATTGGCAGACCGGCAGCGCAAAGCTATCCACCAGCGCGAACTGCGGGTCGTGCGGAATCGCCCGCACCGCGCGCTGCCACAGCCGCTCCTTGATCCAACACAGATTGGCGGCCTGACGGACAAAGGTGGTGCGGTGGACGGGGCGCAGGGCCGGGAAGAAGTGCGTCCAGTGCCGCTGGAAGTAGGTGAACAGCGCGGTGTCCTGCTCCAGGCCCAGATACTCGCCCACGATCTCCATCGTCAGCACCTCGCTCGCCTCCAGCACCGAGGCGGGCCCACGCTGGCGCAGCCGCTTCCCGCCCGTCGC
>JANWJU010000159.1 GCA_025451775.1 Terriglobales bacterium
CGCTCGACGCCAAGACCGGCAAGGAGCGCTGGCAAAAAATCATCTCCGACTTCGACGAGCACTATTTTTCGACCACCGCGCCGGTGGTGGTGAAGGACCATCTCCTGGTCGGCACCAGCGACGATCTGGACGCGCCCGGCTTCATCCAGTCCTTCGATCCCGCAACTGGCGACTTGCAATGGAAGCACTACAACGTGCCCATGGCCAAGGGCGATGCGGGCGCGGATAGCTGGGGCACGATTGACGCGGCGCAGCACGGCGGCGCGACCTACTGGATCCCCGGCTCCTACGATCCGGCCACCAACTTGTATATCTTCGGCACCGGCAACCCGATCCCGGCGTATTCAGTCGATCCGCGCGGCGCGGCAGCCAAGGACACGGACCTGTACACCTGCTCGATCATCGCCCTCGATGTGGATACCGGTCAGATGAAGTGGTATTTCCAGACCTCGCCCGACGACACCCACGACTGGGATTCGAGTGAAACGCCGGTGTTCGTGGACGGCACCTGGGATGGCAAGCCCCGCCACATGGTGATGCAGGCGGCGCGCAATGGCTACTTCTACGTGCTGGACCGGGACACGGGCGCGCATTTGCTGACCAGCAAATTCTCGCCTGCGGCCAATTGGGCGGCGGAGATCAACCCCCAGGGCGGGGTGGTGCGCAACCCGGAGAAGGACTCGACCATTGCCGGCTCGCTGGTGTCGCCCACCAACGGCGGCTCGACCAACTGGCCGCCGCCGACGTTCGATCCCCAAACCGGATTGTTCTACGTGGGGGTGCATCAGGGCTACGCGATGTATTACCTGACGTTGAAGAATACCCGCTTGATGATGGGGCTGGGCGGCAAGGAAGAGGACAGCGTGGGCGGCTTTCCGAGTTCGATCGCGGGTATCGACTACCACACCGGCAAAACCGTTTACAACTACGAGTTTCCGGGCGGGGGCGGGCCCACGGGCCTGCTGACCACCGCCGGCGGCTTGCTGTTCTCCGGCGATGGCGCCGGGAACCTGGTCGCCTATGACGCCAAGACGCCGAAGCCGTTGTGGCACTCCCACATCGGTCAGGTGTCGAACGCGGCGGAAACCTACATGCTGGACGGCACGCAGTACGTGCTCTCTGTCGCTGACAGTACGCTGTACGCCTTCAGCCTGCAAAAGTGAACGCTCGAGCCACGATGAAAAACCTGTCGCGGCGTCTTGGTATGGCTGCGCTGGTCGCCGCCCTGCCGCTGGCGCTCGCCGCCCAAGCGCCCGCGGCCGGACGCGCGGGCCGGGGTGCGGCTGGCCGGGCGCCAGCCTTCCCCACCCGCCCAGCCGCCCCGCCCACCGTGATCGCCCACGGGCAGCAGGTGTTTGAGGCCAACTGCAGCTTCTGCCATGGCGATGACGCCCGGGGCGGCTCCGTGGGCCCCAACCTGGTGCGTGCACAAGTGGTGCTGGACGATAAAAACGGGGAGCTGATCACCCCCATCGTTCACGGCAGCCTGGCTTCGGCCGGCATGCCCAAGTTCGACCTCAGCGACAGCGACATCGCCGCCGTCGCCGCTTGGCTGCATAATCAGCCCCTGGGCAACCGCGGGGCGGCCTCCAGTCTGGACATCCTGGTGGGCAACGCGGCGGCCGGCAAGGCCTACTTCGAGGGCGCGGGCAAGTGCTCGAGCTGCCACGCCGTCACGGGCGACTTGGCGGGCATCGGGGCCAAGTTCGATCCCAAGCAGTTGCAGAACGCGATCGTTTCCGGACGCGCTGGCCGCGGCGGCGCAGCCGGCCCGGAGACCACGGTGACGGTCACCCTGCCGTCAGGCCAGGTGATCGAGGGCAAGCTGGACAAGCTCAGCGCCTTCACCGTTGCCCTCACCGAAAAAGACGGCGTCTATCGCAGCTTCGTCATCAACGGCGATACGCCCCAGGTGGTCGTACACAACCCCTTGCAGGCTCATATCGATATGCTGCGCACTTGGAAGGACAGCGATATTCACAACCTGACCGCGTATTTGGCCACGCTCAAGTAAACGCGGATCGCGCATCAAGCGGGCCAGAGTAACCCCTTTAAAATCAGACTACGTTTTGCCTTGCGGGCTGGGCCAAAGGCGTGTATATTAGAGGCCTTCTGGCGGAGCTTGGGTGGCCCGGCCTGGCACAAAGCCGTGGCTGAAGCCAACCGGCGCGGTCGCCGATAGTGCTTTTCGGGGTTCATCCCGCAAAGATTTATTTCGCAGAAGCGGTCTCCGGGCTGAAACTTTTACGGTCCAAGTCGCGTCCAATGGGCCAGATTCCGAAAATTAACCGGGTGAGTTTCTAATATCCGGTAGGCTGGCGCCCGAAGAGTTCGCCGCGTGATTGAAGCAGAGATTGAAGAGAGGAGGTGGACGGTATGCCTGCATTGGCCGAGGGATTAAAAGCCAAGATTCATTGCCCGATGTGCACCCGCACCATCGAGGGTTTGGCGGTGCCGGAAGTGCGCTTGGGGCGTTCGCGTTTGCGCGTGATGCCCGGGCAAAAGTGCAGCCGCTGCTCCGCGTCGCTGGACGCGGGCTACGTGCTCGAGCTATTGCCCGAGCCGGAGCAACCCGCGGTTGCGAAAACCCGCCGCAGTGTGGCGTGAATCGGCTCGGCAGTTATCCTGGCCAGCTTAACTCCCAGGAGATTCGGGGGGGCTGGCCACAGCTGTCTTTAACAGGTGCGGCGCCGGCCCGTCGAAAGCCGCCCTCCAGCGCGCAGCGCCGGGTGGCAACGGGAGCGGCCTAGGAAACAGTGGCGAGTCAGCCAGTTCACACCATCATCCTGGACATTGGCCGCACGCTGCTGCCGTTCAGCTTCGATCCGATACGGGAGCAACTGGCGCCCTGCCGCGCCGCGGCGCAGACCCTCATCGACCGCATCGAGATCGGCAGCATGGACGCGGCCGAATTCCAGGCCGCCATGTGCGCCCTCACCGGCGTAGCCGCGGACGCCTTTCCGGCGTGGTGGAATTCGATCTTTGGCGCCGCCGCGCAGCACTTGGTGCCGCCCGCGTGGATTCGCGAACTGCGCCGCCATTACCGGCTGGGGTTGCTGTCCAACACCAACGCCCTCCACTTCGTCCATCTGGAACGGCTCTACCCGCTCCTCGCGGGTTTTGATTTCCGCATTCTTTCCTTCCAGGTGGGAGCTGAAAAGCCTCATGAGGCCATCTACGCCGCCGCCGAGGAGCAGGCGCAGTGCGCGCCCGCGCACATCCTGTACTTCGACGATATCCCCGAGTTCGTCGCGGCCGCGCAGCGCCGTGGCTGGCAGGCGGAGGTATTCACCGGCGCCCCGGCGCTGCTGGCGGCGTTGCAAGCCCGCGGCGTCGAATGTAGTGCTGGCTTGGCTGGGGATTAGCGAGCCACTAACGCGCGGCGCCGGCCAATGCTCCGCGCGCCACGGCCGCCTCGCGGGAGAACACCAAGCCGGCGCCATCGTCATAGTCCACCACGACGCGATTGATGCCGAGGGCGCCACCCACCTGGTTGGTGGCCAGCAGGCTGGCGAGCGGGGCGACGAGATGGCGCTCGATGGCGCGCTTCAGGTGGCGGGCGCCGTACTTCATGTCCGCGCCCTCGGCGAGCAGGTGGGCGCGGGCGCGCGCCGTGCAGTAGAAATCCACCGGCGCCGCCCCCGCGGCATGGCCATCGCGGCCACTGGCGGGGCCGCTGGCCAAGCGTTGGCGCACCGCGTCCAGTTCAAGATCCAGCACGCGCTCGAGCTGGACGGAGCCCAGCGGTTGGAACACCACCACGTGATCCAGCCGGTTGAAGAACTCGGGCGAGAACTGCCGCCGCGCCGCCGCGATGGCGGAACCATCCAGCCGCCGCCGCGTGCCGCTGGCCAACCCGGCGGCGCCCACGCTGGCCGGGGCAAACCCAAACCCGGGCCGGAGCAGCGCCTGCATCTCGCCCGCGCCCAAGTTGCTGGTGAGAAAGATCATGGTGCGCGCGAAGCTGACGCGCCGGTTGTCACCCAGGGTCAAACTGGCTTTGTCCAAAATCCCCAGCAAAAGCTGCCACAGCGCGTCGGAAGCCTTTTCGATCTCGTCGAAGAGCACCAAGCTCAGCGGCACCTCCGGGGTCTGATACTGGTCCAACGCCTCCTGGGTCAACACGGGATGGGTTTCACGGTGTCCCAGGTACCCCGGCGGCGAACCCACCAGCTTGGCAATCTCGTGGCTGTGCTGGAACTCAGCGCAATCCACTTTGATTAGGGCCTGGGGATTATGAAACAAGGTTTCGGCGAGGGTTTCCACCACATGGGTTTTGCCGGAGCCGGTGGGTCCCAGGAAGAGGAAATTGGCCAGCGGACGCTGGCGTGAGTTCAGTCCCGCCAGCAAGGTTTGGTAGGTATCGACGATCCGCTCCAGCGCCTCGCCCTGGCCCACAACGCGGCCTTGCAGCGCATCCAACAGCGCCTGCGCGGGCACACTGCGGCGGTTGGGATTGAGCACCACGCGCACCGCACTCGCCATATCCCCACCTCTAGATAATTGATGAGGACGCCCCCCGCCCAGTTGCAAAAAGCGCTGGGCGCGCCAGCCGACTTGGCGGATTCGCGTCTCCGCCCAGCCGCTCCCGCTGGTCGCTCTGCCGGAAAGGCCGCCGGCGCAGGAGCGGGGCGAAGGGCCCCCGCGACGCGCCAGCGGCGGAGCGGGCGGCGGAGCCGGGCGCCCGCGAGAAAAGAACGCCGCCCGCGAGAAAAGAACGCCGCCCGCGAGAAAAGAAAACCGCCCGCGCTAAATCAAATTCCGCGCCACCTTGCGCAGGGCCTCGCCGTAGGCGTGCATGAGCGCGGCGGGTTGGGCGTAGATCGGGAACACGTCGTTGGTTAAACAGAAGGAGTTGGCGAACATGGCCACCGTGTTGGGGTAGTTGTGGGCGGTGTCGCCGGGGTTGCGGGCCTGCATCATGGGGTGTGCGCACAGCGGCGCGCTGCCCCACAGGTCCACGTCCACGCCCTCGGCGGTGAGCGCGGCCATGAAGGCATCCCGCAGCGCGGCGCCGCGCAGCTTGGTATTCAACTCCTCCGGCACCAGGCGGATGCGGTATTTGTGGTACACCGAGATGCATCCCTGGGGAATATAAGGAGCGCGCACGCCGGGCAGGTCCTGCAGGTAATCGGCCAAAATCGCGGCGTTGCGCTGGCCGGTGGCGTTGACCTCGGCCAGGCGGCTCAATTGGCTGCGGCCGAAGGCGCACGGCAGTTCCTGCACGCGGTAGTTCCAGGCGAGCAGGTGCTGGAACTGCATGGTGCGATCACTCGCCGGCAAGGTCTCGCCCACCTGCTTCATCCAGTTGGCCTTGTAGTAGGCGTCCTCATCGTTGGTGACCATGAAGCCGCCTTCGCCGACGGCGAAGTTCTTGGTGCCATTGACGCTGAACCCGGAGGTGAGGCCGATGGTGCCGGCGCCGCGGCCCTGCCAAGTGGCGCCGGGGGCTTGGCAGGCGTCCTCGGTGAGGATCAGGTTGTGCTGGCGCGCGAGCTCGAGGATGGGGCCGAAGTCGGCGCAGAGTCCGTGGATATCCACCACCATCAGGGCGCGCGTGCGGGGCGTGATCTTGGCCGCGATGAGGGCCGGATCGAGGTTGAAGGTGCGGGGGTCGATATCGACGAAGACGGGGGTGGCGCCGGCGTGCAGGATGGCGGCCGGGGTGGCGAGGAAGGAGAAAGCGGAGGTGAGGACCTCGTCGCCGGGGCCGATGCCGGCGGCGGCCAGGGCCAAGTGCAGGCCGGCGGTGCCGCCATTGACCGCCAGGGCGTACTTGGCGCCCACAAAGGCGGCGAACTCCTGTTCCAGCGCTGATTGTTCGGGAGCGTACAGGCCCTCCGGCCGGGTCTGCGCCCACAGCAGCTTGCGGTCGATCACGCGCAACACCGCCTGCCGGTCGGCCTCGGTCACGATGGGCCAGGCGATTTTGGCGGCGGCGAGGGCGGCGGTGACGGTGGGCGGGCCGCCGCGGAGGGCGAGCGTCGGGGTGGTCATGCGAGGGTCTCCTTGCTGATTCGTTCCGGGCTTATTCATTCCAGGCTTGGGTGCGGGCGTCGATCAGCCGGCGCAGTTTGCGGCCGCCGCCCAGCGTCTGGGGTTGGTGGAATTGGAAGTCGAACTCGAAAAATTTCTTGGTGTAGTAGCGCCAGCAGTCGGGAAAGCGTTCCTGAATGTTGCGGAACAGCTGTTCCTTCACCTGCTGGGCGTCGGCGCCGGGGCGCAGCTCCATGTTGAACTCGATGCGATCATCGCGTTCGCCGCGCCGCACCACCACCTGCCAGTCATCGGTGACTGCGGGGATGTCGCGCAGCATCTCCTCGAACCAGTAGGGGCTGATGTTGCCCATGGAGCAGTTGATCAGTTCATCGCTGCGGCCGGCGATCTTGGCGATACGGGGCATGACGCGCAATCCGCAAGAGCAGGCGCCGTCGGTGGTCCAGCGGGTGATATCGGCGGAGCGGTAGCGGAGCAGCGGCATGACGGTGCGGTTGAGGGTGGAGTAGACCAGCTCGCCGTAGCCCTCCTCGTCGGGCTGGTGGATGTCGCTGACCAAGCTGAGCCCGCTGACGTGGTAGCCGCCGCGGTCGGGGCACTCCACGCCGTTGGCGCCAAAGGCCTCGGTCTGGCCGTAGCTGAGGTACACCTTGGCGCCGGTCCATACCGATTCCATGTAATGGCGGGTGCGCTGGCTCAGGTTCTCGCCCCCCAGGAGCAGGACCTTCACCGGCCACACGCCCTCCTGCTCGGCCACCTCGGTGACGCGCACCAGGTGGGTGGGTACGCCCATGATGACGGTGGGTTTGTAGACGCGGATGCGCTCGTAGAACTCCCGTGGCTCGACAAAGGCGCCAATGACGTGAAAGCAGCCCATCGCCTGAATGGTATAGAACGCGGTGAAGGGCGCGTTCCAAAAGGAGTAGTCGAAGCCGTCGGCGATGATGTCGTCGCGCCGCAGGCCGAGGTTATAGAGTCCGGCGGCGCCGTCGCGGCCATACTCCATCATTTCGGCGTAGGAGAAGTAGACGCGTTTGTTGACCCCCATGCTGGTGCCGGTGGTCTCGAAGCCGAACTCGGGGCGGGCGCAGAGAAAGTCCTCGATGGGGTTGTTGCGGAGGTCGTCGGCGGTGGTGAAGAAATTGCCGAGGTCGGCGTGGCTGTGCACGCTGCGCGGATCGATGCCGTACTCGCGGAACTTGCGTTGGTAGAAGCGGGAGTGGCGGTTAAGGTACTTCACCATGTGGTGCAGCTTGGAGCGTTGCAGGCGGTGCACGATGGCGGGCGAGAGGTGCTGGGCCACGCGCAAGCGGTGCTCGGGGCGGCGCAGCAGGTGGTGATCGAGGAAGCTGAAGGCGGTGTCCAGATTCATGGGTGATTCAGGGGCGGTTCAGGCCGCGCGGCGGAGAATGAGGCAGGCGTTCTGGCCGCCGAAGCCGAAGCCGTTGGACATGGCGGCGAGGAGCGCGGGCGCGGGCGTGGGCGCGGCGACGATGTTGAGGGTGCAGTCGGGATCGGAGTGGCGGAAGTTCAAGTTGGCGGGCAGCAGGTGGTCCTGCAGGCACAGCAGCGTGAACACGGCCTCAACGGCGCTGGCGGCGGTGAGGAGGTGGCCGGTGGCCGACTTGGTGGAACTTACCGGCACTTGGGCGGCCGCGCCCCAGATATGGGTGATGGCGGCGGCCTCGGCGGCGTCATTGAGGACGGTACCGGTGCCATGGGCATTGATATAGCCGATAGCGCTGGGGTCGAGCCCGGCGTCGGCGAGGGCGGCGGCCATGGCGAGGGCGGCGCCGCGGCCTTGGGGATGGCACTTGGTCAGCCCGTAACTATCGAGCGAGCTGCCATAGCCGGCGAGATGCGCCAGCACAGGTGCGTGGCGGCGCTGCGCATGCGCCGCCGCTTCCAGCACCAGCACCGCCGCCCCCTCGCCCACCACAAAGCCGGTGCGCTGCCGGTCAAAGGGCCGGCAGGCGGTGGCGGCGGGTTCATGCGAGAGCGCCGACAGCAGTTCAAACTCCAGCAAGCTGAGGGGATGCACCTGGCAATCGCTGGCGCCGGCAATGACCACGTCGGCGTGGCCGCGTTCGATCAGGCGTTTGCCCAGCCCGATGGCGTCGTTGCCGGAGGCGCAGGCGGTGTAGCTGGAGTAGCGTTCGCCGCCCGCCCCGGCGCGCGCGGCCAGGCGCGGCAGCACGGCGGCGGCGTCGGCCTGCTCGCGTTGACGCTGCAACTCCGGCAGCGCCTGCAATACCTCGGCCGGGGTGCGGGCGGGCTCGGGCGGCGACATCGGCGGCGAAATCCGCGAAATCCGCGACGTCCGTGCCCAGCGGGAACGCTGGCGGGCGAGCAGTTCTAAATCGAGTGTGGGTTTGCCCAAGGCAAATGAGAGCGCGCGCCGGGGATCGGGGGCGGAATCCGGCGCCAGGCCCGCGGTGGCGAGCGCTTCCTCGAGCGCGATCCGCGCCAGCGCCTCGGGGCGGCGGTGATCCCGCGGAATCGGGGCGTCGAGGTTGGGCTCGGGGACCTCGCCGGCGCAACCGACGGGGAAGCCGGCGGTGTCAAAGCGGGAGATGGCGACGATGCCGCTCTGGCCGCGGGCGAGCGCTTGGCGGGTGGCGGCGAGGCCGCGTCCGAGGGGGGAGATAATGCCGGCGCCGGTGATGACGCAGGTGTCTCCGGTCATGACACTTCCCCCAGCACCGGGAGCGGCGGGCGCTGGGGCACCGACACGCCCCGCAGCGCCGCCAGTGGAAGGGGGGCGCCGGCGGGGGCCGCGTCCACTTGCAGCAGTACCGCCAAAAATCCGGGGACGGGCGAGAGGCCCGGCGCGCCCGCGGGCGGTGCGGCCGCGCCGGGGAGGAGTTCGGCCAGAATGGGCGCCTGCCGCCGTTGCGCCGTCTCCCAGGATTCAAGCACCAGGGCGACAGCGGCTTCGGGCGGGGGCGCGGCCGCGAAGGTCTGATCCGGTGATTCGGCGGCGTGGCAGAGCATGAGGTCGGCCCGCCCCTCGGCGATGGTCCAGGCCGCTTGGGCGATGGCCTGCATCCCGCCCGCAGCGCCCGAGGTGAAGGTAAAACTCGGCCCCTGCAACCCGAACAGCAGCGAGGTGTGAGCGACGGCCATGTTGGCCAGCAACGTCAGCCGGCGGAAGGGGTGAAGCTGGTGCAGCGCCAACTCGGCGAATTGCGCCCAGGCAATGGGATGGTCCATCGGCTGGCCGATGGCCGGATCGGCGCCGCCCGCGGGCGGGCGCGCCTCGACCCGCACCTCGATCTGCTCGAGGACGTGCAGCAGGTCACCGCTCAAGGGAGAGAGATCGGCGAGCGCCGAGGCGACGCCAGCGCGCGCGGGCGGGAAGCCGGCGGCGGCGATGCTGGCAGCGTCGGGCAGCCCGGCGGCGCGCATGGCCTCCACCGCCGCCGCCACCACCAGTTCGAAGCTGCGGTGCATGCTGCGCCGCAGTTTGGGGCTGGGGATATAGTGGGCAGGATCGAACCCCGGCACCTGCTGGCCGTAGCGCGCCGGCGCCTGTTCCCAGGCGCGGCAGGCGGCGATGCCGGCGCCCGCCGGGGTGAGCGCGCCCAGGCCGGTGACCACCACCCGAATGGGTTCCCGGACGAGGCTGCGCGTGGGCACGCGCTTGGGCGGGGCGCTCATGCGCGCAGTCCCCCATCGACGTTGAGGATGTGGCCGGTGATGTAGGCAGCGTCGGGCGAGAGCAGGAAGGCGACCGCCGCCGCCACCTCCGCCGGCTGGCCGTAGCGGCGCAGGGCGATGGCGGCCAGGATCTGTTCGCCCGCCAAGTCGCGCACGTTCTGGCTCATCTCGGTGGCGATCATGCCAGGCGCCACGGCGTTGACGGTGATATTGCGCGGCGCCAGCTCCTGCGCCAGCGCCTTGGTGAGGGCGTTGACGCCGCCCTTGCTGGCGGCGTAGTTGACCTGGCCGCGGTTGGGGCGCTCGCCGGCCGCCGAGGAGATGTTGACGATGCGGCCGCGGCGCTGCCGCACCATGATCTGGGCCGCCGCCTGGCAGCAGTGGAACACGCCCGTCAGGTTGGTGGCCAGCACCTGCAGCCAGTCGGCTTCGTCCATGCCGATGAGCAGTCCGTCGCGCACGATGCCGGCGTTGTTGACGAGCGCGTCCAAGCGCCCGAACGCCTGCTGGGCGGCGGCGACCAGGGCGCGGGCGCTTTCGGCGTCGGCCACATCGCCGGGCACCACCACGGCTTCGCCGCCCGCGGCGTGGATCTCCTCCGCCAGCGCTTCGGCGGGCGCAGGTTGCGCCCGGCAATTCAGCGCCACGCGCGCGCCCTCGGCCGCCAGCCGCAGCGCCGTGGCGCGGCCGATGCCGCGCGTGGCGCCGGTGATGAGGACGGCGTGTCCCTGCAAGCGTGCAGGCCCAGCGGGCTGTGGCGGCGCGCTCACTGGGCGCCGCCGGCGCGTTCCGGCGAATGATCGGGCGTGCGTTCGATAATCAACGAGGCGACCGTGCCGCCCAAGCCCCCGGCGTTCACCAGGATGCGTGGAAACTCTCCCGCACGGGCCTTCCCGCGCACATAATCCAAGCCCAAATCCGGATCGGGGTGCTCGAGGTTGAGGATGGGGGGCACGTAACCCGCCGGGGTCAAGCTGCCCAGCGCCGCAATCGCTTCCAAGGGCCCCGAGCCGGCCAACAAGTTGCCGGTCATGGACTTCACCGCCGTGACCGGCGTATAGGCGGCGCGCGCGGTCAGCAACTGCTTCAGCGCTTCCGCCTCGGCGCGGTCGCTGCGCTCGGTCGCCAGGCCTTGGGCGAAGACGGCGGACAGATCCCAAGCTTGCAGGCGGGCGTCGGTGAGGGCCGCTTCCATGGCGCCGGTGAAGGCCGCGGCGCTCTCGTTGGCGCGGCCCTCCGCCCCGCTGGCGGCGGTGCCATAGCCGCGCAGTTCGCCGTAGAGGCGGGCGCCCCGGCGCTGCGCCCGCTCGGCTTCCTCCAATACCAGGAAAGCGCCGCCCTCGGCGGCCACAAACCCGGCCCGGTCGCGGTCGAAGGGACGGCTCGCCGCCGCCGCCGCCCCTTGGCCGAGGTAGAGCAAGCCGCTGGGCTCGAAGCTCTCCAGCCGCTCCTCATCCAACAGCGATTCGTAGCCGCCCGCCATGGCCAGATCCGCCCGCCCGTAGCGGATGGCGTGGAACGCCTCCCCCACCGCCATGGCGCCACCGGCGCCGCTCATGCAAATGTTGGCGTTGGGGCCCTGGGCGCCCAGCCGCAGGCTGACAAAGTACAGCACCAGGTTGGCCAGACTCTTGAGCAGCCACAGGGGGTTGACGGTGGGAATGCCCACCGCACCGAAGGCGGCCAGGTCAAGGCCGGCGCCATCGCCGTTGCCATAGGAGAGATCGAGCGCGCGCAAGAGCTCGTCGCGGTCGCCGGCGTGGCCGGGGGAACCCACAAAGCAGGCGATGCGGGCGGGGTTGAGCTCGGCCAGCAACGGCGTCGGCTTGCCGGCGGCGATCAGTCCGGCATCCTGGACGGCGAGCTCCATGGCGGCCACTCCCAGCCGCACCGGGCGCGTCATCAGCTTCAGCGATTTGGGATCCGAGATGTATTGGCGCGGCACAAAGTCGCGCACCGCGCCGCCGACGCGGGTGCGGTAGGCATCGAGCGCCAGATGGGGAACATCGCCCAGGCCGCTGCGGGCCTGGCGCAAGGCGTCCCAAAGCGCCGGGGCGGAGTCGCCCAGCGACGATACCAAGCCGACGCCGGTGATCACGACCCGGCGTGGGGCTCGCCCGTGTTCGCTGGATGGGATGGCCTCAGGGGACATAGGCGCGCAAGACCAAGCTGCCGTTCGAGCCACCAAAGCCGAACGAGTTGGACACCACCGTGGTCACCGGTTGGCGGCGGCCCTGGTTGGGAACGTAGTCCAGATCGCACACCGGATCGGGGTGGTGGTAGTTGATGGTGGGCGGGACATAGCCATTCTGGATGGCGAGGGCCGAGATCACCGCCTCGATGGCGCCGGCCGCGTTGACCATGTGCCCGGTCATGGACTTGGTCGAGCTGACGGGGATGCGGGCGGCGTAGTCGCCGAAGCAGCGCTTGATGGCCACCGTCTCGCTGGCGTCGTTCTGCACGGTGGAGGTGCCGTGGGCGTTGATGTAGTCGACGTCGGCAGGGGTGATGCCAGCATCGGCGAGGGCGGCCTGCATGGCCAGCATGGGGCCCTGGCCGTCGGGGGGAGAATCGGTGATGCGGTAGGCGTTGATGGAGGTGCCAAAGCCGGCGAGCTCGGCGTAGACGCGGGCGCCGCGGCGGTAGGCGTGCCAGGCGTCTTCCAGCACCAGCATGGCGGCGCCTTCGGCCAGCACGAAGCCGTCGCGCTCGCCATCAAAGGGGCGGGAGGCGGTTTGCGGATCGTCGTTGCGCTTGCTGAGCGCGCCCAGCAGGATGAAGCCGGCCACCATGGTCGGTTCCATCAGGCACTCGGCCCCGCCGGCGAGCATGACGTCGGCTTCGCCGTGGCGGATCTTGTCGAGGGCAAAGCCCAGCGCCTGCGAGCTGGAGGTGCAGGCGGTGGAGATGGTGGTGATGGGGCCGCGAGCGCCGAACTGCCCGGCGAGCAGATAGGCCAATCCATAAGGGGAGTAGCGCAGGTACTCCCAGGCCGGAATGGCGGCCAACACCGCCCGGCGCTCTTCCAGGCCGTGGACGCGGAGTTTGCGCTGGGCCAGCTCGGGCAGCAGGCTGTCGCGCCGGCCTTCGGTGCCGAGCGCGAGGCCCAGCCGGCCGGGGTCGAGCTTGCCGCTGGCGGCGTCGCCGGGGTTCAGCCCGGCGTCGGCGAAGGCGGCCAGGGCGGCCACATAGCCAAAGGAG
>JANWJU010000160.1 GCA_025451775.1 Terriglobales bacterium
GACCAGCCTCATCGGCCCGCTGCTGTTGCGGCTGGTGCTGCGTCCGGCGCGGCCGCCGGCGGATCAGGCGCCGGCCGGCCCCTCGGGAGTGGATTGATGCCGGCGTTCCTCGCGCCGGTGCCAGAGGAAGTACAGCACCGGAACCAACAGCAGCACGCTGACCGTTGAAGTCACCATGCCGCCCACAATCGGAGCGGCGATGGGTTTCATGACGTCCGATCCCACACCCGTTTCCACCAGGATGGGAATCAGGCTGGCGAGTACCGCCGTGACCGTCATCAGCTTGGGCCGCAGCCGCAGCACCGCACCCGCCTCCACGGCCTGCAGCAGGCTGCCGTCGCCGCGCTCGGCGTAAGCCTCCCGCAAGTACACCATCATCACCACCGCCGTCTCCACCGCGATGCCAAACAGGGCGATGTAGCCCACCCACACCGCCACGCTGAACGGGAACCCGAGCCACCATTGCAGCAGCAGGCCGCCGCTGAGTGCGTACAAAGTGGGGAGCAGCAGCAGCAGCGCCTCGGCGACAGAATGGAAGATGAGATACAGCAGCAGGAAGATGACGCAGAACACCACCGGCACCACCACCCGCAACCGCGCCGCTGCCTGCTGCTGCTCCGTGTACTCGCCCGACCATCGCCAGCTGCAGCCGGGCGGCGGCTTCAACCGGGCGCGGAAGGCGGCATTGGCCCGTTCCACCAGACCGCCATAGTCGTTGCCGTTGACGTCGAGATAGAGGTACCCGGTCAAGGCCCCGTCCTCATCGCGGATCATGGCCGGCCCCCGGGTCACCGAGATGTCCGCCACCTGGCCGAGCGGAATCTGCGCCCCGCCGGGTGTGGTCAGCGGCAGTTGTCGCAGCGCCGGCAGATCATCGCGAAAGTCGCGGGCGTAGCGCACGCTGATGGGAACACGCTCGCGCCCGTTCAGCGTCTCCGTCACGTTCTCTCCGCCGATGGCGCCCGCCACCATTTCCTGCACCTCCGCCACGCTTACGCCGAAGCGCGCCAGTTGCGTGCGTTCCGGCGTGATGTTGACATACAGGCCATCAGCCACATGTTCGGCGAAGCTGGACTTGACCCCCGCCACTCCCGCCAGGACCTGCTCCATCCGCGCCCCCAGCGCCTGTATGCCTTCGAGACTGGGCCCCTGTATCTTGAGCCCCAGCGGGGTCTTGATGCCGGTAAGTTCCATGTCGAGGCGATTGGCCACCGGCATGGTCCAGTTGTTTGACAGGCCGGGGAAGTGCAGTTGCGCGTCCATGGCGGCGATGAGTTGGGAGTAGGTCATGCCCGCCGGCCACTGCGCGCGCGGCTTCAGCATGATGGTCGTGTCGTACATCTCCAGCGGCGCATTATCGGTGGCGCTGTCGCTGCGCCCGGCGGTGCCGAACACGCTCTCCACCTCGGGAAACGAGCGCAGGATGCGGTCCTGCTCCTGCAGGAGGTTCGCCGCCGGAGTAACCCCCAGGCCGGGTAGACCGGTGGGCATGTAGACCGCCGAACCCTCGTAAAGGGGCGGCATGAACTGGCTGCCCAGGTGCAGCGCCAGCGGCAAAGTCAGCGCGGCAAAGGCCAGATTGGCGGCAATCGTCCACAACGGGTGGCGCAGGCACCAGCGCAGCACCGGCCGGTAGACCGCCTGGGTGGCACGCGACAGCGGGTTGTGCCGCTCCCTGCGCAGACGGCCGCGAATCAGCATCGGCATCAGCACGGGAACCAGCGTCACCGCCAGCAACGAGGCAAAGCCCACCGCCAGCGTCTTGGTCCATGCCAAGGGCCGGAACATGCGGCCCGCCTGCGCCCCCAGCAGGAACACCGGCAGAAAGGAGGCCACGATAATGAGCAGCGAGAAGAACAGCGCCGGCCCCACCTGGCGCGCGGCCTCCAGCAGAAGGCGGCGGCGCTCGGCGCGATCGGCGTGAGGCGAGTCGGCGAGGCGGCGGTGGCCGTTCTCCACCATCACGATGGCGGCGTCCACCAGCACGCCAATCGCCAGCGCCAGCCCGCCCAGGCTCATGATGTTGGCGCTGACCTGCAGTCCGGCCATGGGCAGGAAGGTGGCCAGCACGGCGATGGGCAGGGTAATCACAGGCACCAGCGCCGAGCGGAAATGCCAGAGAAATATCAGAATCACCAGGCTGACGATGATCGCTTCCTCGTACAGGTCGCGACGCAGCGTGGCGATGGAGTCTTCAATCAGCGGCGCACGGTCGTAGGCGGTTTGGATCGTTACCCCCGGCGGCAGCGAGGCGGCCAGGGACGCCAGCTTGGCCTTGACTCCGCGAATGACCGACAGCGCATTGCCGCCGGATCGGGCAATGATGATGCCGCCCACGGTTTCACCCTCGCCGTTCCAGTCGGCGATGCCCGAGCGCTGGTCGGGGCCGAAGCTGACGGTCCCCAATTGCGTCAGCCGCACCGGCTGGCCGCCGCGCAGGCCGACCGCAACCTGACGCAGGTCATCCAGCGACTTTATGTAGCCCAGGCCGCGCACCAGGTAACGGGCGCCGCTCATCTCCAGCGAGCGCCCGCCCGTCTCGCCGGTGGCCGAGCGCACGGCGGCGACGACCTCTTCCAGGCTGACGCCGAACTGGCGCAGCTTGGCAGGGTCGAGCGCCACCTGGTATTGGCGCTGAAAGCCGCCGATGGTGGCCACTTCGCTCACTCCGGGGACGGTTTCCAACTGATAGCGCAAAAACCAGTCCTGCAAAGCGCGCAGTTCGGCCAGGGACTGGCGATGGCTGGAATCCACCAGGGCATACTCGAAGACCCAGCCGGCGCCGGTGGCGTCCGGGCCGAGCACGGGATGGACATCGGCCGGCAACTGGCCGCTGATGCGATCCAGCAGCTCGAGAACCCGGCTGCGCGCCCAGTACAGATCGGTGCCGTCCTGGAAAACGACGGTTACGTAGGAATCGCCCTCCATCGTTTGGGCGCGCACATCGGTGGCCCGCGGCGCGCCCAGCAGCGCCGTGACCAGCGGATACGTCACCTGGTCCTCGATCACGGCGGGCGGTTGTCCCGCCCAGGCGGTGTGCACGACGACCTGCACGTCGCTGATGTCGGGCAGTGCATCGAGCGGGATGCGGTCGAGCGAGAACACACCGGCCAGGGTCAGAAGCACCACCCCGGCCAAGACCAGGAAGCGATTGCGGGAGCAGGCGGTGATCCATCGTTCAATCACATGCCCCCCTCGGCGCGCAGCGAAGTCTGCTCGCGCGCCAGCAAGCGCCCTCCCTGCGAGGCCACAATGGTCACCTGCCATTGGCCGCCGCTGTCCAGCGCGCCACTGCCCTGGTAGCGGCCGCCGCCGGCATCGTGCATGGCCACCCTCACCAGCTTCGCGGCCATGCCCATGGCGGGCATGGCAGGCATGGCGAGAGTCAACGTGACTTGGGCGCCGACGATGGGCGCACCGTGGGCGTCGCGCAGCAGCACGCGGAAAGTGTTCGCTCCCTTGCGGGCCGGCGAGGGGTCAGTGGTGAGCAACAGGCTGGCCGTGGCCGCCGCCGGCGCGCCCGCCACTCCCGGCGGCGGCGGTGCGAAGCTGCCCGCCGCCGCGGACAGTTGGGCTTCCGAGGCGATCAGGAAGCTGGCGCCCGCCGCCACCCGCTCGCCCGCCCGCAGCCCACTGCGGATCACGATCACCTCGCCCACTTGCGGACCCACGCTCACCGCGCGTTGGGTGAACCGGCCGTCTCCCCCGGCCACAAACACCCGCGCCGTCTCGCCGCTCTGCAGCACCGCGCTGGCGGGAACGGTCAATCGCCGCCCCATGTCCACCGCAATGCGCACCCGCCCGAACATCCCTGGCGTCAGCGCCCGGTCAACGTTGGGCAGCACCAGACGCACGGCTGCGGTCCGGCTGGCCGCATCCACCTTGGGGGTGATGAAGGCAACCCGTGCCTGGTACATCCGGCCCGGAAAAGCATCCAGCGACAGGCTGGCCTGCTGGCCCACCTCGATGAGCCCCAGATCCGCCTCGGCTACGGCTGCGTTGGCCCAAATGGGCGCCAGGCCAATGAGGGTGAACAGCCGCGTTCCGGCATGGACCTGCTCGCCGGGCAGCACCCCGCGCTGTTCCACGATCCCATCCCGCGGCGCGGTGAGCGCAAATTCCTGCCGCGGCTCTCCGCCCGCGATCAGGCGCGTGATCTCCTCCTCCGGCACTTGCATCTGCCGCAGCCGCGCGGCGGCATCAGCCAGCAGCGCGCGCCCCCCCGCTGCCACGCCAGGCACGCTGCTCGCCGCCAGCAGCTGCTGATGATGGGCGGCGAATGCGTAATCCTGCTCGGCGGCGTACAGGCCGGGGCTGTAGATCGTGCACAGCACTTCGCCCCGGCGCACGCGCTGGTAGGTGGTGTTGACCGGCAACTTCCCGATCCAGCCGTCGAACCGTGCGGTCACCGGGAGTTCGGTGGCTTCGTCGGCGGCCACCGCGGCGGTGGCCTGCACCGTCCGGCTAAGAGCGCGCACCTGGGCGGTGGCCAGCGTCACGCCAAACTGCTGCGTGCGCTGCTGCGCCGCGGCGGCCACCGCCAGCCCCGCCAACAGGACGGTCAATACCTGCTTAGTCATGCGCCACCCCGGTGAGTTCAGTGACCGCCGCCAGGGCGGTTTCATGATCGGCCACGGTTTGCCAGTATTGCCGGTCCAGTGTCAACTCGCTGTTCCAGGCTTGCAGATAGCTTTCCAGGCCGGCCTGGCCGGTGGTGTAGGCGACCAGGGCGGCGGCGGCGGCGGCCCGCGCCTGCGGCAGCACGCCGCCCTCGTCCAGCCGCAGCATCTGCTCGTCGTTCCGCACGCTGAGCAGCGCGGCGGTCAAGCGGTAGCGCTGGTCCAATTGCAGTTGCTCCAGGGTGGACTGCGCGCCGGCCTGGGTCTCGGCTGCCTGCCGGGTCACCGCGGCGTGGTCGGCGCGATGCAACCAGGGCAGCGACATACTCGCTCCCCACATGTAGCGGTCGGGAAATGCGCCGGCGGTGCGCTGGTAGGCGAACTGCACGCTGAATTCGGGCCGGCCCGCGGCGCGGGCCCGCTGCGCCTCCGCTCCGGCGGCCGCGGCGCGCGCCCGTTCGGCGGCCAGCGCCGGGTCGCCACGCTCGAGCGCC
>JANWJU010000161.1 GCA_025451775.1 Terriglobales bacterium
AGGTCATGGGCGTGCGCGCCGCCATGGCCCAGCTCAGCCCCGCCACCACCACGTTCACCGCCACGGCCACATAAGTGGTCGTCGCCATGTCGAAATTGCGCAGCAGGTAAAAGCCGGCGAACAGGCAGCCGAACACCGCCCCGACCGTATTGCCGGCGTAGAGCATGCCCCACATGGCCACGCCCCCGGCACTGGTCTCGATCCAGGCCACGATGGCGGGCAGCGAGGCCCCCATCAGAATCGTCGGCGGCAGCAGGCACAGCGAGCACAGCGCCGTGCGCAGCAGCATGTTCGACAGCCCGTCGGCGGAAGCGGCGAAGTAGACGCGCTCGGCCAGCGGCATGATGAGCATGACGAGCAGCGCCAGCACGCCGGTCATGAACTCCAGCGCGGCGTAGAGGCGCAGCGGATGGATGTTTTTTCCCCGGGTCCGGGCCCGCTTCAGGTATTTGGGGAGGGTGATGCTGCCGATGCACAGCCCGCCCATGAAGGCCGCCAGCAGAAAACCCAGGCACACCGTCTGCGAGCCGATGGCCAACTGCAACATCTGGTACCAGACCAGTTCGTAGATGAGCGCCGCGCAGCCGCTGCCAGCAAACAGCAGGGCCAGCAGGGGGTACCAGCGCTGGGCGGACACGGGGGTGGAAACGGCAGCAGGGGCGGAGGACATAGGTCTCAGAGGTGCGTTAATTGTGCCACGGCATCATACCACCGCCGCCGCGGGGCGCGGCAGCCGGCGTTGCGGATGGCTTGCTTATCGAGCCGCTCCCGCTGGTCGCTTTGCGGGCCCGGCCTTAGGAGTCATTACGACGAATGACCGCCCGGCGTTTCGGGCCGTGGGCGCCGGGCACCAACATTTCTCCCGCGGGGCGCAGCCGCCGGCGCCGTTCAGCTCGCGGGTCCGCGTGCCGGCCTGGCCAGCCCCTGCCAGCCCTTGCAAGATGCGCTCCGCCTCCGCCGGGTTGGAAGTGCCACGAGCAGCGCGGGGCGACGAGCGGCAGTGCCGCTCGTGCCGGCCGCCAATCGAAGCCCGTCCACAAGCGAGTGATGTTCACAGTGCGAGCATCACCGGAGCGATCCAGGGAACAGTGGCGAGCCACTTCCCGCGCGTTAATCGGTGCGTAAGAGGACGGTGAGGCGTTTGGGGCCGTGGGCGCCGAGCACCAGCATTTTTTCGATGTCGGAGGTGCGGCTGGGACCGGTGATGAGCGAGTAGAGGGAGGCGGTGGGAGATTGCGAGCGGGCCGCGAGGAGGGCGGCGTCGATCTCGGCGTGGAGCTGGCTGGCGTGGGCGTAGACGATGTGGGTGGGCGGCAGGATGGTGGCGGCGCGGCCGCCGCAGCGGCTGGAGACGAGCACCGATCCGGTGCGGGCGACGAGGGCTTCGCACAGGGTCAGGCTGGCGATCCCGGCGGGTTGGGCGGGAGCGAACTGCAGGTTGGTTTGCGTGGCCGCGGGCAGGCGGGCCGCGAGCGCGCGCAGGGCGGGCGCGTCCTGCACGTAAATGGTGCCGTCGCCGCCTTCTTTTTCCCGGGCGAGCACGGCGGTGAGGCAATCGGCTTCGTTGGCGGCGGTAACCAGGTGCAGTTCGGTGCGGTTGGCCTGGCACTCGGCCTGGAAGCGGGCGAGCGGATCGGCGACGGGTGCGAAAACAGCCGCGCCGGCGACATCCTCGGGGAGGCCGCCCGGCGGGCGGTCGGCCAGCGCGGCGCGGATGCGGCCCAGAATGTGGTCGCGCCCCTTAGGCATGGCCGCCCCGTTCCTGCCGGGTTCGCTGCCACCACTCGCGGAACGACTCCCGCGGCGGCTCGGGCAGGTCGCGGGATGCGGTCCAGGGGCGCAGCAGGTCGAGCGGGCTGCCTTCGGGCACCCATGCGTTTTTAAAGCGCAGCAGGTGGCGGGCCAGCTGCGCCAGCCGGGCGTAGCGCGCGGCGTCGCTCATCAGCCATCGAAAGGCGCGCATGCCGATCCGTTCCGGCAGCGGGCGGACGTGTTGGAGGGCGCTGTCGCGCCGGTTTTCGATGAGGTGATGGTGCAGGTCGATTTCGACCGGGCAGATTTCGGTGCAGGCGCCGCAGAGCGAGGAGGCGAACGATAAGTGGCCGAATTCTTTTTCGCCGCGCAGCAGCGGGGTGAGCACCGCGCCGATGGGGCCGGAGTAGGTGGTGCCGTAGGCGTGGCCGCCGATGGTGTGGAACACCGGGCAGACGTTCAAGCACGCCCCGCAGCGGATGCACTGCAGCGTGTCGCGCCGTTCTTGATCAGCGAGCACGCGGGTGCGGCCGTTATCGAGCAGGACGACATGGAACTCCTCGGGGCCGTCGGCCTCGCCGGGCTGGCGCGGGCCGCCGATGAGGCTGCTGTAGCAGGTGATCGCCTGGCCGGTGCCGGCGGTGGACAGCAGCGGCCAGAACAGCGCCAGATCGGTCAGGCGGGGCAGGATTTTTTCGATGCCGGTGAGCACCACATGCACCGGCGGCAGGGAGGCGGTGAGGCGGGCGTTGCCTTCGTTCTCGGTAATGGCCACCATGCCGGCGTCGGCGATCAGGAAGTTGGCGCCGGTGATGCCCATGCCGGCCGAGGCGAAGCGCGCGCGCATATAGTGCCGCGCCGCCATGGTGAGATCCTCGGCCGAATCGGCCCCGGCGGGCGTGCCCAGCTTCTGCTGAAAGAGGGCGGCAATCTGCGCGCGGCGCAGATGCATGGCGGGCGTGACGATGTGATAGGGCGGTTCATTACGGAGTTGGACGATGAACTCGCCCAAGTCGCTCTCCACCGCCTCGAGGCCGGCGCCCTCGAGCGCGGCGCCGAGGTGGACCTCTTCGCTGACCATCGACTTTGACTTGATCACCGAGCGCACGCCGCGGCGGCGGGCGAGGTCCAGGATGTAGTCGCGGGCGTCGGCCGCGGTTTCGGCCCAGAAGACGTGGCCGCCGCGGCTGGTGATACGGGCTTCGAACTGTTCCAAATACTCGCCGAGATGGGCCACGGCATCGGCTTTAACGGCACGGGCGCGGTGGCGGGCCTCGCTCCAACTGGCGAAGCGTTCGCGGCCGGCGTTCAGCGCCCGGTTATAGGTGCCGAGGCTGGTGCGCACCGTCTCCTGTTGCGGGCGGTCGTGGGCGGCGCGGGTCGCGGCCTGCTCGAAGCTATGGAGCGTGGAACTCACGGGCGTTTCTCCGCGCGGGCGCCCGGCTTCGCCGCCCGCTTGGCCGGCGGCGCGTCGCGGGGGCCCCTGAGCCCCGCTCGTGCGCCGCCGGCATCTCCTGTCGTGCGGGCGCTTGGCTGGGCCGACCGCTCTGCGCCCGAGTCTTGAGGTCCCGCGTCGAGGCCCGCGTCCAGGCCCGCGGCCAGGATCTCGGCCAGGTGGATAGCGCGCACCCGTCCCGGTTGGCGTGCCAGCGTGCCGCCAATCTGCATCAGGCAACTGGGGTCGCAGGAGGTGACGAAATCAACGCCGGCGCGTTCGACGTTGGCGGCCTTGCGCTGCCCCAGGGCCGCCGAGATGTCGCTCATCTGCATGGAGAACGCGCCGCCAAAGCCGCAGCACTCGGTGGTCTCCTCCATCTCGACCAGTTCCAGGCCGCGCACGGCCCGGAGCAACTCCCGTGGCTCGTCGTAAAGGCCCAACTCGCGCAGGGCGTGGCAGCCGTCGTGGAACGTCACCCGATAAGGAAAGGAGGCGCCCACGTCACGCACGTTCAATTGCCGCACCAGGTACTCGCTGAACTCGAAAACGCGACCGTGCAGCGGAGCGATTGCCTGCGCTAGCGCCGCGTCGCCGTGGGCCAGCGCGGGGAAAAAGTTGCGCACCATGGTGGTGCATGAGCCCGAGGGGCACACCACGGCGTCATAGCTTTGCCGGGCCTCAGGGCCAGCGAAGATTTCAGCGAAGCGGAGGGCCAGGGGCCGCGCTTCCGCCCAGTGGCCGGTGCTGAAGGCGGGCTGGCCGCAGCAGGTTTGGGCGGCGGGGAACTCGACCTGGCAGCCGACCCGCTCCAACACCCGCACCATCGCCTGCGCGACTTGGGGCAGGAGTTGGTCCACGAAGCAGGGGATGAAGAGCGCGATGCGGGGACGAGTCACCACTGGCTATAGGTTAGCGCCATTGGAGCGGGGGTTAGACCAGCGATTATACGAGCGCCGCACAGGCCAAACGCTCGGCCCAGGCGGCGACGGTGGCGGCGTCGGCGCGGCCGTTTTCGAGGGTGGCGAACTGCACCGCCAAGTTACCGATGGTGGCGCTTTCGACCGGGCCGCGCACAACCTCGAGGCCGGTGGCGTGTTCGACCAGGCGGTTGAGGACGGCGTTCTGGCTGCCGCCGCCCAGCATGTAAATGCGGCGGAAGCGGCGGCCGCAGGCGAGCGCGAGGGCGCGCACGACTTCGCCGTAGCGGACGGCGAGGGAAGCGAAGATGGCGGCGGCGACGTCGGGGGCGGCGGTGGGGCCGTCGGCCAGCGGGGCGCGGCCGGCGGCGAGGAGGGCGCGGTTGATTTTGGCGGGCATGTCGCCGGGGAGCATGAGCTCGGCGCGATCGACGTTGAACACCGCCTGCGAGGCCGGGCGGGACTGGCAGGCGGCGATGAGATCGGCGGTGGTCCACTGCCGCCCGGCGGCTTCCCAGGCGCGCAGGCACTCCTCCAGCAGCCAGAGGCCGGTGATGTTTTTGAGGAAGCGGATGGTGCCGCCCACGCCGCCTTCATTGGTGAGGTTGGCGGCGAGCGCCGCGGGGGTGGTGCAGGGGTGGTCGAGCACGGTGCCAACCAGGGACCAGGTACCACTGCTGATGAAGGCCCAATCGCCGCCGGTTTCGGGGATACCGGCCACGGCGGCGGCGGTGTCATGGCAGGCGGGGGCGATGACTTCGGTGCCGGCCAGGGGAGCGAGGGCCGCCAACTCGCCCCGCAGGCGCCCCAGCGGCGTGCCGGGCGCCACGATCCGGGGCGCGGCGCGGCGGTCGAGGCCGGTGCGCTCGAAGATTTCGTCGCACCACTCGCCGGTGGCGACCGCGAGCAGTTGCGTGTGGGTGGCGTTGGTGTACTCCGCCACCGCCGTCTCCGGGGCGCGGCCGGTGAGGCGGTGGAGCTGGGACTCGGGAATGTTGAGCCACCTCACGCCGGCGGGCACGCCGTCGCGGCGGTCGGCCCAGAGCTGGTAGAGGGTGTTGATGCGAATGAACTGGATGCCGGTGAGCCCGTACAAGCGCTCGCGGGGAATCAGGGCCGAGACCTCGTCGATGGCGGTCTCGGTGCGGGGATCGCGGTAGCAGAAGGGGTCGGCGAGCGGGCGCTGGCTGGAACCGAGGCGGACGTAATCGACCGCCCAGCCGGTGACGCCCAAGGCATCAATCGCGCCGGCGCCGTTGCCGCCCAGGCTTTGGGCGCAGGCGCGCAGGCCGGCGTCGATGCCGTTTTCCAGGCGCTCGAGGTCCCAGTACAGATGCCCGCCGCGGCTCACCGGACCGTTGGCGAAACGGTGGACGAGTTGCAAGTGCGCGCCGCTGCCGTCCCACTCGCCCAGCGAGAGGCGGCAGCTTCCGGCTCCAAGATCGACGGCGGCGGCGCGCAGTGTTCGCATGCGGTTGGCGGCGTGAACGCCGGTTATCGGAGGAAGGCCTCGGCCAGTCCACCATCGACGGGGATGACGTGGCCGGTGGTGGCGGAGGTGCGCTCGCCGGCGAGGAATAAAATCGCCTCGGCGCACGCCGCCGGCGTAATGGGGGCGCGCGTCAGCGTGCGCCGGGCGTAGAAGCCGGCGAGCTTGGCGCGCAAGGCGTCGGTGGACTCGTCGACGTTGTGCTCGATACCGTACTTGGCGAGCGAGGCGAGGACGCGATCGCGCGGGAACATGGCCGAGCCGGAGACCACGGTGGCGGGGGCGATGGCGTTGACGCGCACGCCCGGCGCCATGCCGATGGCCAACTCGCGGACGAGATGGCTGAGCGCCGCCTTGCTGACGTCGTAGGCTTCGCTGCCGTGCTTGGGGACGGCGGCGTTGGCCGAGCTGGTGAGCACCAGCGTGGCCGGCAGGTTCTGCTCCTGGAACAGCGCCCGCGCCTCGTCGGCGGCCAGGAAGCTGCCCATGATGTTGACGTCGAGCGTGGCCCGCCAGAGCTCGTCGTCGATGACGCCGCTGGGAGAGGACGGGAACATGGCCGCGGTCACGATGACCACGTCGATGCCGCCGAACGCGGCGACGGCCGCGCGCAGCCCGGCACGCACCGAGGCGCGCTCGCGGATGTTGGCGGCCGCCGAGACCGCCGTTTCCCGCCCCGATTTCGCTTGCACCTCCGCCGCCGTCTCGGCCGCCGGCGCGGCATCGCGGTCGAGCACGGCCACATGGGCGCCGCGCGCGGCGATCATTACGGCGGCTTCGCGGCCAATGCCCGAGCCGCCGCCGATGATGGCCACGATCTTGCGGCTGAACTCCTTCTCCGGCGGCTGGCGGCGCAGCTTGGCTTCCTCCAGCGCCCAGTATTCGATGCCGAAGGCTTCCTTCAGCGGCAGCGCGACATAGTTGCTGTGGGTTTTGAAGGCCTCCGTGGGCGCCGCCGCGCCCGCCTGTGGCAGGGGGTTGGGCTCCTTGCCATCAGCAAGGCCGCTCGCCCCCGCCATCACGTGGATGGCGTTCACGTAGAACTCGCCGGCGATGCGCGCCTCGGCCTTGTTTTTGCCAAAGCTGAACTGGCCGACGCCGGGCACCAGCACGATGCTGGGGTTGGCGTTGCGCATGGCGGGCGACTGCGGTGTGGCAAAGCTTTGGTAATACTCCGCGTATTCGCGCCGGTAGACTTCGAGGCCGGCATCAATGGCCGAGCGCAACTGATCCATCGCTTCCGAGGCCGTGCCCGTGGCCGGATTCCAATCCACCAGCATGGGCCGGATCTTGGTGCGCAAAAAATGGTCCGGGCAGCTCGTGCCCAGATGGGCGAACCGGGGCGCGTCCTTGGCGCCGGCGAACTGCAACACCTCGGGGAGATCGTTGAAATGCCCGATCAGCCGCTGCGCCCCGCACACCCGCCCGCGCAGGAAGGGGAACAGATCCAGGGCCAGCTCGCGCCGGTCCTGACGGGCCTGATGCAGCGCGCCGCCGAACAGGTTCTTGCCCAGCTTCTCCACCCCAGCCATCACGAACTGGCCCAGGTGATCGAACATCGCCAGCGTATTCAAATAGCAGGCGCGCTGGGTCTCGCCCCAGGTGAACATGCCATGGCCGCCGAGCACGATGCCATCACATCCGGGGACATTCGCCACCGCCTGGCGGATCATCAGGCCCAACTCGAACCCGGGCCGCTGCCACGGCACCCAGACGAGTCGGTGGCCAAACTTCTGGTTGAACTCCTCCATCTTGGCTTTGCCGTTGGCCGCGGCCGCGAGCGCGATGCCCCAGTCCGGATGCAGGTGGTCGACGTGCGGAAAGGGCAGGAACGCATGCAGCGGCGTGTCGATCGACGGCGCCGCGCCGCCCGGGCCGAAGGCGCACAGCGGATACAGCGCCACCATGTCGTCCTCGTGCTCAACGCCCCGGTACAACTTCTCCAGGCCGCGTACCTGGTCGAGGTACAGATGGGCGAAGCCGGAGCGCTGGATGCTGCCCAGGTCGCCGCCGCTGCCCTTGACCCACAGCGCCACCTTGGGCTCGCCGCTGAGCGGATCGGTCTGCGTGATCTTGGAGCTGGTGTTGCCGCCGCCGTAGTTGGTGATGCGCAGGTCGCGCCCCAACAGGTTGGAGCGGTAGCGGAGCAGCTCGGGCTCATCCATGCCGCGCGTGGCGGCCTCGTCCCAAAGATCTTTCAAATATTTCAACTCGACGACCGCTGCTTTCTGCTGCATGAGCTCTCCGTGGATATCCCTTCTGAAGTGAAATTGTTCAGGCGTAACTGGTGGCCGTGGCCGTGTGTCCGGCGCGCTCCCGTGCCACGCGCTCCAGGTAACCGCTGGCGCGGAAGGCGGCGAGCGGATCCTCGGCCAACCCGCGCGCCCGCCGCCAGGCGCGCACCGCCGGGCGCACGTCGGTCGAGAAGGCGTCCTTATAGATGTTCTCGGCGTCGATGAGCCGCTGCTCGCCGCGGGCGGCGGCGAGAGCGTCGAAATCGATGATGGCGGCCTTGGCGTACAGCTCCTGGCCGCTCATCACCGTCTGGATCATCTCCTCGACCTTGTTTTTGAGGTTGTGGCTTTGGTCGATCATGGTGGCCAAGCCGGCGCTCGAGCCGCGTTCCCGCTCGAAGGCCAGGATCTCGGCGAAGATGCGGAAGCCTTGGTAGGGATCGATCGACCCGAAGGTCAAATCATCGTCGGCGTAGCGGCGGTCGTTGAGGTGGAAGCCGCCCAGCATCCCCTCGTCCAGCAGCCAGGCCACGATCTGCTCGATGTTCTGCCCGGCGTAGTGGTGGCCGGTGTCGACCAGCACGCGCGCCTGCGGACCGGCGGCGCGGGCCAGCAGCAGCGCCATGCCCCAGTCGGCGATGTCGGTGTGGTAGAAGGCCGGCTCGAAGGGCTTGTATTCGATCAGCAGCCGCTGTTCGGGCCCCAGCGCCGCATGGGCGCGGGCCAATCCCGCGGTGAGCCAACGCTTGCGCTGGCGCATATCGGCGGTGGCGGGAAAATTGGAGCCGTCGGCGAACCAGGGGGTGACGTCACTCGACCCCAAGGCTCGCGCCCAAGCAATGGAGGCAACGATGTGATCCAGCGCCCGCTGCCGGATGCCGGGCTGTTCGTTGGCGAGCGAGCCGTGTTTGTACTCCTGATCCTGGAATAGCGTGGGGCTGATCGAGCCGGGGCGCACGCCGTAACGCGCGGCCATCTGCAGGACGGCGCGCGCGTCGCCAGCGGCATCGCCGGGCAGATCCCACTGGGCATGCAACGCCACGGTGGGGCAGCACCCGGTGTAGAGGTGGACTTGGCCGGCGTCGGCAAACTTCTCCTCAATCGTATGTGCGGCGGTGGGCTGCAGGAATTTTCCGAAGCGTGTGCCGGTGTCGGCGAACCCCCACGAGGGCAGTTCCAAACGCCAGCCCTCGAGCGCCGCCGCCACGCGGACTTCGCAGGCGTCGGCGGCGCGGGTTGGGTGGTGCGAGGAGGAAAGTGGCATGGCACGATCAATCTGGAACCTCCAACTCTACCCGTATCGTCCGTGGCACCCCAACTCGATTTCGGCGTTTGCGGGCAATTTTGCAAGCTAAAATGCGCGGCGGGTCCGGCGGCGTTGACGTAAACGCTTGAAGGCGCACAGGATGTGGCGCCGCGGTGGGGGCCGGGTGCGAGGCGCCGGGCGGCGGGCCGGGCGCCGCACGGGTGCCGCTATGCGAAATGGTGAGCGAGTCACCTGCTCATGGGCGGAGCCGGCGGCCGCACGCGGTGGGCGGCGCCACCACCTGCCCCGCCCAACAGCGGTGCAACCGACGTCGGCTCAGGCGGTTGCCGGACCGGTGCCGCTGCCCGCCACGTTCCGTGTTGCACAACGCCGCCAATTTTCAGCCCCCCATTGGCCTGGCCCTGTCCGGCGGCGTAGAAAGGAGGGCGCAACGCGGCTTGCGTCCCGGTCCCCTGCCCGCTGCGCAGCCGCAGGCGCGGCCGCGGGCGGCCTGGCGGGGCCGTTGGGGGATCGTTGTGCGATGCGGCACGCGCAGCTGAGCCGCGGGCGGCAACCGTAACAGTTGCGGGTAACGTTGACAATCCTTGGGTTGCGGTGCGAAATAGAGGCGGAGATCCAGGATATGAAAGCCGCCACACCGGTTCCGCCGTCCCCCCGGGATCCCGCCAGCGCGGGCGAGGCGGCTGTTCCCACCACCGCCGCCACCTCCGCCGCCAGCGCTACGGGCCCTGCCAGCCCGAACCGATACCTGGTGAAGTCGGTGGTCCACGCGGCCGCCGTCTTGGCGGCGTTCCGTAAGGCGGGTGAGGAATTGGGGCTGCGGGAGGTGGTGGCGCGCTCCGGGCTGAGCAAAGGCATCTGCTTCCGCATCCTCTACACTCTGCACGAGTGCGGGATGCTGGAGAAGCTGGGGGAGAACCAGTACCGGCTGGCAGGGCGGCGGGATGGGGAGCGGCGGAAGTTTCGCGTCGGCTACGCTGACCAGGACCGCAACTCCTCCTTCTCGCGCGAGCTGTTCGAAGGATTGGTCCGCGCCTGCCAGCAGGCGCAGGTGGAGTTGATCACGGTCGACAACCGGCGCGATCCGGAATCGGCGTTAAAAAGCGCGGGGCGGCTCATCCATGAACGCGTGGACGTGGCCATCGAGTTCCAGATCGACGAGCGCACCGCGCCGTCGATCGCGGAGCGGTTTCAAGCCGCCAACGTGCCCCTGATCGCCATCGACATCCCGCATCCGGGCGCCATTTATTACGGCGTGGACAACTATGCCGTGGGCTTGGTGGGCGGGCACTGCCTGGGTAACTTCATCAAACAAAAGTGGCACGGCGTGGTGGACGAGGTGTTGCTGCTGGAAATTTCGCGCGCGGGCTCGCTGGTGCGCATGCGCACCGACGGCATTCTGGCGGGGCTGGAGGAGTCGCTGCCGGCGGGCAAGCGGAAAGTCGAGCGGCTGGACGGGAAAGGCGAGTTCAAGTCCGCGCTGGAGCAGGTGCGCCGCCATCTCCGCGGCTCCGCCGCCAAGCGCATCGCGGTGGGCGCGGCCAACGATCCCATGGCGCTGGCGGCGGTGCGCGCCTTCCAGGAGTGTGGCCGGGCGGCGCACTGCGCGGTTGTCGGCCAGAACGCCGAGCCCGAGGTGCGCGCCGAACTGCGGCAGGCGGGCACGCCGCTGGTGGGCTCGGTCGCCACCTTTCCCGAGCGCTACGGCGAGGCGGTGATGAAGCTGGCCACCGAGCTGCTGCTGGGCAAGCATATCGCCCCGGCGACATTCACCACCCATCAGCTCATCACCCCGCAGAACGTGGACCGCGTTTACCCCAACGACGCGCTGTTTCCGCGCTTCGCGCGCGAATATAATTAATTAATGGGCGCGGGCACCCGGGCTTCGCCCGCCCGCTTAGCGCTCCGCGCCAGCGCCGGGGCCCGGAGCCCAGCGACGACTGCGGCCACTGCCGGTTGCCGGGGGAGCCGGCTCCTCTGGCGCCGCCGGGGTAGCCTCGACTGGGACCACCACGGCCTCATGCTCCGCCAGTAATGGTTTCCAGGCGCGCACCACTAGAAGCCCGAAGGCGTTTGCGGTTCGGTCGCCCGGCGGTGCGATTTCGTAGGCGCGAAACATGGGACCGCCAGCTTGCATGATCTTTTCCTGCGCCAGCCAAAGCGCATGCAGCAGGACTTTCACAATCGTTATCCTGGA